>JAUWBM010000059.1 GCA_030601705.1 Thermoplasmatota archaeon
TAAGGGAATACCGGCTCTGATGATAAGGACGATAAATAAATGTTTCTATCATCAACGGAGATTCCCTAGTCAGAAAGAAATAAAACATATAAAAAATGAGTAGGTGAAACCATCGTTAATTGTCGTAGGGGGTATCTCTTCCCTTTTCTATTCTCTTTTATCTTTCATAGATGATTATACATAGGGCGATATAATCATTTATGTGATAAACGTGATAATTTTCTTATTCTTTGCCCAAATACAAACAATTTGGCAATTCTTTCGATTTCTTCTTTTTCTTCTAAATCTGAAACTATACCAACAATAATCGTTTCTATATTCCCCCATGTTAACATTTGTCACCCGTCCTTAATAAACTTTTTGCTTCAATTCAATAAAATCCCTATATTTCTTTATTGAAAAATAAATGGAGATCCCTGAGAGGTTTATAGTTTTTTCAACAATTGCCGGAAATTTTACCTGCCTTTGAAAATGGGTTTCCTCTTTTCAGCGAATGCTGTTACTCCTTCTTTAAAATCTTCTGTTCCTGCTGATTTTGCGGCGGTAATACTCTCAAGTTCCAAATGTGAGATCATATCGTTATCGAGGCTTTTATTGATGAGCATTTTAGCTTTGCCTACTGCTATGGGGGGGAGTTTTTTGAACTTTAAAATAAATTCTTCAATTGCACTATCTAGTTCACTTGAATCAACTACCTTATTTACTATACCTAGTTGTTTTGCATCTTCTGCTGTAAATGTCTTTGAGGTAAGAATATACTCACAGGCTCTTTGATATCCAGTGAGTTTTGTAAAAAACTGTGTCCCACATCCCGGCGCAAGACCTATTCCTATAAACGCGGTGCCAAATTTCGCCTCTTTTACTGCAATGATAATATCACACGCTAGTGCTAATGATAGACCTGCGCCAAACGCTGCACCGTTGACTGCTGCTATCACTGGTTTTTCCATGCTTCTCATTTCGATGACACATTTGTGTATTGCTATAGTAAGATCTCTTAAAAATTGTGATTTGTCTTCTGCCGCATACATTTCTTTGACATCTCCACCACCACAGAATCCTTTCCCAGTTCCTTTGATGATGACTGCTCTGATCTCCGGCTTAGTATCAATATCTTGTAAAACATCGTAGAGTTCTTCTCCAAGTTTCATGTCAAACGAGTTCAGTCGTTCAGGTCTGTTGAGGGTTATATAGGCGATGTTTTCCTTTATATTAGCTGTTAGCGTTTCGTAGTTCATAGATATCGACCCTTAAGAATATGATTTTGAATAATAAAGGTTGGGAAAAAGTATAAATAAATAATTGACCATGCGGGCAGTCGTGGTCTATAAGGGTGGCAAATAAAAATGGAAATAACTATGTATATGGACATATACAAAAATGCAAGATATAACTTTTTCAAATGGCGATATGAATTAGAACTTTTACATAAAATTTCTTTAGCTTTCGCTTTTGCATGTTTGACTGGAGTATTGGCACAGTTTAGATTCTATTTCCCATGGAACCCATTAGTGCCTATTACAGGACAAACATTTGCTGTAATCCTAGCAGGGATTTTACTTGGAACATGGGGTGGAATTAGCCTTTGTATGTATGCAGGAATTGGGGCAATGGGTGTACCTTGGTTTGCAAATTTTCAAGGAGGTATGGGTGCCATTACTGGCTCTACTGGCGGGTATATACTTGGTTTTGTTATTGCAGCCTTCTTCCTTGGATATGTTACAGATAAATATATTAGATCAAGAAGCTTTTTCAGCATGCTTCCATTAATGCTCTTTGCGACCTTTGTATTAATATATGTGCCTGGTTTAGTATATCTTTATTTCTATCTAAATGCATTGGGAGTTTCTGTTGGAATCTTGGAATTATTATCACTGGGTATGATACCATTTATAGTTGGCGATATAATAAAAACGGTTGCAGCTGCCGCAGTGGCTAAAGGAATTACACCAAAAAGAGCATATGGTGGAGAAGTGGATATAAAGAAATCCAAAAGTTGGCATATACCATAAACATATACTAACAAATAATATAGAACGAGCAAAGATAAGGTTGAATTGCTAAGTTTTTCTTGTTTATCTTTTAGTTTTCAGGAATGCGAGTAAGATGCGGTAAACGATTTCGAAACAGTAATGAGATTGAAGAGAACATTTCCTTTTGCTTCTCCATGTACAGTAAGATCAAAGTTTCCTATTTGTATCCCATCGATAACAGCATTCCCCACATCAGCGTAGTATATTGTGAGAATAACATCTTTCTTTGTCTGGGATTGTGCAGGGATTGAAACTGTTGGAACGCTTCCATTTCCCACGTAGGTACTGGCAATAGAAATATCAAATTCTGCAAAAAGTCCAGAGATATACTCGTTAGTTGGATTGGAGATGTTCACCTTTAGTTTTAGCTTGCAATACGTAAGATGCGACTCTTGTATGTTAATATTCTCTATAGTTATGTTAACCTTTTCAAGAGCCGAAACATCAGTTGTATAACGAATAACTAGAAAGCCTGAAATAAAAATAACTATTGTTACGACAATTAAGATTCTTATTTTATGGTCCATGATCGCTGCATGCTATATTGTTTCTATTATTAAACACACTCTCCACTTAAAGAATAAAAAAGGAGAATGATGTTTTTTTAAGCAGAGATCATTCTTGCAGTTCTCTGTAACGTTACCCCCACTGTTTTGCTTTAATTTTTAGGAATTCATGGTAATTGTGCACTAATCGCTGAGTTATTTCGGGATTGTTAAGGTATGGTTCATCGGTGGTCGAAAGGTTTTTCCATCCAAGTTTTTCTAAGTGATTTTTAAATCCTCGGGAATCGGCATATATAGGACATTCACCAGTCCACTGGTAGGATACCCAGTCTTTTCGTGTTTTTTTAATTGACGTATCTATGTCATCTTTTGATACATTGAATTTTGCATAATGGAAACAAAAGCAGTTTTTGATATTACCATCGACATCGAAGTAGAGTGCGCCGTTGCATTTTGGCTGTGACGTTTTTTGCATGTATATCATATTTGAATTGATTATTTCGTTTTTTCTTTTTTCGAGAAAATAGTATGCATCTCCCGATAGAATTAGATCTGTATTGGGTGTTGGGCCAACGGGAATATATTCGAGGTATCGAGCGAGAAAAGCACCTTTTTTGATTTTATCCATTATGAATTCTTCACTGAGAACCTCATCTATGTTTGTTGCTGTAACTAAACTGATGTAACCCCAGGGGACACCATTTGCATTTAGATGTTCAATTGCATTCATCACTTCTTCGTAGCTACCCTCTCCACGCAGACGGTCGTGTGTTAATGACGAGCTTCCATCAATGCTTAGCATAGGTATTAAGTTTCCAAGGAGAGATAACTGTCTTGCATAGTCCTGCATAATTGTACTGCCGTTTGTGATCATAAAAAATATCATGTCTGGATTGTTTTTAGCAAGGATGAATACTCGGTAATCTAAGGTTGGTTCACCTCCAGTTAAAAAAACATATTTAAATTGTTTTCTTGCAGTACTGATAATTGAATTGAGGATGTTATCTGGCATGTATTCTCGTTGCCCGGTAAACTTTGAGTAACAATGGATGCAGTGTTTGGTGCATTTTTTTGTTAGTTCAATGACTATTGATCCTTCTCTTCCACCAACCGGGATGCTTTCTTGAAAGATTCTAAGGTAAGATCTGAGGTAGCTTTCTCGTAGTTTTGGGTTATTTGTAATCTTTGTAATTTTAATGATTTTTTTAATCAAATCCCTCTGCTCTTTTAGTGGCAATCCTGATTGTTTTAATTCTGTCAAGAGGATTTTTGGGTTGCTTTGAAGATCTTGATGTGTGTTTGTGGTAATTATTGTTATTAATCTATCAAGATCCATTGATTATTCCTATTATATACACTAACTTACCATATTTTAATTTTATGGACTAATGTGTTATTTTTACCCATTATAAACGTCTCTAGTAACGTTTATAAACCGTGAAAAATTTCTTATTCTATGCCCAGCTCCCAACGATTTTTAGGGGTTTGCAACCAATGTAAAGCATTGTGCTGTACCATACTTATGCCCCCTGTAACAGAAAAAGAAAAACACAATATTCTCAAAGCAGGATTCGAGGATCATTTTACAAAAATCAGAGATGAAGTATACGCTATTAAACCAGGAGACAATGGAAACTGTCCCTATCTAAAAAAAGATTATTCTTGTAAGATTCACGGTGTAAAACCTACATTATGTAAGGTGTGGCCTGTTATTCCACATTACCAAAATAATAAACGAGACTGCATCGTCATAAAATGTCCATTGTTCCCATTGATATCTAAAAAAGAATTTCAACAGACAAAGAAAGAAGCAGAAAGAATACCGCTTCCGATCGTTCAGCACCTCTGGAACATTTCACCAGCGATGAAACAGAAATATAAGAGGTTTGAATATGAAAAAATTTAATACAGGAGATTAAAAAATAATCACAAGTTTTCCCTGCGAAGCTTTTTGTCAGCAGCGTGTCCTAATTCCCGTAAAATCGTTAAGATATCCTTAATATCCTGCTTTGTCGTGCGATAATTGACAATACAAGCTCTTAAAACATATTTGCTCCCTAGAGCTGTGCTGGACAATACTGCTCGTTGATCTGTACGCATCTCTTCGGTAATGACGCGATTAAGCCGGTTGAGATATTCCTCAATTTTCTCTCCTTGAAGCTGATCCACCTCTCGATATCTTTGTCGTAAATCTTCAGGAAAATATCGGAAACAAAAGATACTCAAAGTAACAGGACTAGCAGCCTCAAAATCTGATGATTCATCGACTAGTGCTGCTAAATACCGTACCAGATAAATGTTCTGATTAATAAGTCGTCCATACTTTTTGATGCCATACTGCTTAAGAGACATCCATATCTTGAGCGCACGAAACTGACGGGAAAGTTGGAGACCATAGTTAGAGAAGTCCACGTCTTTACTTGAAAGAGGTGCAGTGTCCCTCAAGTGAATATAAGGAGCATTTATAGAAAAAGTCTGAATCATATGAGATGGATTTTTCACTAGAACACATCCCGCTTCAAACGGTATGAACAGCCACTTATGAGGGTCAAGTGCTACAGAATCAGCACGCGCGATACCATTTAGTAACGGTTTTAGATTTGAGGATAATGATGCAAAGCCACCGTATGCGGCATCAATGTGAAACCAAAGATTATATTGCTGACAGATATCAGCGATAGATTCTAACGGGTCAATGGCACCAGTGTTCACTGTCCCGGCAGTTGCCACCACACAAAAGGGAAACATACCATGATTTTTATCTTCTATGATTTTAGCTTTCAGATCATTAGTGTCAAGGCGGAACGCATCGTCTACTTTTACTTGGTGAACATTATTCATGCCAATGCCTAAGATATTCGCTGCCTTCGATACACACATATGCACCTCTTTAGATGCATACAGAATCATGTTTTTATCTTGCTGCAACCCTTCAGTCCCTACATCAAAATCAGCCGTGACGTTACGGGCAATCGCAAGTGCAGTAAGGTTAGCCATTGAGCCACCGCTGAGTAAGATACCTGCAGCATTAGGATCGTAGCCAAGAATCTCTTTGATCCAATCAATGACCAATAGTTCCAAAGCTGTTGCCATTCCTGCACCTGAGACAGCAACGTTCTGATTGAGAGTGCTTGCTATTCCATCAGCAAATGCACCGATGACAGTTCCTGATGCTAAAACCCAGCCGAGAAAACGCGGATTTCCAATACGTATAGCATTTGCAATGATTTTCTCCCGACAGTCATCTAAAATAGTGCGGGGGTTTTGCTCAGCTTGAGGAAGTGGTTCGTCTAACAGTTTCTTCATTTGTTCGAGAGTCTTGCTTGTCAGGATTGGCCCCTTACACATATTTTTGAAATAATTGACCATGAGATCTACTGAATGATAGCCAAGTTGACGAATCTCTTCAGGATCCATGTCGAAGGTTTCATCTTTGATTAGATTGGCAAGTTCTGAGCTTTTTTTGTCTTTCATGTTTTCTCCCCCAACATATGAATATATACTAAAATGTCTTATATCTTTGTTGTCCCAAAGTATACACTAGTGTTACTGTACTGATTTCATTTCTAAGTTGGCATAACCTTGCGGTTGACAGTCAAAAAATATACCATCCTTATTCAATGTCTGGATGACTAAGTATATTCATCCCAGCTTTTAATTTTTAAATCTTTAGGCGTGGTCGCATAAATTGCTTCAACAAACCTCTTCGCGAGTTGCAAATTGGTAATCAAAGGAACATTGAAGTCAACAGCCTTCCGTCTTATGAGATAATCATTATCGAGCTCTTCTTTTTCAATATTTTTAGGTATATTTATTACTAAATCGATTTTCCCGTCTGAGATATAGGTAAGAGTATTTGGTTCTTTATTTTCTAAAGGCCAATACAGAGCCTCTGATTTAAGTCCATTTGTTTTCATAAAATCAGATGTTCCCTTTGTAGCATAAAACTTAAACCCCATTCTATCTAATATTCTCGTACTTTTCAAGAACTCCGCTTTACTCTCTATTGGCCCAGTAGATAACAGAATTGTCTTCTTAGGTAATTTGGAGCCCACTGAAATAAGGCTTTTTAAAAACGCCTCATTAAAATCATCTCCTAGACAAGCAACCTCACCAGTAGAAACCATCTCCACGCCCAAAATAGGATCTGAGCCTTTTAATCTGGTAAAAGAAAACTGTGGTGCCTTTATTCCAACGTAATCTAAATCAAAAGAAGACCGATCTATCTTGGGAACACGTTTATCCATAATAACCTTGGTAGCTAAATCAACAAGGTTTATCTTGAAAACCTTAGAAACGAAAGGAAAACTTCTTGAAGCCCTTAAATTACATTCAATAACCTTAACATCATTATCTTTGGCTATAAATTGTATGTTAAACGGACCTGTTATCCTCAAAGATTTTGCAACTTTCTTTGCAATTATTTTAATCCTCCTCATGGTCTCCAAATACGTTCTTTGAGGAGGCAATACTATGGTTGCATCTCCCGAATGCACTCCAGCGTTCTCAACATGCTCAGAGATTGCATAGCAATATAGATCGCCTTGTTTAGCGACAGCATCGATCTCTATCTCTTTAGCTCCTGTAATAAATTTACTTATAACAACAGGGTGCTCCTTACCAACCTCAGAGGCTTTTTTGAGATATTTTTTTAATTCATCTTTACTTAAGGCGATACTCATTGCAGCACCACTAAGAACATAACTTGGCCTAATGAGCACAGGGTAGCCAACCTTGTTTGCAAATTCTTCAGTCTCCTTTATACTTGTCAATTCCTTCCATTCTGGTTGATCTACTTCTAGTTTATCCAATAATTGAGAAAACTTGTGTCTGTCCTCAGCGTTATCAATATTAAGAGGTGATGTACCTAGTATTGGAACGCCTGCATTATGCAATGGTAACGCCAACGTGTTAGGTATCTGCCCTCCCATCGAAACTATAGCCCCTAAAGGATTTTCCTTCTCACATATATCCAAAACTCTTTCGAAAGTGAGTTCATCAAAATACAGCTTGTCACAGATATCATAGTCTGTGCTTACTGTTTCAGGGTTATAGTTTATCATTATGGTTCTGTAATTCAAATTTCTCAACGTTATCACTGAGTTTACACAGCACCAGTCAAATTCCACTGAGGAACCAATTCTATAGGCCCCACTTCCTAAAACAATAACCTGTTTTTTTTCTTTGAATGTGACGTCGTCCTTACAACCATTATATGTTAGATACAAGTAATTGGTTTTCGCTGGATACTCTGCTGCTAATGTATCTATCTGTTTTACGTACGGTACAATACCCAGTTTTTTTCTTCTTTTTCTCACCCCAAGTTCAGTACTGTTCGTGAGCATTGCTATCTGTAGATCAGAAAAACCCTTTTGCTTCGCTTCTTTTAATAAAGAAACAGGGAGATTTTCAAGTCCATATTGTCTTAATGATTCTTCTATCTCAACTATGTTCCTCATTTTATACAGGAACCATGAATTGACCTTAGAAAAATTGTATATTTTATCAACAGAATATCCTCTTTTGATTGCTTCAGCTATTGCAAACATTCTTTTATCAGTTGGTTCTTTGAGTTCCTTCTCTAGGTTATTAAACTGAAGGTCATTACAAACAAGACCGTTCATCCCGACATCTAACATCCGTATTGCTTTTTGGAGTGCCTCTTCATAACTCCTTGCAATTGCCATTACCTCCCCTACAGATTTCATTTCAGAGCCTAGGCTAGAACTGATTTTTCTGAATTTTTGCATATCCCATCGTGGATATTTAACAACAACATAGTCTAAAGCTGGTTCAAAACAAGCCTGTGTCTCTTTGGTTATAATATTCTCTATTTCAGTTAAACTATATTTTAAAGCGAGTTTGGTTGCAATAAAAGCCAATGGATAACCAGTTGCTTTAGAGGCCAAAGCCGAACTCCTGCTTAGCCTAGCATTGACTTCTATTATTCTGTAATCTTCTGATTGGGGATCAAACGCAAATTGTATATTACACTCGCCGACAATGCCCAGATGCCGTATCACCTTTATTGAAATGGCCCTTAATTTAAAGTTCTCAGAGGAAGTTAAAGTTTGCACTGGGGCAACAACAATACTTTCACCCGTGTGAATGCCCATGGGGTCAACATTCTCCATAGTACAAACAACGATGCAGTTATCATAATGATCTCTCACAACTTCATATTCGAGTTCTTTCCATCCACCGAAATATTCCTCTATCAAAATTTGCTTTGTAAAAGAAAAAGCCTTTTTCGTTATTTCTTTTAACTGTTTTTTATTGTGGGCTACGCCTGAGCCTAAACCACCTAAAGCATAGGCTATCCTACACATAACCGGATAACCAATGTTTTCTGCTACACTAGCTGCTTCTTCTACGTTAGTTACAGCTTTGCTTACCGGGACTTTGAGATTGATTTCTTGTATTTTTTTAACAAATAGGTCTCTATCCTCCGTATTCAGGATAGCTCGGATAGGAGTTCCTAGGATTTCTACGTTATACTTTTTGAAAATACCTTTTTCCGCGAGTTCTACACCAACGTTTAATGCTGTTTGTCCACCAAAACCAAGTAATACGCCGTCAGGCCGTTCCTTTTCAATTACTTTTTCAACAAAATATGCATCTATTGGTAAAAAATACACTTTATCGGCCAAATAATCAGATGTTTGAATCGTTGCAATATTTGGATTAATTAGAACAGTTTTAATTTCCTCTTCGTTTAATGCTTTAATTGATTGACTACCCGAATAGTCAAATTCTCCTGCCTGACCTATTTTTATCGCGCCGGATCCTAAAATCAGAACCTTCTTTGGTTTCCTTTGTTTTTCTTTCATGATTTCATCGCTCTTAAAAACATGTCAAACAAAAATTCGGTGTCATCTGGTCCAGGGGATGCTTCAGGATGAAACTGCGCTCCAAAAAATGGTTTTGAAATATGGAGGATGCCTTCGTTTGTCCCATCGTTATTATTGTAAAACCACTCTCGCCAATCCTCAGGTAAAGTGTCAGAATCAACGGCATAACCATGGTTTTGTGAGGCTATATAACATCTTTTGGTTCCAACCTCTACACATGGCTGATTTTGGCTCCTATGGCCATACTTTAGTTTATAGGTATTGGCCCCCGCAGCAAGTGCTAAAATCTGGGAGCCAAGACAGATACCAAGAACAGGTATATTTTTAGATAAGGCCTTTCTAACATTCTTTATAATATCCTGGCACATTTTAGGATCTCCTGGCCCATTTGATATAACAATACCATCTGCCTTTTCTTCTAAGAAATTATAATCCCAGGGGCATCGAATAACAGATATATTTCTCCTTAGGAAGGCCTTGATTATATTGTTTTTTACACCGCAATCAATGACTATAATTTTTTTCCTACCTTTCTTGTATATAATAGGTTTTTTAATACTGACTTCAGCCACCAAATTCCTTTTATTTGGATCCTCAAAATTAATATTTTCTTTATCATAAACAATCTTTCCAAGCATCGTTCCTTTTTCCCGTAACTTTTTTGTAAGCTCTCTTGTATCCACATCATATATGCCTGGAATATTATGTTCTACCATCCACTCCGATAGAGATTTTTTAGCATTCCAATGAGAATATGTTTCAGAATAATCAGTGATTATCAAACCTTGAACTTGTATTCTATTTGATTCAAAATATTTTAGCAGGTTATCTTCTTTTTCATTTCCTGGAACGCCGTAATTACCTATCAAAGGGTATGTTAAAACCAAGATTTGCCCTCTGTAGGATGGATCTGTTAGGCTTTCTGGATAACCAACCATGCCAGTGTTAAATACAACTTCACCACTTACAGTTTTTTTAGAACCAAAGGAATATCCATGAAAAATAGAGCCATCTTCAAGAACTAGTTTTGCTTTTTGCTTTTTAAACTCCACGCTATTGAATCCCCCCCTAATTTGGATTAGGGTTCCCGTTCAAAAAAAGGTATATTGTATCGCTTAATATAATCTTTTTCATAGATGATGATAAGTTGACTTTTAGATTCTGCAAAATCTCTTGGAAATACCTATTACCGAAAGTTTGGGACTTTAGGGATTATAGATAAATTATAGGCGAAAAAAAGCTTATATAAAGGCATAATTATTAACAAGTTGAGAACGAGAGGTAAAAATATGGCGTATTGTGCAAAATGTGGGAAGAAAAATGAAGATGATGCAGAATTTTGCGCTAAATGCGGCGCCTCTTTAACTGGTGCAAAAAAGGACTATGAAAAAGACTGGGATAAACGATGTGAAGAAGAATGTGCAGGCGGAAAACATGGCGCCCCTGTTTTCTGGGGAATTATAGTTATTCTTGTAGGTCTATGGATTCTCTTTGAGTTCGTATTGAAAAATATTGGGGCATTAGAAGGCTTACCAAGCTGGGTTCAGAACTTTGAGTTCTGGTGGCTTATTGCTCTTGTTATTGCAGTAGCAATTATCCTTTCAGGCGTCCGAATAATTACTAGGCAGTAAAAAAGATCAATACATTTTACATGTTTCACTACAGTGTTCACAAATCCTAGCATGTTGCCAGTTAGAAAGTTGAATCCTGGTGTCTAGCCAGAGGAATGATATGATTACACTTATTATTCCATAGATTTTATTGCCTGTAATTTCAAATATACTAACGGTAATTAGAAGGAAACTTATAACGAGAAAAATATTAGAGATGACATGAACGACTGCATGTCTAACGGGGAGTATGCTTTCTACATAGGTAAGACCAATCACGATCAATCCAAGGAAAATAAGAAAGTGAAATATGGTTGAGGACTGATTGCTAGCAATAATTATATAGATGATCATTAAAATAATTGATATTACAGAACCTATGGATAAGCCAAGACAGCCCGCGCAGAATGTTTTATTTTTTATCCTTATGGCGTGATTCTGAAATTGATCACAGTCTGGATGATGACCCTTGCGTTTCCTCGTCATTTTTTGGACTATTTGCCTGTCTGCACCGTGGTTTTCATGTTTTGTAAATCTTTTGAACCAACTTGGAAACATTGCAAATGAGATACCTAATATACAACTCGTGATAAATGCCCCGCCTATGAATAGTTTATCATATGTCTCAATAGTGTTTATGATGGAGGAACTGAAGAAAGTCAATACTAGTAATAGAGCAGCTGCCACAATCGACAGAAAAAGATAGTAGTAAACGTTCTTCACCTGTTTCAAACCAATCTCCTTAATTTTGTCAATACATGTTGTCCAGCCATATGGCGGTAGAGTGTTCTTTTCAACTTGTTTTTCGAAAATATTCCTGCTATGTTTCTCTTGTAAGAACCGTAAAACGCTTGATAGCATTTCCATAGTTCGTGTTGCACATCCTTTCGTGTTAATGTTTCTGTGGGCATTACTGCATGAGCCATGTCATAGTTTGCATAATTTGTATCTTCAATCCATCCGTTTTTCTTTGCGTTTTCATAGTATATGGTGCCTGGAAATGGTGTAAGAGCAGTATATATTGCAAAATCTGGCCCTAAATCTATCGAGAACTGTTTCAACCTTTCGATGGATTCGCGGGTATCCCTTCTCGTGCCGATGACAAACATAGCATGTGAGAATACGTCGTTGTCTTTGAGAATTTTCATTGTTGCGTAGGCATCTTTAGTCTTTATTCCTTTTTTGAATTCTTTTAGTGTTGCTTCTGCATCGTTTTCAACGCCGCACATAATCCAGTATGTACCGACCTCCCGTAGTTTTGCAACTAGATCTGGGTGTCTTGCGACGTCATCCGTTCGCGCCTGTAAAAACAGCATGATATCATCTTTGCATTTTCTATGTTTTAGTTCTTTGTATAATGACTTTCCTCGTAAGCTAAATTTAAAGTGGTCATCAGTGAACCAGAGGAAAACCCCTCCATAGGTTTCGTTGAGGAATTCAATTTCATTTGCAATTCGTTTTATTGACTTTGTTCTCCAGACGCCTCCCCAGTGTTTCCATTGTGTACAAAAAGTGCACCTGTGGTCGCACCCTCTTGCTCCTTCTAGTACCATGTAACTCGTGTTTTTTCCAGCCATCATGCTGAAATGATAGTGCTTAATGTGATCTTCAACGAGATGGTAAGCTGGATAGGGGAGTGTGTCAAGGTTTTTGATTAGAGGGCGTGGTGGTGTGTGGATAATTTTTCCGTTATGGCGAAATGATATTCCTTTTACCCGTTCGATGTTTTTTTCGCTCTTTAATGTTTTAATTAAATCTACGAGTGTTACTTCTCCTTCACCTCTGACGATATAATCGATTTCAGGGAAAGCAGTGAGTGATTCTTCAGGTACAGATGAAAAATGTATTCCGCCAACAATGGTGATAATGTCTTTGTCTACGATTTTTGTTAACTCTGATGTTCGTGCACAAGTATATGCATTACAGGTGAATCCTGAGGTTAAAACAATTGAGGGGGCAGATGATTCGATATATTTTTCAATACCATCCCAACTCATCCGTTCTCCCTGGCAGTCAAGGACTTCTATTTCTATATCTGGAAGTTCTCTTTCTACATAAGCTGCAAGGACAAGGAGTGACGTGGGCGGTGGAAGGTATTCACCCATGACAAACCAGTAGTTTCTTGGTGGCTCCACAAATAATATTTTTGATATGCTCATTTATCCCTGGTCTAGGTATAATTGGGAACCGGTTGAAATAGGTTATTATCCAAAAAAACAATATGGGAAATTGAGGTATGTATTTTCTCTCCCGGATTCATAAAAACATCCAAGATGCAATTAACTGGATACATCTGGAAAAGCGGGGGTTTGGCGAATAATTCTCCTTCCAATGTAAAGCAGGAAAACAATAAAAAATATGCCAACAACAGACATTCCAGGAATGCCATTGATCTCGTGAATAAATGCCAAAAAAATTAAAAAAGACAATAGCCCACTTGTCAAGGAGAACATATGATGTGAATTATTTGTTTTACCAGAGTATTTAATAACAAAAAGCAATACTAATAGGCATAATACTGTTCCTATAAGTATTGGGACCGGTGGAAAAGGCACAAGATGGGGCACTGCATACATTGTAAGGAAAAATGAAAAGGTAAAGATTACCCCAACGACACCGAACCATAATGGACGTATCGGCGGCTCAACGTTCTTTATGGCCATATGAATGACCTTATTTTTCCATGCAGCTATAAAAAGCACCACAACAATAAGCAGCGTTGCGAGATAAAGAACGACATCTGGCCAGTACGGTGTCAGCATAAGACAACAAAATCCAACAATAACAAACAAAATAGCAAAGACCACACCAATACCCTTGCAGCTCAATAATCGTTTATTTTTGAGCGATGGAAAGATCAAATTAAAAATGAGTATGGGGAGAGCAATGCTATAAATCGCATGAAATAAGGCAAGATAAAAACTCCAGACCCAATTTACGCCAATCCACCTTCCATAGACTCCAAGAATCCCTAAATCCATCCACTGTGGATCAAAGAAGCTCTTCACGGCAAGCCCTTCTTCAATTATCCCGTAGGCTATACCCAGCAATAGAATAGTGCTCCATCTGTTCCCCCATTTGAGTGAAAGTTCACGAACAATAAGTACACCACTTCCATACAGACCGACAAGCAATACAAAGACAAGTGGATTAAAAAACTCTAAAGGCGGAGAAGAACCTGACAGTAGTTCTGCAATAACTGGAGAAAGCAACACTAGTAGGATTAAGGGGATTTTATGTTTCACTCTGCTTAGCATATAAACATATCATCATCTATGTGTTTCTCAATTTTTTGGTGAGATGTAGGTTCAATCTCAAGTATAATAAGTATGGAAGAAGAAATTATTTACTTGGAATTAATTATCTGATTAGCAGCGTAAATACCTGTTATATAGGACTCTTCCAAACCACACACGTTAAAATCTCCAATTAAGTACATATTATTACCCCTATTGCTTTCTATGAGAATGTGGCCGTTAATGGTCCCAGCAGGATTCCAATATTTGTGAGTGATGATATGAGGGTCTTTAAAAAATTTCTCTAGAGGCGGATGCTTCTGCCCATAATAGAAAAGATATGTGCCATCTTTTAGATCGGCTATTACCTGTACACTGCTAGGTGGGGCAAATAATTGATATTCTTTTCTAGCAACTATGCTTTTTGGGATCCCTCTTACATGGAGCATATTGGTATTTACAGGTTTGTTTGTTTTCTTAACACCTGCAAACTTTTTTGACCAGTCGATTTGTGTTGCTAAAACAACGTTATTGGCATAAAAGATATTGCCATCAGCTTTAATCGCATACCGCCCATTTTTATAAGTTACATCACCTACATAACCGCATATCATTTTTTCTTGAAAGGGTTGTATCATCTTCTCCTTTTCAAAAGTAAAAGTGTAAACAGGCGTGATTAGAGGTAGGAGGAATTGTAAATAACTAAAAGCATTCATTTCACTAATCCTTGAAAACGTTGTTGAATAGAGGGCTTTGGAAAGATAGGTGTCTGTTCCTTTCTGCATTTTTCGTTTTTGAACAAAATCAGATGCATTTTGCATATATAATTCATGCAAAAAAGAGTCTTTTTCAATTGCATTTTTTTGAGACATTACCTCAGAATTCTTTCTAAACTTACGGAAGGCTTTTCTGAATTTATACAGCAACTTTAGAGTTTTTACAAATTGAACAGAGTATTTTATGAGTTTAGGTTCAAAAAGAACATAAGTTTTTTCCCCCTCATGAAAACAGAAATCACTAAGTTTAATTCTTGACTTTATCTTCACATATTGTAATGCATGATGATAATCTGAGCAAACAAAAAATACCCCATAATTGGCACTCCCATCAATGGATGTCAGAATTCTTCCACCAACATTCTCACTAATAATCAAAAAATCTTCATCCCTTTCTTGAAGACTTCTAGCACAGGCCAGTCCAGAAATTCCCGCTCCAACAATTATTGTTTTATACGTTTTTCGTACCATGGAATTATTATTTCCTTTTTTGTCTATTTTCGCGAAAAAATAATGGCATATAAATGTAACCCATGAATGGCAATAATGGTTAACTTTGATTTTTGTTATATTAATTGGGGTACACTCCAAAGTTTTCGCTAATTAGATAAAATTATATAAAAGAAGCAAAAGAGAAGCCCATGTCTCAAAATATAGCACCTGTAAAAAAGGTAATCCCGAAGTAGATGAGAATTGCTCCAAATACACCTATCAGTATTCTGTAACCTTTTGACCCAATTATATCTGTTCCTTTTTTTGAAAGGTGAGCAACACCTATTAACCAGACATAGTCCATCCATACATGACAAATATACATGAAAATAACACCTATGAATGATGCAAATGCAAGGGAGATAAGAATTAGTTCTGCTCCAACAGTCAGCCACCATATTATAAAGAAAGGGTTAAAACCAGTAAATGCTAAACCGATGAAAAAAAGATGGCGAAAAGATGTTTTTTTAAACTTTGATTCCTTAGGTTTAAATAGTGCTGAATTTCGGATTTGGACTATACCAAAAACGATAACAAATATTCCTCCAGTAATCCCGACAACAAATCTAACAATTGGTTCATTTGCTATAGTTAGGAGTCCAAGAGCAAAGATCATGACGAGAGAAAATTCAACTATAGAGTGAGATACTGAAAATATTAATCCACTCTTAGCACCAAATTTAGAACCATATGAAATATTGGCAACAAATAGAGAACCTGGAGCAAGAGCACCTGAGGCAGTTACCAGAATGATGGTAACAACAAAATTAAGTATATCCATGATACATGAAAAACAGAGATTTGTATAAGACCTTTCCCACCAAAACTATGAAAGAAGCGAAAATGAAGCATTAAACCGTGCTAATGTTTGTTTGCTCATAGTATATAAAGGTAACGTTTTTGTGGGCTAAATCCCTAAATGACATGCTCAGATGTAAATCAAGATGAAATGTTTATCATTAAACAAAGCAATCATAGGCGCATTTTATGGAAATTTTGACAAAATTCACAAATTTTTCAGCTAGAATGACCTATCTTTTTATAACTAGATAAAGCATCCACTAAATGTTCGTTGAA
>JAUWBM010000172.1 GCA_030601705.1 Thermoplasmatota archaeon
GAAACAACAATAGAGAAAAAAATGTGAAAATCTCTGACAAACTCTTTGATTTTATGTTGGAAGAAGGTTTGATTAAAAAAACTGAAGATGGCTATGTTTTCGTTGGGAAGTACGAAGATGCTTTGAAAATGAGGAAGAAAAGACATTAGAATTTACAGACGTCAAACAAGGGAGAAGATGATTACTTTCTGTGTCACTTCTCCTTGTGTTTCAAACCTTCTCTTGATCTAACTTCAAAGGAGTTATTATTCCTATATCTATAATTGGAATTATTAGTGGATTTCCAGACGAATAAATACTTTTTCTTTTTTAATTCCTATATTTGAGATTATTTATAGAATTGAAATCAGCCCACTAATAATTGGTTTTGTTACAGATGATATTACAATAAAAATAACAGGAAAGATATTTAAATAAAGGAATTATATCAAATGTAAACAATTTTTATTACAGGAGGAAAAAATACGCAGAATAGTTTGTGGAAAAAAACCCTTGTTTTAGTAACTATAGTATTGTTTGCTGGAGCCGGTTTCCTTCCAAGTATAAGTGGAAACATTGGAAATCTGAATGAGCTAACTTCAGGGCAGTCAATTGTTACTCTTCGCAGAGGTATCTTGTATGTTGGTGGCAGTGGTCCTAATAATTACACCGCAATTCAAGCTGCAGTAAACGATGCAAGTAATGGAGATACTGTTTTTGTGTATGATGATTCATCGCCATATTATGAGAAGGTAGTTGTAAACAAGACTATTGATTTGATTGGCGAGAATAGAGATACTACTATTATTGATGGTATTGGAAATGAAGATGTCGTTTATGTCTCTTCTGATTGGGTTACCATCAGCGGGTTCACTATAAGAAATGGTGGACATGACGGAATTGTTATAGTTTCAAACTGCAACACCATCACGGGTAACAACATCTCGAACAACAATTATGGTATAGTTTTTGTTGGTTCAAGTAACATCACCATATCTGACAATATCATTTCGAACAACAATTATGGCATATACTTCTACTATTCCAGCAACATAACTATATCTGACAATATCATTTCGAACAACGATGATGGCATAGTTTTTGGTGGTTCCAGCAACATAACTATATCTGACAATATCATTTCGAACAACAATTATGGCATATACTTCTACTATTCCAATAGCTACAACATCGTAACTAGCAATAACATTTCTAACAACAATTATGGCATATGCCTCGATTGGCATTCAAGCAGCAACACCATCACGGGTAACACCATCTCGAACAACGATGATGGCATATACATCTACCATTACAGCAATAATAACATCATCTATCACAACAACTTCATAAACAGCACACAGAACGCCTACGATGAACACAGTAACGCATGGGATAATAGCTATCCTTCTGGTGGAAACTACTGGGATGATTATACTGGAACAGATGCAGATGGGAATGGATTAGGTGACACGCCATACAACATATTTGGTGGAGATAACCAGGATTTGTATCCGTTGATGCATCCATTTGAATTATACTATGTATTGAATATCTCTACACCTCCACACGTAGATGAGCACACTGAATTCACTGCTACAGTCAAATCAATAGGAGGCACATTAATACCTGATGCACTTGTCGAGTTTAGAGATGAAGTAAAGGTTACAGATTTGAACGGGATGGCACAATTCACAGCACCATATGTAGAAGAGGATACTTTTTTCTGGATTGATGTGACAAAGGAGGGTTGTATTGGTGATTGTGGAATGATACTTGTAAAAGATATGCCAGAGTTAAAAACAACCATTATCTTTGGAAATATCACAAACCTAACGACCGTAGGAGATTATACCACATTTGAAGCAGTGAACATGCGGTGTATAACATTCTTCCCGTTCCGTCTTTATCGTTACACTTCAGGAGAACTAACAACAATCATAAAAGATTATTTTGGTTTAGTAACCCCGAGTTTCATATTTGCACTGACTGTGTGGGTTGTTTATCCAAATCATCTTCATTCGCAATTTTCTTTTTTAGATCTATTAAAATAAAACCTGCCAATATTTTGTTTTTAACCAGAAGAGTCTGTTATTTGATACAATAAGGGGGACACCAGGTAGTAATATTTAAAGTAGGGGTAACTCCCCATTAACAGGAATATTGGCAAGAAAGGATAGTAATGCTAATCGTTGACTCAAAATGTGGGTTAAGTTTATAACCTTGAAATTTTTGTTGAATTAATGGCAGTTAAACCAAAAATAACTAGTAGTAACATAAATGATTTTATAAAAAAACTTGATTTGCAGGCATTGGAAACCGCCGAGGAAAGATTACCGCTCTATTTGAAAGTAGGGCTCAAAGATGCCAAACTTGTTTTAGATGTAGGATGCGGTTCGGGATTTGTAACAAGAGATATTGCTCGTTTAACAAAAGGAAGAGTCATAGGGATTGATGGTTCGTCTAGCTTAATAGACGTAGCAAAAAAGATTCTCAAAGAATATTCAAACACAAAATTATGTATTGGAAATGCAGAACAATTGCCCTTCAAAAACAAAACATTCGATATGGTAACCTGTAATCTACTTCTCATGTGGGCCGATTATCCTAAAAAAGTAGTAAGTGAGATGGCACGTGTTACAAAACTTGGTGGAAAGGTCTTAGCCTCGTTAGAACCTGATTATGGTGGGAAGATTCACTGGCCAGAAAATCCAAAGGTAGATCCTCTGTTTGCAGGTGAAGCAATCAGAAAAAAAGGTGGGGACCCTCACATAGGAAGAAAATTACGGGCACTTTTTATATCAGCCGGGTTAGAAACAAGGATCGGCATAGGGAATAATAGGATATGGTCTTGCGAAGAGGACAAACATTATTATTTACATTCCCGGGATTTTTACATAAAGGTTTTGAAAGATGCAGGACTTTCTGGAAAAGAGATAGATGAGTGGGAATATGAGTATTTGAAATCACTTGATGAAGGCGTTCAACTGAATTTTTTCCCACAGTTTTATGCAATTGGTACAAAACCCAAGCCTTAATAATCAATTGTAAATTTCATTTTTGGTTTGGATGACTGCAAAAATTGTTAACGGTAGAGAAATTGCAAAAGAAATTCGTAAAAAAGTTTATGAAGAAGTTACAGAGTTAAAATCAAAATACAAAGTTGTACCAACAATAACTACTATTAAAATAGGTAAAGATCCCTCATCAGAGTTATACCTGAAATTAAGAGATAATGCCTGTAAAGAAGTAGGTATTAACTCTAATCATTTAGAATTTGATGAAAACATCTCTGGAGACAAGGTTATCAATGCAATAAATAAACTGAACAGTGATATTAATATTCATGGAATTTTAATACAATATCCAGTTCCTAACCATATCTCTCAAGATGAACTTATGAGTATTATACATCCTAAAAAAGATGTCGAGGGGTTTAATCCGTATAACATGGGTAGAACGCTTTTAGGTAATGAACATATTATACCTTGCACGCCATTTTCTGTACTAACAATTTTAGAACATGAAAACGTGGATCTCAAAGGAAAAGATGTAGCTATTGTTAATCATAGCAATGTGGTGGGGAAACCGTTAGCTGCTCTTCTTCTTAATAGAAATGCTACTGTGGCTGTATGCCATGTTTTTACAAAGGATGTAAAACAATATACCTCAAAGGCAGACATTCTCGTTACTGCTGCAGGGATACCGAAGTTAATAACTAAAGATCATGTAAAAGAAAATGCGTTTGTAATTGATGTTGGAATCATAGAAACTAATGAAGGGATATGTGGAGATGTCGATTTTGACGAAGTAAAAGAAAAAGCAGACAAAATCACACCAGTACCTGGCGGCGTAGGTCCAGTTACTATAGCCTGCTCTCTAAAGAATATGCTAAAAACATACAAAAATTGTTTAGAGGGGATATGAACAGGTGTCACAAAGTATCCATACTATTTT
>JAUWBM010000065.1 GCA_030601705.1 Thermoplasmatota archaeon
CTAATCGAACCCGATATGTTGATTCTTTCTTTGGTGATATGAGTTTTATATCCATCTTTGGCCGTTTCTTATGGGGATTGATTTTTAATTCATCAATTATTTCTTGAATATCCGATAATACTGATTTATCTCCACTCTTAAGCATCTTTTTAACATCTCTTAAAAAATTCCTCCCTTGGATTATTTTATAAGTAGATGCTTTTTTGTTCAATTCCAAAGAAATTCCTCAAATATTTTTTAAAGCATCTTCTAAATTATCAGATTCTATAAAATCCCCAGCTTTTATTTTAAGCATCCTTTTTCGATGTTCTTTAAGTATATGGTCGTAAAACTTTTTTTCTTCAACGAATTTCATAAACTCATTGATGACATCGTCAAAACTCATATTGCCATGTTTATAAAGAACTAATTTCTCATATGTATCGGATGTGACATTAATTGTTCTATAATTCATGTTATCATAACTATTATAGTTATACTAACTACAACTAGTTTTCGGTAAATGCAACGTTTTTTGGAAACCCAACTGTCGATAGGAGCTGCACAAATTGTAACTAAAATAATGAAGAACCTGAAAAGCAAATTTGCCATTAAAGGTTCATAAAACTTATTTTTGTGTGATTAAATTGTGCAATTCCTAGGATTTGATAAGTGATGAGGAAAGTATGGTGACGCAGAATATTTCAAAACAACCTTGAGAAATCATCATAAACATCTTTCCTATGCCCTATAAATAGTATGATTACCCGATCATTACTGTAATCTACTTCATAAACAGCACGATATTCTCCAATCCTTAATCGCCAAAAATCCGAGTGTTTCAATTTTTTCCCTTTTTCTGGATTAGAACTCAAGACATGAAGCTTTTTTCTTATTCTATTTTCGAGTTCAACTTCAATGTTCTCAAGGAATGCATTGGCTTTTGGATGAAGTAATATCTTATAACTCATCCCATCTACTCCAATGGGACTAAGTCTTCAGGATGTTCTTTAGCTTCTCTACTTCTCTCAGTCAACAATTTATAGAATCCTCGGGTTTTTTCCCGCTCTTCATATTGGCTTAAAACAATCCTTATCGCATCACTCCGACTTTTAAACCTTCCTTCCTCAATCCATTCATCTAATACCTTAAGCAAATTCTTTGGGACTCTTACTTGTACCTGCATCATCATATCACGTAAACATATGTGTTTACATACTATTTAATATTTTCTGAAATTTTACAATCCTGCGTTCTGAATATAATCCAAACATCTCAATTATCCTTTTCTCCCTTGGATCTGAAAATAGAAAAGCACGAACTGATTTCACATAATAGAAAACGATATGCAAAGTGTTTAGGATGAAGAGATTATTGAATTTGCATAACAAGGATATTCCTGTCAAATAATAGGAGAAAATCAATGGCTATTGACAAAAATAGAAATGTATGATTAAATCAAACAAAAACTTATTTAATGAATGTTTAACATGATAAGTGCCCTAAATCACTTTAATTTTTATATATTCTCAATATTTTTGCTATCAAAACACGCTATTCTATCTCTTGCATATAATCTACAACAATGTTTATTATTTTTGTCACAGTTTCGTTACAGTTCTTAAAGTAGATTTTATCCAATACGTCTATTCCATACTTTCTAATTAAGTCACTGATTAAAGCATGAATGAATGATTGTGTTGTTGAGTCAATGCCATCAAAATCCAGTGTTATCTCTTGTTTGTTCTCAAGAGCATGGATAATTTTTTTAAGTCTGATGTCCCTAGCCAAATCTTTATTCTCAGCAAAACTGCCGACAATTGGAAGTAACTTTATTTCAATCATATAAATCTTGGTCTCCGATATCTTGCTTTTCTTCTTTCTCTAATCGTTTTGATATAGGTGTCTCTGATGAGGTCTAAAAGAATTGAGAATTCTTTTGTTGAATCTAAAGACATATCAATTCCTACAACAGTTCCTTTCCAGAACGGAAACTTTTCTCCCTTAGAATGTCTATCTTTGAAAGGATCTGCATGCAATCTGATACGTTTTGAGTCTGCTTTACTTTTTAATAATTTATACATCGCATCTCCACTGTAAATCATAAAGAAATCCCTATTCACTTTTGCTATTGATCTTATGAAGAACAAGCCAGCACCTGCATTGAGTTCTGTTCCTCCTTCGCTTCTCGTTGTTCCGGTAATTCCCGGGATTTGTGCTAGTCTAATAGCTTCCAAATCTGTGGGTGTATTGTGCGACATGTTTATGGTGCTTTTAATGCCAACACCCGTGTCGGCAATTCCTATCCTAATTGTATTGCTTTTTTTATAATACTGAGCCGATACGATAGCGCCATTTTCTGAGCGAGAATGTTCAAGAACATTTCTAACTAACTCACTGACGATATATTTAATAGGTTCAGCTTGCTTAGATTCGAGATGCAGTAATGGAATCATATTCGTAATAAATTTTGTTAGTTCTTCGGAATTGTCTATTTTTGTCAAAGGGATAAAACGTCCAGCAGGTTCATGTTTTTTTATTACAATTTCTGACTCTATATTTAAAAATCTAAAGAGTCCCATTCTCTCAAGATAGTGTTTGGATGCTGCTTCAAGTTTTTCACATTGTATATTTGATGATTTGACAGTCAAACCCAAAGATGCGATCATTGACAAAACAACCGGGTGTATTGAAATCCACTTTTTATTTGCAGTAATTTTTAATTTTGTAGGGTTAGAATTATCAAAAGTTCGCAAAAAAGGATCTATGTTCCCTAAAAATGCACTGTTCGGTAAATGTACCTTCATACATACCATAAAGTATCCACTATTTATAAACCTTTATATTTTACCGGGAATCCCGGCATAATTTATTATATGCTAAATCCCGGTAAAACTTTAGGTTCTCGCCAAAAAGTAGTAGAGGAGAAGTTACCTCATCTTAAACAGGTTGGTAAGCATGATAGTCGGATTGTTTCTACTGAGCAGAAAATTATTGAGTTTAGTAAACTGGGGGGTCTTGCTATGTTTAACATTCAGAAAACTTATTTTTGCGTGATTAAGTCACACATTTTTGGATAACGGCTAGTGCATATCTGAAATTGCCGAAGGCAAAAATTTGGGTCGGAGCGAAGCGAAGCTTTTTATCTGTCGTTAGGCAAAGTGCTATGGGGTATATTATGTTCTCCTATTGGGGTTCTTAGGAAACCACCCTCGTCTAACACGCTCTTTTTGTCGGAAAAGCTCATGAATACTCCATAACAATATGAACCCGACAATCCCTAAGATGCCAGATAGCAGATTACTATTTACAAAGAGAGAAGCTGCGATGGATAAAAGACCTAAAATCAAGAACAAAGGCCATAATTTAGTGCCAAAATAATACTCCCCTTTTGTAATTAATATATGTCCAAATCCAGTAAGTAGTAACATAATGAGACCTAACACTAAACCGAGAAAATTCAGATCATTCATAATAACTTTCCTCCGATATTAATCCAACAACCAGGATCTGTTGCCATTATATTGCCTGTTTCTTCATAAGCTCTTCCACGGCACCCGGCACATTTATCCCTATAAGTACATCGACCGCATTCTCCTTCCAGTAAGTTTCTATCTCTAAGCTTTGACAGAATTTGAGAATTATTCCATATCTGTGTGATGCTTTCCTCTCTGACATTACCTAGTTTTGTTTGGAGGAGCATACATGGTATTACATCTCCATTCGGAAGAATTGTGAGGTAGCCGTTTGACATACCTGCTGCGCACCCTCTCCCATAGTATGGAATTCTTTTCAATAGATTAGCCGGAAAATGTTTTGGCTGTATATTTTTCTCCTGAAGTATCAGGGTGTACATAGGACAACCAGGCACTCTTATTATTATTGGGCAATCTTTTTGGGCTTCTGCTAGCCATACCATAACTTTTTTCCTTTCATCTGGTGCCAATATCTCCTCTGGAATATCCTTTTTGACTCTTGGAACTTGAACCAAATCAAAGAATTCAGCGGCGATTGCCCCAGAGTCTAAAGCCAGTTTCAACATATCGGGTATTTCATTCAAAGTGCCTCTTCTAATGGTCATGCCAAACTGAAAAGGCAAACCAGCTTCTCTGCATGATTTAGCGCCTTCTAAAGCTTTGTCGAAAGCCCCTACTTCTCCCCGAAACAGATCATGCGTTTGAGCTTCAGCACCATCGATGGATATCTGCACTGCCATAATACCCGATGTTTTCAATTGTTTAGCTACATCTGTATCAATTAGTGTGCCATTGCTACCAATAACCACTCTTAGACCTTTCTGGGCTGCATATTCAGCAATATCGAAGAAGTCATCTCTATAGAGCGGCTCCCCACCATCAAAGATCAAGAGTTTTATCCCCCAATTTGCAACCTCATCCAAAAGCCTTTTTGCTTCTTCCGTTGAAAGCTCATCAGGTGCTTGCTCTTCCGTAGCGTCACTATAACAATGCTTGCACTTGAGATTACATTTCCTTGTAACAGCATATGAAATAAGATGTGGTGGCGGAGTAAGGATTTTGTGAGCATCTTTGTTCATCATACCATCTTTCATAATAGTTCACCTTCCATGATTTGTGGTATTGTTACATAATGTACTCTTGTATTTAGCATTTTGTATAAGGGTAGAAACCTCAAAATATCTTTGGTAATGTTATTGTCTTATTCCTTTTTTTGTCTATAGGTTTTGATTATAAGGACGTGTACGGTAACTCCAACAGCTATTAAAATCAACACAACTCTGACCCAAAAAATGTTTATAACAAAAAATACTGAAAATAGTATTGTTATCCATAATAAAGAGATGGTGTAAACCTTAACTTTTAATGGTATCCCTTTTCCCTCTCGATAGTTTTTAATGTAGGCACCAAACCATTTATTGTTTATGAGCCGATCATAAAATCTTTTTGAACTTCGAGCATAGCAGGCTGCAGCAAGTAAAAGAAAAGGTGTAGTGGGTAAGATCGGTAAAAAAATTCCAAGGGTTCCAAGTCCTACAAAAATGGTTCCAGCAGCAATTAGTACCCATCTGATAAACCTGTTTGATGTTTTGTCTCTTTGTTTTGATTTTCTTATCATTCTTTAATTTCTGAACATATAATACTTTAAAAAGCTGATTGTGAGATATAAGGGTCAAAACCTCAGATATCTTTGATATTTTTAAAAATGGGGGAGCATCAAACAAGTAGCGTATATTCACAACGAGCGAGATAATCAAGACATATCTTTGACTGCAAAACCACCTAGAGTGCAACTCTGAATTTTGGTTACCTGGAAGAGGAGGCTAGTACTGTCCCATTTTTCTTCTGAGTTTTTCGATTTTATAATCAATCTTTTTGATCTTCTTACTCGATCCAGTCGTTGCTTGATGTGAAACAGAACGTATATTGTGAGATGCCAACAATACTTTTATGTTATTTCTAAAGAAAACAAGCAGGCAAACAAGAATTACTCCAGAAGCACCAATAAATATAAAGCCAAAATAAGTGGGAAGTATTTGTTTATCTTCGGATGCAGCTCTCCCTACATCGGAGGCAACGTTGACAAGCATGGTTTTATTACACGTATTCCCCTTGTTATCGGTCACTGTTAGTATGACATGGTATTCTCCAGGATTTTCATAGATATGCGAAGGACTGCTGCCATTTCCAGTCTTTCCGTCGCCAAAGTCCCAAAGATATGAAATAATCACACCATCTTCATCAAAACTCCCTGAACCGTCAAAAACTATGGTTTGATTCGCTGATAAATTACTAGATACAGCAATATCCGCAACAGGTGGTTCACCCTCAAAATCAATCGCCGATACGGTAACATTTAGTGGGAGGGACCAACTGCTATTTAGTCCATTTTCATCTTGCGCCAGTACATGCACTGCAAACGTGGAAATTGACGCCCACGAATGGAACGACAACACAGAGGTGTTTGATGGAACAAACGCAGTCCAGTTACTCATATTTCCATCCCCCCAGTCAAACCGATAGCGAATGTCGTCTCCATCAGGATCAACTGCTGAACTTGTATACTGATATTCTACACCTAGTTCAACAAACATCGGACCAGATGGAGTCATTGGGGTTTCAGGAGCATCGTTTCCATCTCCAGCAGGGGGCATATATCCTCCACCACCTGGCGGACCACCACCAGAACCTTGAACCGTTACACTGCCATCCGAAACGTTAATCGCAAGATATCCTGTTTCATCAGTAACACCAACATCATTGATATCCAAAGAAGAGGTACCTGAGGGATCTTTAGCTGTAAATGAAATGGTTACAAACGTACCATTACCAGAAACATTCCCTGATCCAATAATCAAACCATAGACATCGACAATGGTACCTGCATTGTTGTCAATGGTACCAGGATTGAAAAACGTGGAATAACCATCAAAGATATTCCCCTTGGTTACTGAGTTAGCCTGAAGGAGCGAAGGATTAAACGACAATTTGAACTCAAAGGCCTTTATAGGCTGGCCAGGTACACAGGAGACATTAACGTTAAAGGTATCGTCAGATGAGACAGTTTGACTTGAAGGACTGAGGCTTACGGTAGTATCGCCCGCATCAGCAGCAACACTTATCGTTCCAAAAAGAATCGTTATTCCTATAATGATACTAAGGGCACTCCATTTTGTTCTCTCAAATATCCTCATATTTCATGCCTCCACTACACCCACCATACTTCATTATAATGATTCGAAACAAAAACAAAATCAAGGATTTGTATCACGCCGTTATTATCAACATCCTCACGAATCCAACCTGGAGTACCTGTTTCGTTGTAGTGGTTAGAGATAAGGGTCAGATCAAAAACCTTGCATTCACCATTCATATCAACGTCCCAGTTAGGAGGCATCGAGAAATCATAACTACTTGAGATATCGGCGTTACCACTGGTATCATTTGCCCATATGAAATAGCTATAATTACCATGTACTGAGAACGCAGTACTTGAGTTGGAGTAATAACTGCTTACTCCTGTCGCACTCATGGAAACATTGTTGTATGATCCATCTGGATTTGTTATATTGAGGAAGACCTCATCAACAGCAATGTTATCTGTTACATCACAGGTGATATTTACCCATCCAAATGATGAATTAGTATCAAGTGGATCAGATGTGGTATTAGTAATATTTGATATCTGAGGCGATGTAGATTCTCCAACTGAAAATGTATCTGTAGTTGAGACAATGCTATTGCCACTTGAATCATCAGCCCAGACGAAATAGGTATATGTTCCCATCATGCTGTAGGTTTTGTTGCAATAATATGTGTTACCGCTTTTGTTACCAGTGATTGAGAAATTCTGTATGCTACTATCAGGATACGTGATATTTAGATATACATTACCTATTGCTATATTATCGGTTACTACTGCTGTTATGTTGACATATCCACCGATGTCTTGTATACTTGGCGTTGCAGATACATTAATTACTTGCGGATTATCATTATCAGAAACAGATTTACTCTGCTGACTACCACGTACATAATTACCAGAGGTATCATTCACCTGAACCCTATAGATCAAATTACCAAGGCTATCATCCAACGTAACACTACCACTCCAAGTACCATCGCCATCGTCACTAAGAGCAAGATTGCCAATCAACGAACCATGAGACCACGAAACATTTACACTACCAACACCAACGTTATCAGAAACAGTAACATCGAAACCAAACAAATCACCTGTTGTACCACTAGCATCGCTATTATCAGCAACAAGCGAAGGATCATCGTTGTCTTGCACAGTAACCGATGCCTGTGTTGTTGTATTGGCATTTCCATACGTGTCATTTGCATAGAGGACATATGCCATACTAGAAGTGCTATTTTGATCAAGAGTTACAGTTTTTTCAAAGTAGTTTCCACCGACATGCATCATGGACTCGTTGCCACCTTGGGAACCATGAGACCAATCAACCTTGACCGTTAACTCATCAGCAGTATCAACGTTGTCTGTAACACTAACATTAAAAGTGTAGGTATCACCTGTGGTTCCTGAAGCTGGGCTATTATCAACAATCTCCGGTGGAGTTGCATCGACTTGGACTGTACCATTATTCACAGCAATAGGAACATATGCTGTCTCGTTTGTCACACCTACATCATAAAGACCCAATGTGGAGATTCCCGTTACATTTTTTGCAGTAAAATTAATACTAACCAACGTTCCGTTACCAGAAACATTCCCTAGTCCAATAATCAAATTGTAGACATCAACAACAGTACCAGCTGTATTGTTTATGGTACCAGAATTAAAATATGTGCTGTAGCCACTAAAGATGTTTCCTTCGGTAACAGAAGTAACTTGAAGAAGTGAAGCATTAAACGACAATTTAAGCTCGAAAGACTTAATAGGCTGGCCAGGAGCACAGGAGACATTAACAGTAAAGTTACTTTCAGGGGAAACAGTCTGACTTGAAGGGGCTATACTCACTGTTGTAGTACCAGCAGCTTCAACAGTAAGGATTAGGGCTCCAACCGCAATTATTACCCCCATGATAACGGCGATACCGGCCCCAAACTTTGATTTCCCCAAAACTCTCATACTTCGTACCTCCACTACACCCACCACACTTCACCATAGTGTTCTGATAAAAGAACAAGATCGAAAACCTGTATCTGCCCGTTATTATCAACATCATCACGTATCCAACCTGCGTTGCCTGTTTCACCGTAATGATTAGAGATCAGCATATAATCAAAAACAGTACAGCCCCCGTCATTGTTTATATCCCAATTAGGAGGCATTGAAAAATCATAACTACCTGAGGTATCGGCGTTACCACTGGTATCATTAGCCCATATGAAATAGCTGTAGTTACCATGTGCTGAGAACGCAGTACTTGAGTTGGAGTAATAACTGTTTGATGCACCAGCATTCATTGAAAAATTATTGTATGAACTATTTGGATTTGTTATATTAAGATAAACAGAACCAACTGCTACATCATCTGATACATCACAGGTGATATTTACCCATCCAAATGATGAATTAGTATCAAGTGAATCAGGATTTGCAACGCTCACACCAGATATCGCTGGAGAAGAAGTATCTCCTGCTCCTTCCCCTTCCTGAAAGATTTCAAACAGATGACTACTCCAAACATTATTGGTAAATGAAATGAAACCAGAACCATTAGCTGTTGGAGCGGCAATAGAACTACCACTTCTATTAACTGTATAATTATTCCCAGCAGGGAAACCAGAAAGATCAAACACTACAGATCCTGCCGTGGTGTCTGCGTAGAACTCAAGAACCTTCGCCCCATCAACAGCACCTGCTATATCATCATTTATGTAAACAAGTGTAATGGTAATGTCGTTCCCAGATGTAACATAGAAGCCTGTGCCGTTGAAAATAATATACGAAGAATCTATAGTAATGCTTTCGAAATCCATTGTTTGATTTACGGTATAATATTCATTTCCAACTGAGAAGTAAAAATTGGGGTTGATAGTTACAGCCGAAACTCTAAATGAAAGGATACTTGCCAGTAAAACAAGTGTCAATATAACGAAAATTACTTTTCTGCTTAATTGTATTTTATTAATTGAACATCCACCTCTCATTCCATCTATACAATGCTACTAACTACCATGGAATGTTCTATCATTAATGTTATAAAAAGCTACTGCGACCAAATATCAAAATGAAAAAATTACACTCTCAGAATTAGTATTTCTCAAAAAAAGAATGGTACTACTTTATTTTTTCAATATATTTTAAAAAAAATTCAATCCTGATTATACAGTTTACATTGGTACCCGTTGGAAAGCGTTTTAATCTCTATGACAAACCCCTTTGCATCAATCCTTACAACATCCATACACAACACCATTTTTGACCGATTATTTACCCATGTTATAACATATCCCGAGTTCTTTCAGGCAATTTGCCTCACAGTACATAGTATAATAATATAATTATGTTTATTATATTTAAAGTTTATTAAAATTTACTTAATATTTAAGAAAAATTTAGAATATATGTTACATTATTATACGGATTTCTTGTCTGCCCCACCAATATTTTCTACAACGTATGCTTTCCCAAATGAGATAAAAAGTTAGGCATATATTTTTTAAAAAAACGCCACCTTTCTTCCTTTACCTCTACAATACCTACTTTCAACTTGCCCTTCCCGGCAAGATCTAAAATCAGTTTATCAATGGGATCATTTTCATCCATCAACTGCTTATAATCTAATTCCCCTACTTCAGTATCAACAGGAGTATATTGCAACATTGCATCTCTCCACAATTACATAACAACTATTTGTTTAAAAATATACCCCAATAATCAAATATTTCTTTTTAAAAATAGGAGTTAAAATAATAAAAAAATAACTTAAGGTTTCTCTAAGTATTCCTACACTAAAATCTTTTAGACCGACGTTTCTGATAACGTACCGGACGATAAGAATGCCTCAATTCATCAGGATTGTTTATGCTTTCATTATTGCAAGTAAAAAGATTCCAAGAGCAATTAATGCACCTATAACAGCACCGACGACCGCTACAATACCTTTTGTGATAACCCCACAAAAGTTCATTACCGCAGGTGGTGCTCCCATAAACGTGAGAACTCCAGCACCCCATAGAAATGGAACAAATACGATTAATCCTATGATGACTAATATTGCTCCAACTGCTCTGCTTTTACCTGATCCAAAATATGCAGTAAATATCCCTGCAACTATGCTTCCAATTGCGAACACCAGCATCAACATGCTTAACAAGAAGTGATACCATTCACCTGACATTTCTTTGAGCCTCGCTGCAATTTAGTAAAATATTTTTCTTTAAAAAGTTATCTATGAGGATGGAAAAAATTATTCACATGACTTGGCTTTGCTTTTTCTTTTGATTTATTAAATTTTACAAAAAATATTAAATAATGAATATGTTATAGCATTTATCTATAATTGGAATTTGTGGAAGGATTACATGTTTAAGAGGCGTTCTGAGATTGAGATTATCGGTGAAATTCTCGATTTATCCAAGGAAGGCGCCAAAAAAACAGAGATTCTGTATCAAAGTAATATGAGCTTTTCGCAACTTCAGCATTATCTTTCCTTTTTACTTGAGAAAAATATCGTTGAAGAGAATAATATAGTAAATGATAATGGTAGATCCTTTAAGATTTATGTTACTACTGAGAAAGGAAATAATCTTTTAGAGGAAATCAACAACTTGTATACGTATTTTGAGTAGGTAATTCTATCATTATAAAATGGCAGGATTTTATGTCGTGAATGAGTTTATAAAAATATTTATATATTAATAGCTGTGGAACATTCTTATGGAACTTTTTTCTATAATTTAGTTATTGATACGATTAAGCACGGGTAATTGTCACAATAAAGTTGTATCTTATAGACGAATGTCGTGACCGGCAAAAACAATCGAAATCATTTAAATGTTATTTATTCAAATTTATCAATTTATATCGATAATTTTATATATGGGTATACTATAACACATGTTACTTTGCCTATGAGAAATGGGCAAGGGGGAACGATTCTTATTAAATCGGAGGTAAAAAATATGAAAAATAATTTTATGAAAAGTAGAAGTAGTTTTGGAAGAATATTTGGTGCAAGTATTTTAGCATTTGTTATGCTGATGACTGCAATTTTTGCATTGGTACTATTGTCTTCAGATACAATCGTAGAGGCTGAACCTAATGAATTTGAATACGATTTTGGTGATGCTCCTGATGATTTCTCAATGCATTATAATACAACTCTTGCAAGTAATGGAGCAAGGCATGTAAATGATAGTGGTTACTTTCTTGGATCATTAAAAGATAATGAATCTAATGGACAACCAAACGGGAATGCAGATGGTGATGATATTAATGGTATTGATGATGAAGATGGTGTATTATGGTCACCGACCTATCCTAAACAAGGACATATGCATAAATTAATTATTACTACCACTGTCCCTGTTGGGGCACCAAACGGAAGTCTAAGTGCTTGGATAGATTTCGATAGAGATCGTGATTGGGATGATGCTGGTGAACAAATTCTTACAGATGTAAGTTTGGGCACGGGAGTCTCTGAACATTGGTTCACAGTACCATGTTATACACCAATAGGATATACTTATATGAGATTCCGTTTTAGTACAGATACAGGACTGTCTTATGATGGACCAGCATCTGATGGTGAGGTCGAGGATTATAGAATCTATATCGTAGCTGATGATGAATATCCATCACAATCCATTGAGTTTGGAGGACCTAAGATAATTAGGGAATGGCAATGGAGTGAATATTATGTTGTTGGCCCTTATACACCAGTGTGGATTAACTCAAGTGATATGTGCCCTGGATCAGAAAAAATAGAATACTCTGTTTGGGTTGCTGATGATCTTGAAGACCCTATTGTCTGGACATTTCTTTGGAATTTGACTGTTTATGATAATGATGAAAATGATTTAGATGAAACCTTTGGATCTATTGTTACAGTGTTTTATAATGATGAGACTTGCCTCCATGAGGTCAGATATCAGTGTTGGGATTATAATGGTACAACTGAGGGATTTTTCACCATAGATTTCTTTGTAGATAAATGTGGTCCAATAACTACCAAGGTTGTTGGATGTCCAAAATACAGCTATGGTTGGCCATATCCGCCATGGATAAGTGGAATTACGCCTTTAACATTTAACTCAGTTGATAATTGCTGTCTTCCAAATGGCACTGCTGTTGAAAAGATAACAATAAAAGTATGGTGGAAAGATGACACTTGCGACAGTTCAGGTGCGTTTAATTTAATTGATACGATAGTTGTTGAAGATGGCGATGGTAATGATATCAATCCAGCTGAGGGAAGAATTGGATATGAATTCCATTTCGAACAAACTGGATATTATGAACTTGAATATTGGGGAGTTGATATGATGGGTAATGTAGAAAGCCATCATAAACAACAACATAGAGTGGATGTTGACCCGCCTGAAATTACAAAGACATATCCAGAAGGTGGATATTATGAAATTGAAGAACATGAAGGTTTTATAAAATGTTGCTCACCAATCAATCTAACTGTAGAGGAAAAGCCTACTGATACATGTAACGCAGGTCTTTATGGCATGTTCTGGCGCTATGAATGGAATGATACGTTATATCCAGCAGATGAAGAAGCTGGAGCAATTAATGGAGAGGATATCGTTGACCTATTCTGTATAATAGGTGAGCCGGAAATCGAAGAATTTTGGTGGTATCCATATGATGAAGAGATTCATTTCTTGGAAGAATGTGTTCATGATCTCTACTATTTTGCAATTGATAACGTGGGTAACTACGATGAGGTTCATCATCAGATATATTATGTTGACAATACACCACCCATAGCAATAAAAGAAATTGGTGAACCAAAATGTCAAAATGAGTTAGAAGGTGATGATTGGTGTGTAAGAGAAGATACACCGATATGGATTAATGTTACAGATAATGGTACCGAGCCTTGTATCGTCGGATCTGTACATCTATACTATCGCATTTGGTACGATGGAGAATGGGAAGATTATTATTCCTATGTTCCTGAAGGAACTCTTAGTGAAGAGATTCATCTAGTAAATCCATGCATGCATTATCTCGAATTTTACGTAGAGGACTGCGTTGGAAACAGATGGCCTGTAGAAGGATATCATAATGAGACGTTTTATGTTGATGAATCACCACCTATAATCATCAAAACGGTCGGAGATCCAAATTGTTCGATACCTTGTTGTGATGATTATTGTGTAAACCTCAGTACTTTAATTACTCTTGATGCTATCGAGGTAGGCTGCTGTCAAAACGGAACAGTTACCCTTGAATACAGAATCTGGTTCGAAGGAGAATGGACTGATTGGATGCCCTATGTAGATCCATTTAACTTTGCAGAAGAATGTAAGCATTATCTTGAGGTTCGAGCATCTGATTGCTTAGGAAACGAAGCTTTAGATAATGAAACATTTTATGTAGATGAAACACCACCTGAGATTATTAAGGAAGTAGGAGAACCAAAATGCACATTACCTGATTCAGATGACTACTGTGTCAATCTAAGTACAGAAATTACCCTTGATGCGACAAATGGAGGATGCTGCCCAAATGAAGACATTACTCTTAAATACAGAATTTGGTTGGAAGGAGAAGGGTGGACCGGTTGGATACCTTACGAAGGTCCATTTACTTTTACTGAAGAATGCAAGCATTATCTTGAGGTTGTGGCAACTGATTGCATAGGAAACGAAGCTTTAGATAATGAAACGTTTTATGTTGATGAAACGCCACCAGAGATTATCAAAACTGTTGGTGAGCCTAAGTGTGAGGTTCCTGATTCTGATGATTGGTGTGTTACTACTGATACTTTGATTACTCTTGAAGCGGTTGATCAAGGTTGTTGTCCAAACACTAGTATAACTATTGAGTATAGTATCAACTGGGGATATTGGCAGATATATACAGGTCCATTTAGTTTTGCTGATCAGTGTGAGCATATTCTTATTGTTAGGGCGTATGATTGTCTTGGTAATGGTATGGATGACCAGTATTGGGATAAGGAGACTTTCTATGTTGATGATAGTGCTCCTGAGATTATCAAAACTGTTGGTTTTCCAAGGTGCAAGGCTCCTGATTCTGATGATTGGTGTGTAACTACTGAAACTTTGATTACTCTTGAAGCAATTGATGAGGATTGCTGTCTGATTAATGATATAACTATTGAGTATAAAATCAACGATGGTGATTGGCAGACTTATATAGAGCCGTTTAGTTTTGCTGAGGAATGTGAGCATATTCTAGTTGTAAGGGCGTATGATTGTCTGGGTAATGGTATGGATGATCAGTATTGGGATACTGAGACTTTCTATGTTGATGAAAGTGCTCCCGTGCTCACTAAGACTGTTGGTGAGCCTAAGTGTGAGGTTCCTGGTACTGATGATTGGTGTGTTACTACTGATACTTTAATTACACTTAGTGCAGTTAATGAAGGTTGTTGTCCTTCTGAAGTGATTTATATTGAGTATAGAATCAACTGGGGAGATTGGCAGACTTATACTGGTCCGTTTAGTTTTGCTGAGGAGTGTGAGCATACTTTAACTGTTAGGGCGTATGATTGCCTTAGTAATGGTTATTTCGATTGGGATACTGAGACTTTTTATGTTGATGATAGTGTTCCTGTGATTACTAAGACTGTTGATGAGCCTAAGTGTGAGATCCCTGGTACTCCTGATTGGTGTGTTACTACTGGTACTTTGATTACTCTTACGGCGGTTGATGAGGGTTGTTGTCCAAATACTAGTATAATTATTGAGTATAAAATCAACTTAGAAGATTGGCAGACTTATACGGTTCCGTTTAGTTTTGATGAAGAGTGTGAGCATATTTTAGATGTTAGGGCGTATGATTGTCTTGGTAATGGTATGGATGATCAGTATTGGGATACTGAGACTTTCTATGTTGATGACACTGATCCGGTTATCGAGAAGACTGTGGGAGATCCGAATTGTTTCATAGAAGAAGATGAATACTGT
>JAUWBM010000136.1 GCA_030601705.1 Thermoplasmatota archaeon
TCAACCATTTACTCGATGGAATTAATGCTATAGGTTCTATCTGTAAAAAATTAAAACGATGGGTATTTGACTGGTTTTCAAAAAAATCTAAAAAGCATTCTGCTGTTTAGTCAATTTGAAAACTGCAAAAGTTTTGTTGTAAATAAAATTTTCAACATCAATCTCTGTTGTTTCCTCAAAATCTTTTCCTATTGTCTCAAAAACTTGGAAAAGCCTTTGTATCCTGGAATACCTTGTTGATTGTGACAATCCCATAATATCAAGATTTCTATCAAACTTATTTACAAAATCTATTTGATTTGAACTAAAGCTTCTACCATCTTTCATTTTGCTAATATACTCATCTACCATTTTTGTCATATCGACCTCCTTATGATTTTATATTTGTACCAATACTAGTATATTTTGAAAACAAAAAATTAGAAATTGAAGAATGTGTTTTAACAACTTCAATTCCTATTTTGATTATTCACCATTTCTAGTGCTTTTCGAAATACTGATAATTTTTCTTTTGGAAATATTATAGTTGTTCCGTCATCTTTGGCTAAAACTAGTATAGATTCTTCATTTTCAACTGCTACAAAATTACTTTCAATTGCTACTATCTTGCCTTTAATTTTTATTTTTTTCGCCTCCTTAGGAAGTCCAACAAAGGAGGTTTACATATCAAAAGAGGGAGTTTTAGACTCCTTGGACTTCTTTTTTCAATGTAAAAAACCAAATGAATTATTAGTATATATTCTTTGTCCCACTCTTTAGAAATGGTCCTTTTATACTACGATTTCTAAAGAAAATTGATTATTTTTATCTTAATCCTTAATAAATTTTGGTTATTTCTGATATACTACAAAATAGCGAGTCAAGCTTCTATGAACCCTATATTCATATTTTTTTAATATTGAAAAATACCTATCACCAATAGGAATCATTCCTTTATTTGGCAAACCTACAACAGCTATTCCATTTTTTTTCAATACTTTTGCAATATTTTCAAATGCACGATCATAAAGCCCCTTAATACTTTCCCCTCTCGTTGTAGTTGATTTTCCATATGGCAGATCTGTCACAATAGCATCAACATCACTGATGTAGTTGTTAATCCCACCAATATCGGAACAAAAGAGTTCAAAATTTTTAATCTTATAAAAATCAAGAGTTTTTTTGCAACCTTCTATCATTTTTTCTTCTATATCACTACCAATTATCTTTGTGCCAATTAGCCCTGCCTCAAGTAATATACCGCCGGTACCACAGAAAGGATCTAACAATTTTTCATTTCTTTTGATAGAGGATAAGTTAACTAACGCACGTGCCAATTTTGGATGAAGAGAAATAGGTGAGAAAAATGGTCTATGTTGTACCCTTCTTTTTTCAAATTGGTTTCTCTTTACCTCAACTATTTTTGAACCGACATATACGTTGGTATCAGTAATTACTACACGCATCTCTAAATCGGGATTATCTAGATTTACTGGCTTATCTTCGGTATATATTTCGGCTAGTACTCTTATTATTGGTTGTGAGTCAACGGAACTTGATCTATTTTTATAGTTTATAGCAATTGATCCTTCACTATCTATTACGTTATTCTTAGCACATTTTTTAATTTCATCACGCGAAGTAGAACAAAAAAACAACAGTTTATCAATAAAAAATGTGAAAGACAATCTTTCAGCAAGTCTTTCTATTTTATCATAAGAAATATCTGAATTAATAACAAGTACATTTTCATTTGAAACAACAATGTTGTAAACAACCTCTTCGGCCTTTAAACAAGATAAAACCTCATCTTTAGGTAGTGTGTCATGTTCCTTAGATAATTCAAATAGCAGTTTCACAAATATCCCAAATGTTATCGTTGTTTAAATACAGCTTTAAAACCTGCCAACAATATATTAAATATTGAATTTGGCAAGTTTTCCCTCAATTTTTTCATGGTATATAAACTTAACTCACAAATCATGTTAAAGATTAACATCCGTTTTTATATGTTGTACTATCAGTTTCACTTTTTTTGTTTTTTACTCTTCCAACTCTCAACTTGTTTTTGGGAAAAGCTTGAAAACTCTTCATCATCAACTTTCTTTGCTTTGTCATATAACATTTTAAATTTATCCAAGAAATCGTCTCCGCGTTTTTTTCTGTCCTCCATAATCATTGGCTCTGCAGTAGTCCAACATTTGATGATAGAGTCGCGCCATCCTCTTGCAACAAAATCTTTTTTGATTAAACCATGGTCTTCCATTAACCCTGCAAAATTGTAAGCATGATAAACAATCTCTACTTGTTTTTTTTCCTCTTCACCCCATTTTTCATAATCTTTATTATTTACCCCTAGTTCTTCTATTAAAACTCTTCTAGCTTCCCGAACCTCCTTATCCTGAATATATTTAATCAGTTCCAGGAAAGCAGTTAATTCATTTGCTTTAGCACTTAATTTGTTAGACTTAGTACTGATTTCAACTTGATTAGCAGTATATCTTGCAGTAAAGTATATTATTACAATCGAACCTATAGCAGAAAATGCGATAACTAGATTACTAATATCTCCAAGGAAATCTCCCATATTATCAAAAATTAAATATATTAAAGTCTTTTAAATTTTACTATGCCTTACAACCTTGTTTTTACCCTGTTACATAGGGAGTTTACAGGTAAAAACTACCTTTTAAGGCATTACCCCATCCATATCAACAGGAGGGATTTTGTGGCTTTGCACATAAACTCTTAACGTTAAAAACGAATTTAATTATTCTTTTCGTTCATTCTGTTCTTGTATCAATTTTGTTAAAATATTCGAGGTCTTAAACAATTCAAAAACGATATCTGTTAATGAAAGATATTGTAATTTGACAAAATCAAGGTAAATGTCCTTCTCTTCGATTTCACTATTAATGACCTTGTAAATAAAATGCATTTTTAGATCATCTCTAAAATATAAAATCAGGAAACGTCTGAGATAAAATATGGAATATCTCAGGGTATAATTCATAGGAATAAGTAATAATACTAATAAAAAATAATTGTTGAAAAAGAAATAGGTAATTAGCAGAACAACAACAATCCATGATAATGATACCAAACCAAAACCTTTAATTGATTTCTCAATTTTTTTTTCAGATTGTAGCATCAACGTGATTTTTCTTAAAAATACAATTGCAATTGTGGAATTTACCAATACAAAAATACATGCCAAATTTGCAATTGTATCAAAACCATATTTAGAGAATATCTGAGAATACAGAAAAAATGATGCACTAACTAAAGCAATTATAAGTATAATAGCCTCTTGTCTCTCCTTATAATCATTTTCAATTGAAAATTTAAGGAAATCTATCAAATGTTCTTTTTTATTCATTTACCTCCCTCACTCAGAATAATTATATTAAATTCTGTTTCTCTTTTTTTAAGTCATCCTTGATAATTTCAAGTAAAATAATACTGATATTTAGTCCAAGAATTGCAAAATCCTGCTCATTATCCATTAATTTTTTTTCCATAACCAAATCTAGATATGTTTGTATATGATCTTTTAAAGGAGAGCCACCTCCAATAACAAGATTGTATTTTCGCCCATTCGAATCGGGATCATGGACATGAAAAGGCCATTTCCCATCCAAATGAAAATTATCAGATCTGAGATATTCATTTGTTTTATTGTTTCTACAATAAATACTTAGTTTAAACTTATCGGGATGGCTAGGGCTCTTAGAGTAACTAACATCTAGCTTATAATTGGAAAATATCATCGTTTTCTTAACCATTTCAATTATTCAAATATAATAATGTTTTAAAAAGCTATTTTTACCCTGTTACATAGGGCGTTTACAGGTAAAAACCATGTTATAAAGCATTTTCAATAGATATTCAACAGGAGAGAATAGTATCTTTTAACGTGGGGGTAAATAACGGGAATATTTGACATAATATCGGTATATGACCAATAAGATAAACGGGATTACAATTGCAGTTAAAGTAAAGTTCAATAACCAGCTCTTGAAAATAGAATCGAAGAATAAAAATAAGTTATCAGCTAAAAAAACAGTAACGATAATAGATGCAGTTAAGTTTAAGTTCTTCAATTCCAAGGGGTTTTTAGATTTATAGTTTGCTTTTAGGAATGATGAAGCGAAAATCATATATCCTCCAAGTAAAATCGTTCGACCGAAGATCCCAAGTATTAATAAATAAAGAATGACTTTGAAGGCGGGTGTAAGACCCGCCATATCTACAAATTTATCTAAACCAGAATCAATAATGAAAGTTATGAAAACAGTTCCCATGGCAAAATACAACAGATGTGGTTCAACTTCGTCTTCGTTCATAACAGATGAAAATTTGTCGATATCTGTACTTCCACACTTGGGGCACCGATCTTTTCCGATATCTGGATCAAACTTAGGATAACCAAAAAGAAGGTTGCAATCCTTGCATTTCCATAGCTTTTTTTCCTCTCCCATAAATAAACAAAACATGTCCTTTAGAGAGTTTTTATTTTTTTGGTACAATGACATATACGGTCGTACTGAGCAAATATTGGGGAGATATACCGTGCATGCTCCTTTCTTCTTTCCTACATGAAATCATGTGTAAAAGAGTTATTTAAATGATTGTAGGAGGGAATGGGAGATAAGTGTGAAAGTAGGCTGCCCTCAACATTCCTTCATTTTTGTTTTATCTCCCTCTTACCTCACAGTTATTATGATTTTTTTATTAATAAAGGTATTGTAAAGAGGGGTCAATTTAGGGAGGGAAGATAAGGAAAAAAGGCAAAAAGACAAGTATCTTCCAAAATGTTTGACCCCTTAGATCGATATTATAGTTTTTATCGTTAATAAATATATCGTAAGGGGATTATAAAAGGGGTCGAAAGAGGAGGAAAGGATAAAACTCTCTATAGAATCTTTATTTGGGAAAGATAAAAGATTCGACCTCCTTAAGATATTAATATACAGTTACAGTTTATAAAATTAATCCTTGTGTGAGCTCACACTTACCTTTTCAGAATCCTAGATCTTTCGATAATCGAACTTCCACATGCCGGACAGCAATCCTTTCTCGTATTTTGATCGAACTTTGGATAACTGAAAAGATCACCGCAGTCATTACACTTCCAAAGGTAATTTGCCTCTCCCACAGACATACAAATCATGTATTCCCTTATAGTTTTTTTGAAATCTCCTTCTGTTCTCCTTAATCGGCTTCGCACTTAAATTAAGAATTTTCACGTAAAATATCAATAGACAACATTTTTATCCTTTTATTGAATGGGTTAATTGGAGGTATCGAATAAAATGAAACAGAATTTTATAATAAATGGCGATGTTTATACAGCAAAAATATGGAAAGAACACGATTTGTTCTATGCTAGATGTCCAGAGCTTGGTACAACTTCTAATGGGAAAACGATTAAAACTGCAAGGTTACGTCTGACTGAAGTTATTAGGCAGCATCTGGAGGAGGTTTCTCAAGGAAAAGAAAAGGCATAATGCAACATCAACGTATTCGATAAGGGATCTATTTAGAGGGCAACATTGGTGTACAACGGTATTTTTAGTTATTGTTTATATTTTTTTCGGATAATTTTTATAACGGTGTTTTTGTTTTTATGAGTGATTTTCATTCATTACAGAATAAGAATGGAGGAAAACATCTGAGAATTGAATATTGGTTATCAGGAAAAAACGGGCTATGGTATTTTCATATAATTGAATCGAATGGTGAGATAAGTGTAAAGAGCGATGGCCATTTAAGTAAAGAGAGCTGTCTAAACAGTATAGATGCGTTTATACGCCATTCAGGAAATGTCGAAATAAGTGAACTAAAACCTATGATAAATAACTATATGAGTAAAACATTTTAGACTGCCATTGCCAATTGTTACTAAAATCAGGAATAGTTTTTTTTGTTTATTCTGAATCTTCAAAAAAATTTTTAGAGCGATTTGAGGATTCATCATGATCAAGCTCTATGTCTAAGATAATATTACTAAGCAACTCATCTATGTTTTTGTTGTGAAACTCCCTAACTTCATTATTATTGGAAAATATCTTTCCAAAATAGTCTGTATCATTTCTATAAATCTCAATACTGCATAGTATTTCA
>JAUWBM010000165.1 GCA_030601705.1 Thermoplasmatota archaeon
GAAATACGAGAAATGATTTACATGTAAAGTGCTAATCTTCAACGGAAACTATTTAATCAAAAAATTGTTGCATTTTCGATACAATGTACCAGAAATGGAATAAGAATGTACGGTTAAAACCCAAAATTGTTAGAAAATGTGGAGAGATAAAACCATTGGATATAGTGGTGGGTGTACTCTGTAAAGATGTGGAGAGTACGATTCTGAATGTGTTAAATGTGATCAACAAGGGACTCTACAAGTTCTTTCCTGATTTCAAAAAAGCTATCGTAGTCAGTATGGGGCTTTCATCAGATGATACTGCCGAAGCAATAGAGCTTTTTCAACCATACAGTAGCATAGCAAAAATCGTGACTGATGACATAACGCTGGGTGGCAAAGGCGGTGGTATACGAACCATTATCGAAATCGCTCATGAAGCTGAAGCAAAAGCAGTTGTCTTACTCGATGGAGATCTTCTAAGTATCGAACCAGAATGGATCCAAGCGATTTCAACACCCATTATATATGGAAGGGCTGATCTTACTACTCCCTACTATATAAGGGATAAGTACGATGGTGTTGTGACTAATAATTTGGTTTATCCCTTTACGAGAGCAGTATACGGTCTTAACGTCAGACAGCCGATTGCAGGTGAATTTGGGTTATCAAGGGATTTATATGAAATTTTACGGAAACATCCATTGTTCCCCCCTGATTTCGGAGTTGACATTTTCATTGTAACCGTAGCAACAGCAGAACAAATGATGATAAGAGAAGGACTGTTTGCTCTCAAAATTCATAGGTCGACGGGACGATATTTAGAACCTGAGAAATTTTTAATACCAATGTTTCGGAAGGTAACAGGGAGCATGTTTGAACTTGTAAAGTACTACGAAGAGTTTTGGAAGAAGAGAGAGCCGAAGCAACATAAATCACGGTATAGAGAACATTTTGGCCAAAAACCTATCCCAGTTAATGTAGACGTCAATAAGTTGAATAAAACTTTCAAAAACGAGTTTGCAGTATCAAAAATGACGTTCGCACGATTCCTGCCAGATGAGATAGTAGTTACTCTAGATAATATTGCTCGTCATATCGAACTATTTGATGCGGAGCTCTGGGCTAATATCGTGTATCATTTTGCAGCGTCTTATAAGAAAATGAAAACCGATTCTGATAAGGATTTGCTCATCGAGTCGTTGAAAACACTTTGGATTGGTCGATTTGTTAGTTATGCTATTGAAACAAAAGATATGGATGTAAATAAGGCGGAACATATCATTCAAAAATCAGCAGAAATCTTCGAAAAACAATTCAATTATCTCCGTTCTATTTATTAGAAGAGATTCTGTATGTATAAACCAATGTGAATTGTGAATTTCAAGAAAGGGCTTCGCGTGTTGAATAAAAACATTTTTCATTAGGTGGTTCATTAACTTGTAGAAATATTAATTATCAATTATAGGATTAGTTATAGTTATTTGAGAAGGAGGAAAACATAATGAAAGACCCAACAGAATATGTAGTTACATCTGAATTATTCAATAGATATGAAAAAAATCCTATTTTGTGATGACTTTTTTTCCAAAAGTACCAATCCTTATAACATCTCTTACCTTAAAAAACCACTGGGTTTTGTGGGAAGATAAAAAGGGATTGAAAAAGAGGTTTATTTTTTAAAAAATATAAAATATTATAAACAGGGTAGTATTACATTATTTTGATAATAATTTTGAGGAGTAGGGGATATAGAGCCTTTATTGGAAAGTGAGGAGAATGGTGTTTTAAGGATGGGATGAGAAAAGATGCTCTCCTTAGAAACTCTACAACCCCCAAAATAACAGACAATGATTCAATATTAACTTTACGTAAATACTTTAAATGTTTCGATCCCCTCTTTTGCGTTTTTGGGGAGGATAAAAAGATGTTGAAAATGAGGTTATTTTGTGTAGAAGATACTCTGAAATTTGATCTCTAAAATTGCCGCTGGAAAAATTAATTAACTTAAATGACATAGTAAATCTTTGAATATAGAGTTAGGGAGGTTTTGAGAAAATGATGACTGGACAACAACCAATAATAATATTAAGAGAAGGAACTACAAGGGAAAAAGGAAAGGGAGCACGATCAAATAACATTATAGCGGCTCTTGCCATATCTGATGCGGTAAAGTCAACATTGGGTCCTAAGGGAATGGACAAGATGCTCGTTGACTCTATGGGAGATGCCGTTATCACAAACGATGGTGCAACGCTTTTAAAAGAAATTGATGTAGAACATCCAGCTGCTAAAATGATTGTTGAGGTAGCAAAAGCCCAAGATGAAGAATGTGGTGATGGAACTACTTCTGCAGTGATACTTGCAGGGGAATTGTTAAAATATTCGAGAGAACTTTTGGATCAAAATATTCATCCAACTGTTATCTGCAGTGGATTCAAACTAGCGGCAGATAAAGCATTAGAAGCCCTTAACAAGATGGCGATTCCAATAAAACCAGGGGATAAAACAACACTGAAAAACATTGCTATGACGTCAATGGCGAGCAAAGGTGCAAGTGGATCGAAAGAACTACTTGCAGATGTTGTTGTGGATTCTGTTACCCATGTAGCAGAAAAAATTCATGGAAAAACCGTTGTTGATATAGACAACATCCAAATCCAGAAACAACAAGGTGGAGGCATACAAGACACCTCTATGATTAAAGGTATTATTTTAGACAAAGAGCGAGTTCATGAAGGGATGCCAAAGCACATCAAAAATGCAAAGATCGCTTTGTTAAACACTGCGTTAGAGGTAAAGAAAACAGAAGTCGATGCAAGGATAGAGATTCATGACCCAACACAATTACAGAAGTTTCTTGATGAAGAAGAAAGTATGCTTAAGAAAATGGTTGACAAAGTCAAAAAGAGCGGGGCAAAAGTTCTTATCTGTCAAAAAGGCATCGATGATTTGGTTCAGCATTTTCTTGCAAAAGAAGGCATCTATGCGGTAAGGAGGGCAAAAGAGAGCGACATGGAGAAGCTAGCAAAAGCAACTGGTGCAAAAATTGTGGCTAACCTAGACGATTTATCAGCAAAAGATCTTGGAAACGCTGGAAATGTTGAAGAGAAAAAATATGGGGATGATAAACTGACGTTTATCACGGATTGTGAAAATCCGAAAGCAGTTTCTATTCTTATTAGAGGGGGTACAGAGCATGTCGTCGATGAACTTGAACGAGGCTTACATGATGCGCTCTCAGTGGTTAAGGCTGTTTTGGAAGATGGTAAGATTACCGTTGGAGGAGGAGCTGTTGATATAGCTATCGCATTGGCTCTTCGAGACTTTGCTCCTTCAGTTGGTGGGAGAGGACAGATGGCAGTTGCAGCATTTGCAAACGCTGTTGAAGTTATACCAAAAACACTTTCAGAAAACGCTGGATTAGACCCAATTGACATAATGCTTGAATTACGTAGAGAGCACAAGAAGGGACACAAATATGCTGGTGTTGATGTGCTGGGTGGAAAAGTCACTGATATGATGAAACACAATGTCATTGAACCACTTCGAGTCACTGTTCATGAGATACAAACAGCGACAGAAACCGCGACAATGATACTGAGAATCGATGATGTCATCGCAGCAAAAGGAGGAACTCCAAGTCCACCAGGTGGACCAGGTGGTATGCCTCCAGGTGGCATGGGAGGTATGGAGGAATACTAAGTCTATACTCCCCTTCTTTTTTTGATTTTTGAGGAATGAATTGGTTTCTGCATAGATAAAAAACCAATTCTAGGGTTTTGTGGGAGGATAAAAAGGGACACAAAATTACTAAAACTTCGTCCCCGTCAATGTTTTTGTATCAAGTATCCCTTCAATTGATCTGATTTTGTTTACTACAATAACTCCTAGACTTTCGAAATCATCGCCTTCGATTTTAGCTAGTAGATCATATTCTCCAAACAATGGATGAAGTTCAATAACCTCTGATACCTTAGAGAGTTTGGTGTATACATCATGTTCCTGCGTAGGTGCAGTAGTTCATTAGAACAAAACCTATCGCCATATCTATTTCCCCTTTTGTTCATTATTTGAAATAACTTAACTGTTTTTAACAGTTACATGCTAAAAAATTCAGGATGAGGCAAATGAAAACAGACTAATCTACAAGGAAAAATATGCAAAACGAAATAAGAACAACTGTAGACAGTCTTTCCTCATCCAACAGATCATATTACATAAGAGAAGGTCTTAGCTTCATTCTACTACTTTTTTGTTAACTGCTTTTGCAATACCAGCAACCGTACCTATGT
>JAUWBM010000149.1 GCA_030601705.1 Thermoplasmatota archaeon
AGATGGCAATAACGGCTGGTATACCAACGTTGAGATTACAATATGTGCCGAAGATCCAGAAATAGCTCCTGGAATACCAGGTTCAGGTGTAAAAGAAATCAAATACAAGATTGGCACTGGCAGTTGGCAAACCATCCCAGGTAACTATGGTACATTCATAATTGACGTAGATGGCGATGATCTCCTGATTGAATACTACGCAATCGACAACGTTGGAAACGAAGAGTCACACCATTCATTCACCATCGACATGGACCAAACACCACCCGACATAGAAGAGGTTGAATGGGAAACATACAAGAAAGGCATCACGTGGTACGTTAAATTTACCTGCGATGCTGTGGATGATACGAGCGGTATGGACAGAGTGGAAATGTTTATCAACGAAGGGTTATGCGAAGTCATTATAGGTGCAGGACCAATCTACGAGTTTGTCATTGAATGGTCCAGTATATTAAAGACCGTTGTCTTTACTTTCGAGCACTACGACGTAGCAGGAAACATGATTGAAGACTACATAGAAGGTTCAGGCATAGAATCTTATCCGGTCTCCCAGCAGCAACAACAAAATCCAGCATCTAAACCAACACGTGGATTATTACCTATATATCAAGGAGGAAGAAATTGAAAAAGATACCTCAATTTAGAAGGGAAATCACCCTTGTTGTAATGTTGTTGTTCATTGGAATGAGTGTTATTCCATCATCGGGAAATGTAGTGGAAGGCTCTGGATTATCTCTGGTTACCATCATTGTTGGTGGCGACTATTTTGATGGCACCTTTCCTTAAAGAAAATCACAATTTGCAGGGGTAGTCCTTTTTTTACTAGTAAAGATGTATTCAAATCTCGTCCCCTTTTTAAGGGTGGTTTAACCGTACTTTCCTCTGCTAAACCCAATAACTGTATCACAATGTGGACAAGAATACATTATCTCCTGATATACCTGCTGATTTACTCCAGATGATTCACTAAAAAACGGTATAGTACTCAGACAGGCTCCATACCCACTTTTCTCAAAAATAATTTATAAAAACCAAATACATTGGGAATAAACCAGGAATAAATTGGGGAAAAATTAAATATATTGGTTTCTTCTTATGTAATTATATTAAAGTATATTAGAGAAGATGAATAGTGTGAAGAAGAATTTTGTAAAAAGAGCAATATTGATCCTATTTATAATTGCTTCATTAGTAATTACCGTTTCTGTTGCAGCTATAAAAGTTAGTAACGGATATGAGGCATCTAGTTTTGAGGATTTTGATCCATTAGTTGACATTGAAGTAACAGTTGAAATACAAAAAATCCGATCTTTTGATAAGTATGAAAAACAACTTAATATACTCCCTTATAATCTCGCTCCATTACCTAAAAGAGAATATATAGATACTGAAAGTGATCCTGATTTTTATTTAAAAGTTATAATCAACAACGAAGAATTCACAAGTGATATTTGGCAGGATACTAAATATATTTATTCTCCTGATTTTTCCGCGACACAAAATGTTCCTGACGATCAAGAATTTGTTGATATAACAATTCAATTATGGGATTGGAATGAGGATGGTGATGTTCTTTGTGATATTGGAAAAGAAGAGTATGATGTAGATATTACATATAGTATTAAAACAGGTCATTGGACTGGTGAAGACCAACTAAATGATCCAAGTGGCTACGGAAGACTTAACGGATGTGATGATGGAAGTATCTATATGAGAGATCGAGATTGTGAACTTTGGTTTGATATTTATCAAAATGACTATGATAATGATGGTATTCCATATTGGATGGAGTTAAATGTTTATGAAACTGACCCTGAAATTGATAATTCAGGTGAGGATAATGACAACGATGATGTTCCTATCGAATGGGAGTGGAAGTGGGAGTATAATCCTCTTGTTGCAGAAGATCATAAAAACCTCGATCCAGACGAGGACAGTATAGATAATTATGAAGAGTATCTGACTTCTCAATGGGGTTCTGATCCTTTCAGAAAGGATTTGTTTACTGAACTTGATCAAATGGAAGAGAGCCCTCAAGGAGAAATAAGTTTACTTCCCGAAGATTCTAAGGAACTTCTTTATACTGCATATGATAGACAAAACCTTGTTTATCATCTTGATGATGGTAGTTGGGAAGAATCAGGTTCAGAGATGATATCTTTTGATGAATTAACAAGGTGGAATGAACTCGATAATATATATCAAAAATATTTTATTAATGGAGATCAATATTATTGGAGACGTGGAGTATTTCATTATGGAGTTGTGATATATCATTTCGACGGCCCTCCGGGATGTGCTTTTGGAAGCAATCGTTTTCAAATATCAAGCAAAAGTTTAGATGAAAAAGCACAAAATCCGTTTTTTGAAAGAGACGAGGCTTATGCTAGTTGCTATATGCATGAAACAGGTCATACATTTGACTTCCGGCCAATTCCCGGACATAATCGATTTAGTGATTCTCCATTCAAAATTGGCTGGTGGCTTACTCGCTCTTATAAAAGCTGCATGAACTATGGCTATATGTATTATACAGTGGATTATTCAGATGGCTCACGTTTAATTCGAGATTATGATGACTGGAGCAGAATGGATCTTGCCTATTTCGAAAACTCATGGGATTGATGAGCATGATTATGGATGTCTCAAAATATATCAGGGCTTAGAAGAAAGATATTCATTTTTCTCCTAAAAATGTTAAAAAAGAAACTTCAAAATATCTTCGGTATTCTTCTGTTGATAATCTGTATTTTAAATATTCCTCGATACCTCATGGAATATCAAAAATATCCTTCGATAGAACCATAGATATATAGATTTCTTACCAGTAAAAGCGAGTCCATATCTCGTCCCCTGCATTTATTTTCATCTTAAACTAATTTCATCATTTCCCTAGGGCTTAATACCCGTTTCAGTGGATTTTGCATGGAACCTGCCAAACACCCACAATTGGAACAATCCGCATTATTTCCAAAGCACCTTCTCCGATTCCATGAAACATCAAAATGCAACACTTCGTCACCCCAGTAGCATGACCCTCTATGATCGGGGTTTTCGTACCATTTTATCATCCGTTTACTCAAAAGAAAATCGTTAGGGTATAATGTTTTCACTCGTTTTAGTTCTTCTATAATCATCTTTCTCTCATTCTTTTTTATAAACAGGGGTATCTCAACATCAGTTCCGGATGCACATATATTACACACAACACCTCGAAAACCATTTTCCTTTGCCACATTGACAACATCTTCAAGATCTTTGTAATTACTAGTTGTTATAGTCATATTGATAGCAACACGTTTATCTCCTGAATAATTATTTATTACTTTTGAAAAAACGTCTTTTCCTCTGATTGAATCGTTTATTTCCTCCATTCCATCCAAGGAAACAAACAATAGATGATTAAAATTTCTTGGTATCTTTATTGTCCCGTTTGTGATAACATAAATAAAAGGAAAAATCTTATCCGCAAGCATAAGAACATCATTCCGAAGTGCAGGTTCTCCACCAACCAAAAGAATGAATCTTACCCCTGTTTTGTAAAGTTCATTGAATCTTTTCTTCCAAATATCTACAGATACTTCCTTTCTTTTAAATTCTTCTTTACCCTTAAAATGATAGCAGTGCTTACACCTAAGATTACAGTTATCCGTTACATCAACTTCTGCAAAATACTTTACCCCACTGCTGGCTTTCCTTAATTCAAGAAAAATAAGGTAAAATAACATATAAACTTTTTTCATGTTATTTCAGGGAGATATTTGTTATATAAAAATGCTTTGTTGAAAAACTAAAATTAGGAAATTTGAACGTAAGATAAAAGATCAAGCAACATTCGTTAACAGGAGAACGACATGATTTTTTACCGGTAAAATCGAGTTCGAATCTCGTCCCCTGTAATAATCTTTACCAGAACATAGACTATCTTTGGTGTAATTCTTGTTAATAAGCAATATCCTGGCTCTGAATAACCTTTTTATCTAACAGTCCTATCTGACTAATAGGAGAGGTATATATTCCTCGATAAACCTCAAAATATATAGATGATTATCAAAATTATCGATGAATAATCCAGTGGAAAATATTTTTAGGTCTAAGTTTAAAATACCAAAGATATTTTAGGTTTTGAAAAGTAATGCTGTTTCACATTTTTTAAGTTAAAATATTATAATATACATGGATATGGAGGACTTTAATGACAGCACGGAAAACTAGAAATGCATTTTCAGAACATTTATACGAATATAGGAATGTTGAACAGAAAAAACTTGTTCTATCACTTTCTATCACTTCAGGAGTGATGTTTGTTGAACTTATCGGCGGTTTTCTTACAAACAGCATCGCACTTCTAAGTGATGCTGGACACATGTTCACTCATTCATTTGCCATAGCCATAAGCCTCGTAGCAATACTTATTGCTAAAAGACCCCCTTGTCATCATAGAACTTTTGGCCTATACAGAGCTGAAGTGCTGGCTGCCTTCATCAACGGTTTATTTCTCCTTCTAATTGTAGGAATTATAATTTATGAGGCCATTCAACGATTTATCCATCCCCTTGAAGTGCTAGGACTTCAAATGCTTTTAATTGCATTTATCGGACTTGCTGTGAATGCATTAAGTATTGTCATTCTTCATGGAAGCCATAGAGAAAATTTGAATATCCGTAGTGTGTTTCATCATATGATTGCTGATGCTGTTTCATCGGTAGGAATTGTCTCGGCAGCAGTTATTATACTTTTCACAGGATGGAATTTTATTGACCCGTTGGTAAGTATCGGAATATCTTCCCTCATCCTATACTGGGCATGGGGGATATTAAGAGATTCCACAAGAGTTTTACTAGAAACAGCTCCAAAGGGATTGGATATAAATATCATAAGTGATGATTTGAAAAAGAGTTTTCCTGAAATTAAAGAGATTTATAATGCTCATCTCTGGACCATTATCCCAGAAATGATTGTCTTTTCTGCCCACGTAACGTTAAACAACGTTAAAGTAAAGATCAAACAAGAAAAACTAATCTTAAAAATTAACAAACATTTAGCAGAGAATTTCAACATAATTGAATCTACTATCCAGATTATATCCGAAGGCGAAAAAGAAATCTGCAATTCATTAAATTGATTTTTCATCTAGATCATCAAACATAAAACCAGATAATTCCGCCATTCTGTTATTA
>JAUWBM010000108.1 GCA_030601705.1 Thermoplasmatota archaeon
TTGTATAGCATTTGTATAGCAATTGTATAGCACATTGTATAGCATTTTCGTTATTTTAAGGTGTTGGTGATGGGCACTTGGAAATTAATTGTTGATTTTAAGTCTTTTCTCCTAAAGCTTGTTTTGAAAATCAGAGATTAGTTTAAGGGGTATCAACATTTAACTTTGCGGTACCTGGCGATGTATAGAATTTGTATAGCATTTGTATAGCAATTGTATAGCACATTGTATAGCAAGATGTGTTTTAAAGCGTTCTTTTTTCGTATGAAAACTGCTTTCAGACAGAAAAAACGTGGTTTCGAAGGGCTTTCTGGATAGACATAAAATACCGTTGGGAGCATAATTGGAAGCTGGGTGTAGGCTGCAAGTCTCTTTAAAACACCTAAAATCCACATTTTTTTTAATTTTACAAGACAGAAGATACAACACTAAAATCACAGTTTAAACATGAAGCAGTGCTACAAGCAAATTTTGCAAATGTTTATAAAATGTGGCAAATATTAGAAAGAGCTTTACAAAGCTACCGGCTGATAGTATATGTTAACGCAAGCATTGATTCATTTTCCAACCTTTCTCCGTACATACACGTTATTAAAAGAATCACAATGGTGGAGCAAAGAACAATTAGAAGAATACCAATTGCTCCAGTTAAAAAAGCTTTTAAATCACGCATACGAAAATGTGCCGTATTATACAAAGATATTTAAAAAACTGAAATTAAAACCAAAAGAAATCCAGTCTATTAATGATTTACAGAAACTACCATATCTAACAAAAGAAATCGTTCGAAAGAACTTAGGCACTCTTAAAGCAACAAATTATCCTGAGCATAAGTTTCAATTTTTTTCCACTGGTGGATCAACTGGACAGCCCTTGCGATTTTATATAGACAAAGGTGTTTGGTCATCTCAACTGGCAGCATACGGCAAAATATTGATGGATTTGACTGGTCGTTCTTACTTTGATAGATGCGTTTTAATAGTGAGGAGCGAAATCCCCTTTGAATATCGGTCATTTAGAAGAACCCTGGTTTTATCATCTTTTTTTATAAATGATAAGTATTTGCCGTTATTCATCAAGAAAATTCGAAAACTAAAGCCAAAGTATTTTTTAAGCTATCCTTCGGCCATTACCAACCTTGCTGTTTATATGAAGAGGAACAACCTTGAGGTTTTTCCTAGTGTCAAGATTATCATGTGTCATGCGGAAACACTCTATGAATGGCAGCGAGATCTGCTAGAAGAAATGTTTCAATGCCGAGTCTATAACCGGTATGGCCTTCGAGAGACAGCTGCTTTAGGTAGTACATGTGAGCACAGTAATTATCTTCACATGTTTCCTGAATATGGGATTGTTGAATTAATTGGAAAGGAGGGTAAACCGGTAAAAAAAGAAGGCGAAGTTGGAGAGATTGTAGGCACCGGTTTCCATACTTATATTTTTCCATTTATTAGATATAAAACTGGTGATTTAGGAGTATACACAACTAAAAAATGTCCATGTGGGAGAAATTATCCTCTTTTGAAGAGAATTGAAGGAAGAGTACAAGAATTTGTTGTTTCAAAAACTAAACAACTTATTCCGCTTATAGGAGTTTATGGTTTGGTAGCCACGTGTTCTCCAAATGTTAAAGAATGCCAATTATATCAAGATACTGAGGGAGAAATTATATTAAATATAGTAAAAACACTAGATTATTCAGATGCTGATAGTGAAATAATAAAAAAAAGGTTTCAAGCAAGATTTGGAGATGAATGCACTGTAAAAATTCAATTTGTTGATTCTATTTCTTATACTAAAAGTGGCAAATATCGATTTTTAGTTCAGAAGTTACCCCTTAAATTTGGAATTTGTCAAATGTAACCCATCCAAAACTAAGTGGAAAATCATCAGTATATTTAGTCATGATGCCGGATTAGAACTCATTTTTACTTTTTATTACTTCTTCACCAGCTTCTCTTGCTTTATTAAACAAAATAAAAAATTTTAAACCATTTATTAACAAGCTGTAGTCCTTTCGTGAAAGAGTTCTATAGATTTGTCCAAGGATATAGTTGGGTCTAAAGTAAAAAGTTTTAAATGCGTTAGTTGTGTATTCTATTAGTTCTTCCTCAGTAAAATTGCCCAGATTATGACCTAAGACAGCTAGTGCATCATATTGATGCGGTGATATTTTTTTATTTTTTACCGCTTCAGCCCATAATGAAGAACCCGTTCTGTAAATTAAAGGCACAAAATTCGCACGATCAAGCGGTAAAGAACAGGCAAACTTTATGGTGTTTTCTACATGTTTTTTTGCTTCTATAGGAGCACCAAATATGAAGGACGCACCTATGAAGAAATCCATTTCACGTGCCAGCCCTACTGCTTTTCGAATTTGTTGCAGCGTGATCTTCTTGTTATAAAAATCTAGTACATCCTGATTTCCAGATTCGATTCCAAATCCAATATATCTAACACCAGCTTTCTTCATTTTCATATAGAGCTCTTTATCCGCTGTATCAACCCTTGCCCCTTGGATAAGGAACTCGACATTTGTATCAGTTTCTAAAAGCATATCAAATATTCTATGTGCTCGTTTTTTATCTGCCAAAAAGTTATCATCTACTATCGCAACAGAACGATATTTTCCATTTATTTCTTGAATTTCATTTACGACGTTTTCTGCAGATCTTTTCCGAAAACCCCAGTCTTTTATGAAATTGCCATATCTAGTACAAAAACGACAATGAAACGGGCATCCTTTACTGGTAATCAACGAAGTCGCTTTTTTCTTTAACGTGTACCCGAATGTGGAAGTACCGTAATCATATTTCTCAACGAGATGACGCGCGGGAAACGGTAATACATCTAGGTTATCAATCACCTGTATTGGTTTCCCTGAAACAATCGATCCATTATCTCGATAGTAGATACCGTGAATATCAGCTAGGTTTTTCTTTCCCTGTAAAAATTGTGCTAGATCAAGGATTACATGTTCACCCTCCCCCATAACGCTAATATCTGCATCAGGAATGTCTGATAAAGATCGTTTTTGAAGAAAAGTACAATGTGGCCCACCGATAATCAACGGGATATCAGGATCTAAGTCTTTAATCATTCTAGAAATATCCGCTGCAGGTTTGCAATCCTCAGTATATACCGTCATCCCAATTGCATCAGATGACATCAGAGAGTTTTCCAGTTGTTCTTTTGAAATGTTCTCTGCATAATAATCAAGTAATTCAACCTTATGGCCCTCTTGTTCTAATACTGCTCCCAGGTAGAGCAAACCTAGCGGCGAAAGCACTAAATGTTTTGTATTCCTTCCCTCCTCTCCAGGTCTAAGAAGAAGAAATTTCATCTTTCATTTACTCCATATTTCACATTTAATAAAATATTCTATAGATTAATATGACATATAAATACTACTCTATTCAAGATGATTGATGCTGGGTGTAGGCCGTAAACCTCTTTTCACTCCTTAGAACCCTCTTAAAAGCTTGTCTCTTAGACAAATATAATAAACCATCCTGGATGATGAAAAAGGAAATTAAAATTAAGGTTTTTAAGTCAAAAATGAATTTTTGTGCAAAGTCCTGCCCAAGTAAAAAACAAAGAGGGCTGAGGTGGGAAGAACGAATTTTGGTTAGAAAATTCACTTCCTTAGTTGCCCCCCCATTCATTGTTATAGTTTTTTGGTAAATAAAGGTAATGTTTTTGTGGAGGATAAAAAGGGATTGAAAAACAGCTTATTTAAGGATTAATTGAGAGAGATTATTTTTTCTTATCATATTTATGACCGTGTCTCATTCCCCATGGTGCCCAAGCAGCACCAAGTACACCACCTACTACTAAGAGAGAGACAATAAAAATCGCAATGTTCTGGTAGACATTAAAACCTGAGGCGTAGAAGAACAACCACAGAATAAGGAATATCAGCCATCCAACACCCATAATAATAGAAAGCGATACTCTCCACCCATATCCTTTTGTTTTTATCATCTCTTCACATATCTCCTCATCTTTTTCTGTCATAAATGACCTCCCGTTATCTAACAGTTATTAATACATGAGCACTTTATTACATTTATGTTTTTTGCGTTTTAGGGAGGATAAAAAGGGATTGAAAAACAGTGTTTTACCCAGGAGAATCTGTTACAGAGAGCAGTAATTCCTTATTTTATCGTCAAATCAGAGATAAAATCTATATATGTGATGTGCATTAGCATTACACAGGGAGGCAATAAACATGAAAAAAAAGAATAAAATGAATTTTTCAGTGTTACTAATTTCAATTGTTTGCGTAGCGCTTCTAGTCGCACCTGTTTGTAATGCTGTAGTAAAACCTACCATGTTGGAAACTCTAGGGAAAAACCATTCTTTGGAAATAAAAAAACAGTTGGATAATTATCCTCTACAGGAGGGAACAGAATACTGGGCTGTACTCTTTGCAGTCGGCGTCTATTATAACAATCCGGATAAGGACCGTCCATCTATGCTGGAGGCTGTCAATGATCTCTATGACGTACTTATTGACTCACCACAATGGCAACCAGATCATATACGCATGACAACAGGTGAGCAAGCTACTGGTAAAAATCTAGTGAAGGATCTCATTTGGCTAATCCGAAATGAAGACAAGGATGACATGTCATTAGTATATATAACCACACACGGTTTCCCTCTGAAAGGCCCAGAAGGGAACCCAATAGATCTCCCACCAAGAGATGAAGCAGATGGGGCAGATGAAATCCTTGTTATGTACGAAGGGTTTGATAAATGGTATGCAGTTATATGGGATGATTTATTGAACTTTTTCCTTAGTTTATTGCAATCACAAGGAGTCTGTCTTATTGTAGATAGTTGTTTTAGTGGCGGGTTCAATGACAGTCCAATGTTTGAAGGATTCATACCAGAGGAATATACCGCTGAAACATTTACTCAAGGTTTTGTAGAAGATCTTGCAACACAAGGTAGAGTAGTCTTGATGTCGTGTAGAGAGGATGAATTATCTTATGGATCGATTTTCTCAGATTTATTAATCGAGGGATTTTTGGGATGGGGCGATGTCTTTGGAAACGGCGATGGCATTAATTCTGCTGAAGAATCGTTTGCGTTTGCCAAGTTTTGGTTAGACTTGTTCGGTGAGCAGCATCCTACCATGCTTGATCTCTTCCCTGGGGAATATCCTGTCACTTACTAGGAGTTAATTTTTCTAAAAAAATAAATAATACATTTATAATATTCTAAAAATCTTTTATCGTTTTCTACCCCGATAAAAAACCAATCCTCTGGTTTTTCGGGAGGATAAAAAGATGTTGAAAATCGAAGATTTTTTAATTAGCAGAATATGAAATTTTGAATAAACCAGACAATTGCAGAAAAAATATCATAAGGTAATCATACCAAAAACTGAATAAATTCGATACATATAACAAGGTTAAATAGAATATTCGAGTCGTCTTGGTGTTTATATGAATGTTGGCATCATCGGCGGGGGTTTAAGTGGATTAAGCTCTGCGATTTCTCTAAAGGAACATGACCCCACAATCCATGTTACTGTGCATGAGAAATATAAAACCATTGGTTACAACTATGAAGGGAGAAGATGCGCTGAAGCCTATGGAATCCATAAATCATGGGTGAATCGGAAGCCTGATGAAAAGAGTATATTTAATAAAATCTATAAATGGGAGTTGATCATGGGGGAGAATGCATTAATCGTTCCCCTATCGACTGGAACTCAGTATATTCTCAATAGACAAGAATTTATAAGTAAGTTGGCACAAGAGGCAGAAAACTTAGGTGTTAATTTTATGACGAACGATAAAATACGATCTATCAGAAATTTGAAAAGTGACTTTATCATTGATGCCTCAGGTTGTCCCAGCATGGTTAAACGTGAACTTGGATTACCTCAAGGACTTGTTGGTGGTACATATCAACATACTATTGAAGGTTCTAATTGTTTTATCCCCGATACGATGAAATTCTATGTAGCTAAAGAAGGGGGATATTATTGGATTTTCCCCCGGGATCCAAAGAAACGAGAGGTTAACGTAGGGATAGCGATGTACGGAAGTTTAAAACATAATCTAAAACCTCTTTTAGAAAAATTCAAACTCGAACAAAATATTGAAGGAGAGGTTAACTACACCGTAGGGGGGCTCGTTCCCTTGGGGATACAACACCCATTAAGATATGATAATATTCTCTTTGTTGGAGATGCCGGAATTGGGGCCGGCGTACTTAGTGGCGCTGGTATACATAGGGCACTAATTAGTGGACATATTGCAGGAAAGTACATAGCGAAACAATCTGCTAATAAATACATCCATATGATTAAAAAAATGTTTAGAATGGAGGATATGATTGGAATAAGTTATATTAAAATGAACAACTTTTTAAACAAGATTAATCCAAATCTTATTCTTAAGATTGCCTATATGACATATAAATCATTGAATAAGACATTGCATTAAGCATTCCTGAATAATTTAACCCAAGGATCCATTCAGTATTTTTGCAGTTATCTTTTTCTCTTTTAAAAAATATTGTAGCAAATTTGGTGATTTAGGACTTAAACCATAGACAAGTTCGTCAGCAGGATTAGTAGCAAGCAGATTAAAATACACTCATTTTCACCAACCGTTTTTTTTATCTTTTTCCTCCTCCAAAATCGCAAATATGCAACATCTCCTTAGTTAAAAACATATCTTAACCCACATATCGTGATAATGGTTGGCAACATAACGGCTATCCAGCGGTTCTATAGTACGCTAAATTGGTTTCGAAAGGGCTTTAATAGGATAAAATAAGGAAAAAGAATAAAGCAATATGACGAATATGGGTCACTTGCAGAGGCCTGGTGATTACAATCGGCTCAAGAATATTTACGCCACAAGATATAGTCTTACAGGATGGTGCATTACATAGGAAAGGGAGCTTTGGTCGTGTAGAAACATGGTATTATAACGGCATATTTGACAACAACTATAGTATAGTAACGCTTGTGAATGTTATTCACATGGGCCATCTCAGTTTTGTTTTAGCAGGACTGTCAATTTATAAAGACACGAAATTAGTAAAACGTCTAAGGAGTAGAAATCCTTACAAATGTTTCTATGGATCAGAAAAAGAACCACTTATAAGGATAAATGATCAACAGATAATAAAAGGATATATCAGCAAGGACACGAAGAGATGGATATACCAGATTTCCATGGGAGACGACAACCAAGGCGTTGATTTAGAGTTCATTGAGATAACAAAGGCGTGGAAGGGAAAAACTTTTTTGGGTGACTGGCTGGTCATTCCACGATTTGAAGTAAACGGAAGAATTTATCTCAATGGAGACGCCATTAGTGTCTCGGGTGAAGGGTATCATGATCATAATATCTATCCTATTTATGCATCATTGGTAAACAATGGGTATCAAAATGGAAAAATACCGATTGATTCAATGAACATCACATGGGCCCGCATCATGAAAAATCGCGCTAACGAAGAACTTATTGTGGTTTTAAACAGAAACCAAGAGTATATAACAATAAACCCCAAGGATGTACATTTCACGATTGAAAAGCAGGTCATGGATCATGGTAAAATAGTACCAACAACGTGTTGTTTGAATGTAGAAAATGATCTATTGCAATTAGATGTAAAAATGGAATCGATAAATTTCCATCGCATCAGTATACCCACGATTAATTACTGGCGGCATCATATAAGAAACACTGGTACAATTCAGGTCAATTCTATTTCTAGGAAGATAGATATTATTGAGATTTCGGAGTATATGAAATTTTTGTAAATGTAATGTTATGTGTGCTAGGAGAAAAATCACGCTTTTTGACAATTTTTAAATCCAAAAACAAAAGAAAACACGCCAGCACCATGCACCTAACCACCACTTATTTTATTGTTTAAGGAGTGGTATATAATTTTTACATCACAAATGAAAAATTTTACTAGGGTTTTTTTACACAACACTAAATAGTACAAATATAGTTAACAAACTAAAGCGATATTTTGACAATAGTCAAATTTATATAATCAAATCAATAAAATCCCTTTTTATCATCTCACAAAACCTTATTTCATTTCCACATTGCTATAACATTTTAGATTCTTCTTGCTAAAAACAAAATTGGCAGGAAATATTTTAAGGAAATAAAAAAGAGAGAAGAGAGATAGTGCTAACCAAATTTGAATATCTGGAAAGCTTCAGCGTCAAC
>JAUWBM010000019.1 GCA_030601705.1 Thermoplasmatota archaeon
CAATATGAATATGAAAAAATGATGGAAAGAGTATTTTTACGAACATTAGAATGGGCAGTTAATGAACTTGCAGAGATATGGAAAAAGCTTTATGGTGGTAAAATGTGTCCCTGCGCCATAATTCCAAATTTTTATAATTCAAGAGAACCAAAGCTCAAACCTGAAAAAGTTGATACAAATAAATTTAGAGTGAATGAACGCATTGATTTCAGAAATAAGACTGAATGGCATTGGTTTAGTAGTATTAGTTAAAAGGAGATCACTTGAAAAGATGGTTTGAATGTGTTTATCCTTCAATTAAAGAAATTCAATCATGTAAATTCCTTTCTGAGAATGTTAAAGATATACTTGTTAAGTATATTGAATCAATAAGCTGGTGCAATGTATGCAATTGGAATGAAGAAGGAGAGAAAATGAAATTAGAAACTTTTGAAGTATTTAAGGATTCAGATGCTTACTATGATAGAAAACCATCAGCGGAATTCAAGGGACGTCTGATCGCACAACAAAGAATAGAAGTAAGAACACAATATGGTGAGCCAATTTCAACTATAGATGCAGAAGCTATTAAATTGTTATTTAATCAAGGTTATGTGGTGATATTTAGGATTAAAAGACATTACAGCGAAACACATAAGGATTATTTGAAGTCAATACCATGGCTAGGAATGCCACCTAGACATGATCCCGAACCTCGAAATGAATGGTTCAAGAAGTTTGATAATGTTGAAGATGCAAAAAGGGAGTTTGAGGAGTTTATTGAAAGTGAAACAAAGAAATATCAGGGGGAATAATATGATTTCTATGAGATTCATACCGACATTCATTTTGGAGCACTGGATATATAAAAAAAGATGGGGAGAAGGTGTGCTTAGAATATGGGAAACAGACGGTAAGTTATATGGAATGAATTTATGCAAGATCGATAAAGATACAGATGTATACAGATTTGAGACCAGAACAGGCGAGTGGATCAAAATACCAAAGGAGGTAGAAAATGAAGGGAAGCAAAGGACCAACAAAAATTAAGATTGTTATTGAGAGCCCGACTGAAATAATAACATACAGGTCTTCTAACGTGCAGATATTTTATGACATAGAAAAGCACTTCGAAAAATTTAAGCTTGCACCCTGGGATCCAGAGATATATAGGATCGAAACAATGGCTCCGACATTTACATTGAGAGTGCAACCCCTTGGATTAAGACCTGATGCAAAAGGAAAAGACTGGTTTTCGCTTGAGTTCAAAAAGAAGTAATATATTTTCGGGGAGCGTAGCATAATGATAGTGCGAGGCGGGTCTTCGAGAGACTTTATCGACCGTCAAAGGTGAAAGGTTTAACTCCTTCCGCTCCCCTTTTCAGAGTTATATAGAGAGGAAAATCCAAATAAAAAAGAAATTAAGTTGAAAATCATATAACGAATGTTTGTAATATAAGTGTAAATACCCTCAATAGTTATTTAGTTAAGAAATAATCCCACATAAAAAATTCCAAGAAAATTCTAAAAAATACCTTGACAAAAAATTAATTTACCATTATATTGGAATGGTATCAAAAATGATACACCTGTATCGTAAAAAATACTAAAAACATTATGGCAATCATATGTTGTCCAACATGTGGTAGGAAATTAGGAAGAGCAAACGCTTCATCCCCAGAACCAATATTTATATTGTGTAAGGAGTGCAAACCTATTGCTATCGATAAGATAGAGCAAAAGATGGGAAGGTCTATAAAAGATCTTATTAGAATGGAAGAGAAGGAACTGGGAGAATGAAAAAAAAAAGAAAACGAGCAAACTCACTAATGAGCAGACAGAGGAAATTGTTAATGAACTTGTCCTTACAGATAACTTTTCAGAGGTTGCTCGGAAATGTGGCGTATGTCAACCATCTGTTAAGAAAGTTTATGAAGCCAATAAAGATCGTATTAAAGAATTACTTGAACAAAAAAAGGAAGCCATCGATAAACAATATACCGATTATTTCAAAGAATTCCATACTGAGGGAGCTAAGATGGTTCTTGGATTGCTTAAAGAATTACGGAAGAAGCAAGATAAGGCATGTTTCAAGGATATCGCTGTTGCTCTTGGCATTCTTGCTGATAAATTGGCTGGTAAATATCCAAAAGAAGAGTCAAAACCAGCAAATGTCATACTCAAATTTCCAGGATACAAGAATGAACCAGACAAGGATGAACCAGACAAGAATAGTTGATTTTGGGGATATATATCAGCCCTTTCCACATCAACAGGAAGTGCATAACTCGACGAAGTTCAAGAAGGCGCTGATTGGTGGATTCGGATGTGGCAAGTCAAAGTTTCTTGCTGCCGAAGCTCTAAAACTTTCTGCTATCAATAGTGGCTGCTATGGTGGAGTATTTGGACCGACATACGATGAAGTGATCAGGAAGGTTATGCTTCCTGAGATAGAGGGGATGCTTGATGGTTTGGGCGTAGAATATGATTATGAAATTACAAAGAAATTACTGACGATTCCTCTATGGGATGGAAAGATCTGGTTCTTCTCAGCTCATGATCCGACAAAACTCAAGGGGCCTACTCTTGCATTTTCAGTATGTGACGAGCCCGGGGTTTACAAGGAAAAGGCATGGCAGGTTATACTGACCAGGGTTCGAGATCCAAATGCAAAACTATTACAGCATGTATTCGGAGGAACTCCTGAAGGTATGAATTGGTTGTTTGATGTATTGATCACCAAGGCAAAGCCGGAGGATACGTTCGTTAAATTCGCTTCAACTCGAGACAATAAAGCACTGCCTGACTATGTGGTTGAGCAGTATTATGAACAATTTCCAAAACATATAGCGAAGATGTATCTGGAGGGTCAATTTATACCTCTTACGGAAGCGCAAGTCTATTTTGCCTATAATCCCGAGAAGCATGACCAAAAGAAACTCAGAATTCAGAGGCATATGGAATTGAACATCGGTATTGATTTCAATATCAGGAATATGTATGCAGAGGTCAATCAAATAGTGCGAAAGGATGTATTTCATCCATTGGAAATAACGGCATTCGAGACAAAGGAGCTCGCGGAGAATGTGTATGAGGATCTGAAGGGATATTATCCCTGGCATTTATATCCAGATGCAAGTGGACAGTATAAAGACAGCAAGGGAATATCAGACTTTCAAATTCTCCATGATGTATTCACTGCAAAACATCTGGTACTTGGAAAGCATTACTTTATGCACTATCCGGCTGCAAATGGGAACGTCAGGGACCGGACGAATTCGTTGAATTGCCTTATGGAGAATGCAAAGGGAGAATCTCATTACTTCATCAATCCAGACAAGTGCCCGAAGGCGAGAAGGGATTATATGCAGGTATCTTACAAGGAGAATAGTAGAGAGATTGATAAGTCAAATAATAAGTTGACACATCCAAGTGATGCAGAAGGTTATATGGTTGTAAGAAAATTTCCCATAAAACCAACATGGAGAATAACATGACCATAGCAGAACAATTGGTAAGAAATGCACAGAAGCAGGTATCGGATTCGGTTAATAGGGGAAGGCGTAATGAGATGCTTAAGCGGATAGATTACTACTATGATGGGCAGTTTGACTACCTCGATGGAATTCTAAGGAAGAGATTCGCTGAACCCAGTAGGTTGAAATTGCAGAAAGCAAGTAGGAATATTGTCAAGAGGATCATCGATAAGATTTCATTGCTCTATAAGACCGAGCCCTCGAGAACGCTTGTTGACGAAAAAGGGGAACCAATTAAGAATAGCATTCAACAGAGAGTGCAGAATGAGATATGGAATCCCGCGAAGATCAACAATGTATGTTCGACTGCAGAAAAGATGATGAACCTGTGTCGAACAGTTGGGATAAAGGTGTCATACCGAAACAGGCTGCAATATGATATAAAGACACCAGCAGAATTGGATGTCGTTCAGAATGAGGAGAATGTAATGAAGGCGAATGCTGTCATATACCGTAGAGAACTAAGAACGGATACTCCTGGTGTACCGAAGAAATTCGAATACATCGTTTGGACTGATAATGAACATTTCAAGATAAATGCAGATGAATATGGAGAACAGAAGGGCGAGAGGCCTGTTATTCTAAGAGATAAGCAGCCTATAGGGAATAACATAAAGATGGTAAATCCTTATGGCGTTATACCATTCGCGTGGTATAGATATGACTATAACTGGAGGACATTCTTCAATGAGGGCGGACAGGATCTGATTCATGCGCAAGAGAACATCAATGTCAAACTCACAGACCTGAATCAGCTCATAAAGATGCAATCCTGGAGTGTGCCCGTACTAATAGGCTACGATACACAGACAGGAGATCCAATAGTCATTGATCCAACAATTCCCCTGGTCATTCCATTTGGGAGGGAGGGCGCAGACTTCAAGTTTGTAAGCCCCAATGCAAAGATAGCGGAAGTGTGGAAATGTATCGTCGAAGGAATTAATGGGATAGCGACGGATTATGACATTGCACCAGGTTCATTCCAATTGACTGGCTCCGTTCGTTCAGGGCTGGAGTTAAAACTTGAGAATGTAGGACTTTATGACAGGGCATGGGGAAAACGAACTTATGCGCTGGATTTTGAGGAGCAGCTGTGGCATCTCACAAAGATAATTGGGAGGATGAAGGGTCTTGAATGGATACCTGAGAATGCTAAACTTATTGTGAAGTATGACGACATTCAAATACCCGAGGATCCCGTCAAGGAGCAATTAATTTGGACGTGGAAGTTTCAATTCGGCGTTGCGACTCCTGTAGACTATCTGATATTTAAGAACCCGAATATGTCAAGGACAGAGGCCGAAAAGGTGCTACAGATGAATCTTAAGTTTAATAAACAGCTGAAGGAGCAATTCCCATCTCTAAAGGGCCTGTTCGAGAAGCAAGCGAAAGAAGGAGCGGCATAATGGAAGAAAAGACAATTGAGGAAAGATTAAAAGAATTAGAGAAGTGGTGTGGATTATTGGAAAGCCATCTTGTTATTATTGATAAAAAATTAGATGAACTTAAAGAGTTAATAACCAAACATAATAAATTCTATGGAGATATAGAAGAAAAATGAGAGATATATTAATCAAGCATAAATTGACGGTCGATAAAAAAATAAAGGAAGTCAAGAAAGACCTGGAAAAGGTATTTGATAAGGTCATATTTACCTCAGAGGGATATAAGCTTTTTAGGAAGGATCCTGAGCAATTCTTTAAGGAATTACAGGATAAGATTGCAGGTAATGTCTTGAAGAGAGAAATACCTGGGCTGATAAAGCAAAGTGAGACGTTCAGGGAGGCAATAAAGAAATGAGAATTGTAAAAGAAGTATTTATGACAGGAAAACAACTTATTAGATTGTTAAAAGGCAAACCAAAAATAGTCGTTCATAATATAAAGCCTGATACAATCGTAGAAATATTTGCGAAACTATCAGTAAAGGATAAGGCTGAAATGTTAGGATTCACTGAAGAAAAGTCATACCACAAAGAGGGAAGGGTATAGAATGACAAAGGCGGATAGGTATATTGTTGTCAGCACATTAAATAGCATGAAGTGGCTATTCCCGAGGGAGAGTCACTATTCGGAAGTAAATTACAGGAGTTTTATGACTATAAAAGAGCTACAGGATATTGATAACGGCAAAATGCCGAAGGAATGGAAGAACAGATGATAGAGATGACAATAGATGAATTTTTAGTAAGATTATTGATAGGGTTCCCCTTTATGGTTTGCTATATGTTTATAGGATTCTGTATAGGCTGGACGTGGGCAAAAAAACATTACAGGAATAAAAGATGATAGAGACTAAGGTTGTGATAAAAATGCCAAAGATAAACTTCGATCTAACTCGAATATTCAAACGTGCAGCAGAGACGGTGGCGTTCGACATGAAGCATGGAATTGATACGAACAGGGACATTGAGGATAATCGATTTCCTGACCTGGAACCCGGGACAATAAATAAGAAGGGACATGCACAGCCGTTGATTGATTTGAATGTGTTGAGGCGCTGCTTTACTGTTAAAGTAATAAAAAAGAACTGGGTAAAGATATTCATACAGGATAAAGGAACGCCTCCAAGAGATGAAGTTGGATTTTATTTACAGGTTAAGGGAGTCAAGATTAAAGACGGAAGGGTTAAACATTTTTATTTCTTCGGTATCTCAGACAGGGCAAGGAAAAAGATATGGAAAGACATCACGAATGAGATTAAAAGAATATTAGCAAATGCAAAAAGATAATGAAAAATAGAGCGGTATATGACGGTGAACTCATAATTGTCGAATTGTCCGAAGTGGATCTATTCAATGATAAGTTCCCTAAGGGCAAAAAAGTGGAGAGATATTGCATTAGAGAACACTGTTGTGACTGTGGTTTGGTGCATGATTTATTCATTGCTAAGGACAAAGGTAAAGGGATTATTATGCAATGGTATGTTAATAAAAGATCAACAGCTCAGACAAGACGGCGAAACAGAGAGGCAAAATAATGACGATCGAACAAAAGCTTTTAATGTTTATGATGTGGATTGACAGGCAGGCAAGGGACAGGGATTTTATAAGACTGTTGAGTAAGGAGATAAAATAATGCTATATGGACCGGACGGAAAGGTAGTGAGGTTCTCGAAGGCTGACTATGATAGGGACAAGAAGACATTGAAAAAGTATGCGAAGAAAGGCTGTCTCAAGTGCTATGGTAGGGGCTGGATCGGAATAAACACAAGGAACGGGAAGTTACTGGTTTGCGGATGCATTAATCGGGAAGAACTCGTTAAGGAGCTTATGTTGAAGAACGTGGATAAGCAGAGGTTAATACATGCCAGTTGAATTTGATTACGGAGTTTATGAAGATTCACTTAAAAAAGAAATGGAGATCTGGATCAAATCTCTTGATATATCTCTGAAGAATAATGTTAAAAAAACGATGATAACAATGGATGAGTGGATTCAAAGAATGATATTGACAGGAATGAAAGAGGATGCAATAGAATTGAGAGTTAAGGAAGCATTTCTTACTGGTAGCGGACCTTTTGCTACATTCAGGAATACATTTATAAGACGAACAGTAGGTTCAGTTAATTTGCTCGAAAGAGTACCAAGGGATATGGAACGTGTTGCTGAAGAACTATATGCATGGATTTGTCTTTTTAGCAATTCCTGCGATGATTGTATGGCTTTGCATGGTGATATCCATACCTGGAGCAAATGGCTTGATCTAGGATTGCCAGGCTCAGGACACACTCAATGTCAAGATAACTGTAATTGTGAACTTATGTCAGAGGGGAAAATGGGTCCTGAATTTCTTAAAGCAATAGATCTCGCAGAGGAACGTAGGAAGGCAATTGTTGAGGAAGGTGGAGCTGTACATATTAAGGGGAAAATATAATGCCATTTGCAGAAGAGCACTCATGTCGCTTGAAAGAACCCACTTCAATTAAGGGTGCAAGTGGTGTATATAGAAGTAAAAATGAGGATGGTAGCGTATTGATTGCTTATTACTGGGGCAATATAAAGAAACCAACGAAGGTGACAACCCAGGCAAAACGCTATCCAACAGATAAGTTTTCAAAAGAACAGGCTCGGAAGGATTGTACGAGATTAAAAGGTAAGTTTGAGCCCGCGAAACAATAGGAGGTATTTGTGGATTTGAATGAGAGGCTTACAAAAATAGAGGATGAACAAAAGAAACTATTCTGTTTACTCAAGGACATTTTCTATATGACATTAAATATTCAGGATCATATTCAGGCACCTCGAAAGTCAGAGAAAGAGAACGATGAATTTGTTAATAGAATAGAGGAAAAATGGAATCAACATGGTAAAAGTTATATTACCACTTAACTCGGGACTAAACCCGTACAAAATGGAGGTAGTAAAATGACGGAAGAAGAGAAAAAAGCAGCAGAGGATAAAAAGGCGTCTGAGGAGACGAAAAAAGCCGAAGAAGAAGCGGCAGCTCTTGCCGAAAAGGAGAAGCTTGCAGAAGCTGAAAAAACTGACAAACAGACGATACCTATTTCACGATTCAATGAGATAAATGAACGGATGAAGAGAGCGGAGGCGAAAACGAAGGACATGGAAGAGAAGCAGGCAGAGGCAGAGAAAAAGGCTCTGGAGGAGAAGGGCGAGTACAAGGTGCTCGCAGAGAAGCTCCAGAAGGAGAAGGAAGATCTGGAAGAGAAGAACACTTTTGCCTACAAAAGAATGGCCGTTTTGGCTAAACTTTCTATGCCTGACATACAAGCACGAGATACGGAAGTGATCATGAAGCTAATCGATTTTAAGACTCTCAAGGTTGACGAAGAAGGAAATGTAACAGAAGGACTCGACGAACAGATAAAAAAACTCAAGGAGGGAAAGCCATATCTCTTCAGTACTGAGAAGTTAGCTGATACCGACGAGAAACTAGGAGGACATGGGAAGCCAGGTGATATTGATTGGGCGCTGTTGGCTAAAACATTGCCTCGAGAAGAATTTCGGAAACAGTACTTTAAGGTTTTTGGCTTTTATCCCCCTCCTGTAGGATAGAAAAGGTGGTGACTTAAATTGGCAGACTCAACGACTACTACACTAGCAGAACTAATTCCTGTTATAATCGCTACAGCAGAATGGACACGACAGGCAGGAACAATTATCAGACCACTGATAAAAGAGTTTGATATTTCGGGCAAGGATGGCAACACCTTACAGCTTCCGATACTGGCGGCTGCAGGTAGGGCTGGCGATACCACAGAGGGATCGGATTATACCACTACAACTACGCTCGACAGCGGTAGCGGACCATCAAACATCCAGTGTAAGATTATCAAACACATATTTCTTGCAACAGATCTCTCAGATCTCTCAATCAAGGAGCTCGGCGCAATAATCGGGGAAGGCCTCGGTCAGGCAATGGCTAACAAGATTGAGTATGATTTACAACAGTTATTCAGTGGATTTTCACAAACAGTCGCTGGTGCAACAGTGGCATTAGCACTTGCACACTTTGACAGCGCAATGCAGCAGTTGAGAGCAGCTCATGCTCCCGGACCATACAACGCAGTACTTTCAACAAAACAGATATGGGGACCAAAAGGAATCAGTGAGATATTCCCAAGATCAGCGAATTACAGGGATACCGCGGCTCCTCCAGGAACTCCAGCGGGTGCGATTGCAGAGCATGGCTTTGCTGCTGAAGTACTCGGCTTCAGGATTCATTGCTCAACCGTTATTGTAACAGATGGCGGTGACGATGATGCAGGCGGATTCCTATCTCAGAAAGCTCTTGCTCTTGTAATGAAGAGCAAGAAAATGAACTACGAGACTGATAGGGACGTCTCAGCGGGTGAGACCGAACATGTTGGCTGGCTCATGCTGAAGGCAGCAGAGTACAAAGACTTGGACGGTGTATATTGCCTGTCAGATGTGTCTGTTGCTTAACTTTAACTCAGGGGACGGGCTCAATTCTGTCCGTCCCCACAAAAATGGAGACAAGAAGATGACAATAAACAAAAAGTGGCTCATGGCAATATTCGCGATCGTTCTTTGTTCTCTCCTGTTTATTGCTGGAGTGAAAGACCACGAAAGGGGTATTGGGCGTCTTGAGGTCGGGGATGTTGCGGCCGATGACGCATGGGTCTCAGGAAAGAACTGGTTTGTCCCAGGCGCTGGTATGGGAGGCGTTATTATACGTGGGGCGAGCTTTCTCTGTGAGGGATATGATGCAACTACGGGAAATTATGAAGATATATCTGATTCGACCGTGTTCTTCACATTGTCCCTCGAATGCTGGGGCGCTGACACTTGCACGCTTGCAACTTATTGCTCATATGAAGACACGCTCACGGCTGCGACTGAATATGTGCCTTTTACAATTTCGGCGAACTGTACCGTCAAGACAGGGGATGTAATGATAGTGAATTTTCAGGAAACCGATACATCCTCAGGTGTACTCGCCATAAGGGCTTGCGTGGTGACGTTTGAGTATGATAAATATTAAATAAGGAGGAACAGTGGGAAAATTAGACGACCTTCAGAAAGTGTTGGCGGATTTCGGTCTTGATCAGGACGCAATCCGAAACCTGAAGGCTCTCGCCATCGAGAAAAAAGACAAGGCTCATCACATGCGTCTGTGGAGACCCCATAAGACTGATGTCATGAATAGCAAGGGCAAGAAAATAGGAGAAAAACTGTACTGGACACAGACCGGATGGCTCGTAAAGAGTCAAATAGAGGCGTATCTGAAGAAAGGATTCCTAAACGAGCCGCCCAAGGGTGTGCTGGTTCCCTATGGCTATATGTTTGTTGAGACCGATATGATAACCATGAAAAAGACTTTGAAACGGGCGAGTAAGGTGTTTGACGTCAAAGAGGACAAGGAACAGAAGGACTTCGGCGTTTACAGACCGGATGACAAGATGACAATGGAGGAAGCGAAGGACACACTCTCGGAGGACCAGTTTCAGGCTTGGGTCAAGAAATATGTCCTTAAGGGCTTGAAAAACATCAAGAAGAAGGATTAACGAACGTTGGCAGCGATAAAAAGGATCATAACTTGCGAACGGCATTGGTTCAGGGGCGGAGATGGAATCAAGAGATACAAGAAGGAGTCCGCTGAGTATTTTCGCTCAAAGGTCTACAGTGTCCACTCCATCATTTGCCAAAGGTGCAAGCGCTGCACAATGAAGTGAGGTAAAAAATGGCAGGAATACCTTATTACAGGGAGCTAGTTTTTGTAATAGCCAACTATACTAATGCTGTTGTAGCTGACATCGGTAGGGCGGTAATCGGAGGCGATTCGACAGATTCAGGAAAACTCGTCGAATATGACAATGTTTCCAGAAAGTGGATTGTTAATCCAGACGATACCGAAGATCTGTTTGATGTCGCGGAGGCCATCACCATAACGGAGGGCACAGGCGCAGGTACGACCAAGGGAGCTTCTACGGAATTCATTTACTTCTCTGAGCCAAAGGATGTCGAGGATCCAATCCTGAGGAGTCACTCACTCTACAAGGACCATAACAAAGCGGCAGATGATGTCAGGGATCGCTTGAGAAAAAGAGGCTATACGGACAGCAATCTCGATACTTTACTCATCACAAGGAACATGAAGCAATTCTGTATATATCATGCCAACTACTACACTTGCCTGAGAAACTTCAAGAATAAAACAGATACGTGGCACGAGAAAATGGAAGAATACAGGGAATTGGCAAATGCAAAATGGACGAATCTTGAGATTGCCTTTGATGCTGATGGCAGTAATACGATAGCCGATGGCGAGAGGAGTCATATCAACGTGAGGCTGATTCGCTAATGGACATAAACAATATCATCAATAATATCGTTTCGAGTATCTCAGGTGATAGTGACTATCAGACATGGGTCGATAATATATGGACTGGAATGACTCCGAAATCGGAAAAGGTCGATGATGAGATTGCTGCATTGGAATTGCCAGCAGGCGATATGATGCCAGACAGTAGAGTTTTTTCGCTTCCACAAGACATAGACCATGAGGGACAAGATGAGATATATGGCTTCGTTCCGATATCAATCATCACCTGGCTGAAGGAGGAGACGGGAAGAGACTTAGCAGATGACCTGAGATCGGCGCAGAATTATATCATCAAAGCCATTATGTCAGACGATTATAGGGGAGGATATGCAATCTTTACAGATGTCGTACTTGCCGAGGACCCGAACACGGAAAACGATCCACTGGGATATATTCGCCTGGATGTCAGGGTTTACTATCAAGTCAAGGAGGCTTCATGAGTAAGAAAAAGAAGGATAATGCTTCGGAACTATTCGCAAAAGTGGCCACGTGTACCTTCGATATTCGGAAGGAAAATGAAAGGCATGCGGCTGCAATGAAGAAATTGGTGGAGAAAAGAGATGGTGCTTTAAGAAAATATAAACAAATTCGGAAGAAAGGAGGCTAAAAATGCCAACTCCAATAAGACCTAACAAAGTCAACAAACTTGTTAATATGTTCAACCTTGAGATCGACAACGGCGGCGGGCTTGTCAATATGGGAACAATCAAAGCGGGAAAGTCGAATATAGGCAAATTACTCGGCGACATACTTTCCAATACATCAGGACTCCCTGTTGAGAGACTTGAGTTTCTTGAACCCCCTGTAATTGAGGCGACAACCCTCGACATCAACTGGGTACTTTGGGCCGAGATGCTCGGATTAACCGTTACTGACATAGGTGCGGCTACTCCCGCTCTTGCTACAGATATTGGATTCAAGATCTACAGCGACCAGAACGCGTCCGTGAATGGCGGAGGCTTCTATGGGCTGGGTAATGTTGTCCTCAACGCAGCGCCTAATGGTGGAGGTCAGACCTATATCGAGGATGATGATTATACGGTGGCCGGAGTAGACGGGACTGTTGTATGTATTCCAACAGGGACGAATTTGCTCGAGAATGATACTACGGTCTATGTCGAGTCAGGAACATACACCACAACCACGAGCAAGCAAATAAACCTGCTTGTAACAAAGATTGATACTGAGGCTCTATTTAAGCTCACACACACCACGATAGATACTAAGTTTCTGGTACTTTATCTTTGGAAGGCGAACATCACGAGCGGTCTTGATATGACATTTGTCGGAAAACCCGATATGATGGGTGTACCTATCGTGATCACGGGGCTCGACGACACGGCCAATCATCCAGACAATCCGCTGGGATATCTCAGCCTAACGACAACGTAATATTATGCCAGAGAAAAGCTTATTAAAAGAGGGCTATGTTTTTGATGAATTCACGATCTATGAGTTTCGAATAGGCTCCCCGGATATCAATGCGATAGAGGCGTTCTGCATAATTCTGCAGCGCCTCTCGCATTAGGTTATGTTGATGTTATTTTGGAATGTTATTACACAATACACAATACAGATAGGAGGTGTAAAAATGGAAGTTACAAGAGAAACCCCCGAGAAGATTTTGCTTGACGAAAGTGAAGTTGTCGAGGGGTACGAAATTTTTGAATGGACTCTTCCTGAAGCAGCAAAAGCCATGAGAGCCTATGGTAATCTTGCAAAAAAGTTATTTGGAGAAGGTAAAGAAATCAAAGAAGAAGATTTATCTTCGAGTTATGATATGCTTGCTGGCTTTATGGAAGCGGAAGAAGTGTATACTATTGTAGCGGCAGGATTGAGAAAATCTATTGAAAAAGCGAAGGAAGTTCCAGGTAAGAAAGTAATGATTCTTTTCTTTGCAATACTAAAATTGAATTGGGATTTTTTCGTGAAAGTCCCGTTGATGATGGGGAATTTCTTTGCACCAGTGAAGACGGAATAATCTTTAACGAAGAAGATTTATACGATAGATTAATCATTGCGGGATATTCTTACAGGGATATCAAAAATATGACTCGTAGGCAATATTTCGCTGCATTTGAAGCTTACGCAAAGAGACAAAGAATTGAAAGTGGAGACTTGGAAACAAGGGATGTAACTATTGAAGGTGAAATGAGAGCCCTTCAAAGGAAGTTAAGAGGAAAGTAATATGGCAGAAAAAACTGGCGAAATGTACATTGAGATTGGCGCTGATGCCAAGAAATTTCATCAAGAGATGACTAAGGTACAAAAAACTGGTGCCAAGAAGATGAAGGCAATGGCCAAAGATGTTGCAAAAGCAGGCGCAATTGCTATTGCGGCCCTTGCTGCTGTAGCTACTGGTGTTGTTCTTGCTATGGGTAAAGCGACTAAAGATACAATAAGAGCAGCCCTTGCAGTAGATAAATTTTCAAAGGCTACAGGGATTGCTACTGATGATGTTCAAGAACTTATTTATGCAATAGAACAAGAACACGGTAGTGCAAAGGCGTTAGAAAAAGGGTTAATAAATATTACCAAAGCTTTAGGAGATGCAGGTAAGGGAGTTAAGACTTATACTGACATTTTTGAAGATTTAGGAATTGAATATAGAAATCATGATGGTTCTTTAAAAAATACAATGGACATATTTGATGACCTTATTGAAAAGATGGGAGAAGGGGAATTAACAACAAAGGAACAAGCAGCAGCCATGAAATTTCTTGGTGCAAAAATTTATGTAGACCTCGTACCTTTCTTAAAACTTGGAAAAGATGAAATAGTGAAGTTAAGACAAGAGGCGATTGATTTAGGTTATGTAATGTCCAAGGATGTAGTTGATTCCCTTAAGAGAACAGCAGATAGTGTTGATGCTATCAAATCGGGTTTTAATGGCTTGCGTAATCTAATTATATCAAAGATAGCCCCAGCACTTGAGACATTTAGTAAGACAATAAAGGACGCATTTATATTGATACGTAAAAGTATTGATGATTTATTGCCTGCATTGGGAGCTTTTGGGGAAGACCAAGCAAAAGCGGCAGAAGTCGGTGTTGAAGCGGCCAAGGTTGTTGTGGGGGCCGTATTTACTATTATAAATGTATACCATAGACTTAAAATTGTATATTGGACCGTAAGAGCGGCATTTGCGGCATTTATTGAATTCCAGGTTAGACAACTTGAATTCCTTTATGAAGTAAATACATTCATCCTTAAAAAGATAGCAATAGTATGGGATAAAGTTTTTAAGACTGACTTATCTGGTACACTTGAAAGTATTTCAGATTCAATCACTCAATTTGCAGGAATCGCAAGAGCTGAATGGATCGGCGCTCTTGAAGCAGCAGAGTTGGCAACTGCTGATTATATTATTTCAGGGGGGGAACAAAAGCAAATTTTAGAGGATCTTGAAATTGCAGTGACAAATTTCAAAGAGAAAATGAAAGCATTGGGTGATGAAACAGGCAAAACAGAAAAAGCAACAAGAAAAGCAAAAGAGGAAATGATTAAGGCAATAAAGATAATGGAGCCAAAGAAACGAACGCCATATTTTGCTCTTGCTACTGGAGAAGCCAATGTTTTTAAGGACACGCTTAATAAGAAAGTAAGCCCGCAAATAAAAGGACTTGATACGGCAATGTACATTTTTGGGGAGTCTATGGCGGACGCATTTAAGAAAGGTACACTCAAAGCAGCCGACTTTTTTAAGATGCTTCTTAAAATAGCAGCACAACTTATAGCTATGAATATACCAGTTATTGGGCCTGTTATAGGTGGCATTATTGGTAGTTTTCTTGGTGAAGGAGGTGTTACTATACCGAAGCAATCACAACCTATTTATGCAGCTGAAGGTATGGCAATAGCAGAAAAACCTACACTTTCACCTGGTGGCAATATATATGGTGAACGGGGATGGGAAGTATTTATGAAAGGCCATCAATGGACAGAATTTATCAAGAGCATGAGACCTACTTTCCTAATTCATAATTATACTAATAGAGATATTGTAATTGAAGAAATTAAAGGAACATCGGAATCGGGTAAATACGAACTTGCCAGAATTATGGAGGATAATATATTGCAAAAACAAAGGGATCTGGATAAGTAATGAAACATTTAGATGACGACCTCAAGCTATTAAGAAATGCTAAAACAAAAGTTGGATCAAAGAGATATGTTGAACTTATCCCTTTAGGCGAAGAATATAGTCTTGGAAGTTGGGCAAGTTTAGGAAATCCAAGTGGTTCTTATAATGGTCTTTCATCTACTGTTCATGAAGGGAAGTTGTATGTAGGATTGGAAACAAGTGGCCATATATTTCGTTTTGATGGACCAAATACTTGGACAGATATGGGACAACCAAGTGGAGCTACTTCTATAAATACATTAAGATCCTATAATCACAAATTATACGCTAATGGTGATAACGGAGAAGTTTATCGTTTTGATGGAATAGGGAATTGGACTTATGTAGGTAACGCTGGAACTTGTATGGTTTATACATCAGTGGTTTACTACGGAAATTTGTATGTTGGAACTTGTGGAAGTGGAAAGATCTACCATTTTGATAAAGTTAGTACTTGGGGTGAGTTAGGTATAACCAGCCCGGAAGCAATACGTTGTCTTTTAGTTTATAATGATAGATTGTATGCTGGGGCAGATGATGGTCATATTTATGAGTATGGAGGCGGAGAGACATGGACAACTAAAGAAGAAACTCCAAGAGGTGCAGGAATCCATTCTTTAGTAGTATTCAAAAATGAAATGTATTGTGGTGTTTCAGGAGGAGCGGGAGCTGGACACGTATTTAGATATTATGGAGGTAGAAATTGGGAGGATTGTGGACGATTAGGTACAAGTACAAATGTTCCTGCATTAGTTTCTTTTGGTGGAAGATTATATGGTGGGGCAGATGATGGTAAAGTCTATAGATATGATGGGCATACAACTTGGACTGAAATAGTACATTTAGGAAGTGGTACTTGTGTAAATTCCTTTACTACTTTCGAAGGAAGATTATATGCAACAGCAAGTACATCTTCTGGAAATGTATATAGAGTAGAAAATCAACCTGGAACTGTATTAGATATATCAAGTTATGTAGCTAATGTTGGAAAAGTAACAAATAGATTAGAAAGAAAGCTTAATCAATTTCAACCAAAAGCTGTTTCTGTGGACCTTATGGATGATGAGTTCTTTTTCAAATCAGATAAGACTGGGATACTTGATTATGATAATCTTAAACAAGGTTACCAATTAAAAGTACATGTTGGATTAACTGGTTCTAACCAATGGATATTGATGTTTGATGGAAAGGTTAATCCAGATAGCGCAAAAAGTATTGATAGAGAAACTGGAGTATTTACAGCCATAAGTTGGTTAGATGAAGCAAAAAATATTAGTGCCGAGGTTGTAGCAGATCCTGATAATTCTCCATTTAAAAATATTTCAGGGTTAGTGTTTTTATCTTGTACTGCAGATTCCCGAGTTGGGGCCAAGAAGATGCAATTCGGTTGGGGAGAAACTTACCCGTGGATTTCACTTGATAAAGGCGAAAAAGTTGATCTTCCAAGCTATGGAACTTATACGGTGTTTGACCCAATGAAAGAAAGTGGTATTACTTTAGAGGTACTTGTTGGCAATTTACCTGAAGATAGTGAAGAAGACAGTTTCAGTGTTAAAGAACACGAAGGGACGTTGATAGCTTGTGGTTGGTGGGAGAATATACTACTTGGCGGACAAACTGGAGCAATAGCAAAAATCGCGCATGAGATTGGCATAACAGATTTAGATATTCGAATAGACGAAATTGAAGAACAACTTGGTACACTAAAAGATTTTACTTATTTGAGTACTCCACTTCCAAAAGGAGAAATTACATGTGCGAGGATTGTTGAGATTATTGATACTCCATACCAAAACAAAATTACAATGATTATTGGCACTGAAAAATCAAGTACACAACATTATTTGTATAAAGTATCAATAAACTGGGTAGATAAAACTATACAATCATTGCATATCTTAAATACAACGAGTGATAGAATAGTAAAGGTGTTGAGGTTTGCTAATAAGTGGTTTGTTGTAAGGGCCCATAAATACGCAGCGGCTGCACCTACAGAAGATGAATGGCAAGCAACATATATTTATGGTTTGGATTCCAATTTTGATATTGATTATACTTATGATATTGATGCTAACTTAGGTTCGATTTACGATGCTTGTCTTGCTTGTTCTGCTTCGGTTTTGGGGGAAGCTACGACATCCTTATATATGATAGGAAATAAGCAAGTAACATCTAATTACTATGCAAAACTGTTCAAATTGACCTGGGGGGGCGCTTCTTTAAGTCATACATTTATAGTTAATTTGGAGTATTCGCCTACAAATAATAACAATATTACTGCAGACCAACGAGCGACAATTCTCCCTCAAACTACTCAAAACTATTATTGGTATGGTATAAGAGATAAGGCGGCTTATACTATGTTAAGGATAAAAAATTATGGTTTAACAACTGGGACATTTGATAAACAATATTCTCTTGGGGCCTACAACCGGATAGCAAACTTTACGAGAAATATAGGTGGCTCAAGTAGCCATTGGCAAGGATATTTCAAACAGCGACAGAATCCCACCAGCCCTTGGCACGCGTATTGGATAGGAGAAGCTGGCGACATTTATTATGAAAGTGATTCAGACAAAATTAAAAACATTATATATGCAAACCAAGATTACGAAAAGTATTATATGTATTGGTTTTACGAACAAGAGGGTTATAAAATTAATCAATTAGATTCACTCACAGGTCAAGAATACAAACAAGGCGAAAAATTGGATAGTAAATATTCAATTTCAGAAGTAGCCCCTATGGTGTTTAGTGGTAGTGCTGGAGATCATAATTATGTTGGATTTGTAAAAGAAGATGTTACTAATACCATTGTACCATTTTTGTATATGCCTACTTCACTTACTGTTTCTATGGACCTTACTGGAATGAGTTGTGAAAAAGCATTAACAAGATTGGCGGAAGCACATTGTTGCGCTGTTGATATATATGGGAAAGATAAAATGAGATTTTATTTTAGAGAAGAATATAACGCCGAAGACACAATTGATTATGATGACTATTTGAAACCACAAAAAAGGGATTATTGGAAGAATTGGTGTGGTGGTGTAATTGTAGAAAATAAAGAAAAGGGTATAAAATTTTACGCAGGTAACATACATGGAAAGGTGATAAAGGTTAATAGCCCCTTTATATCTTCTTATAAACATGCCCGCCAACTTGGACTATGGTTGTCGTCCTTCTTTGGTAAAAAAAGATTACTTTTTTCTATAAATGTACCTTTTTATATTGAGCCAGAACTATTAGATAAGATTATATTATTCTTGAAAGACAAAGACGGAAACGCTTGGCGTTCATATAATACAATAGTTTACGAGACATCTTTTAATGTATCACCCGGAGATAAAAAATCACATAATATGGAATTAAAATTACTTGAAATAGGTGGCGAAGTGGTACATGTAAAGAACGTTATGCCAATAGATTCAAACAAAATAACAGTGGAGACGTAGAATGATAGGTGGAGTAGGTTACGCAAAAATAGGATTATGGGATAATGACGGAGCCGTACAAGAAGACTACTTTCAATTTACATATAGAGAAGAAGAACAAATAAGAGTAGTTTTTGAAGACCTACTTGATTGTCCTGATAAGATATTAGACAATTGGACTAAAGTAAGATTTTTAGCTGGCTATAGGGTTCATATAGAAATAGATTTTCTTTTTGATGATTGGGTCACAACAACAAGTAACGAAGGACATTCTTGCCAAACATTCTTAAAGAACTTACATAATCATACAGGAAGGATTAGAGTGTACCCACATATGGATAAAGAAGGACAATCTTACTGGGTATTAAGAGAAAATATTTGGAAGTATATATATCCAAGTCCAAGAAATATATGGGTAGGAGTTAAAGGAACATTAGTGTTCACGGGAATTGATAAACTAAGTTCAATTGATATAGTGGAGTAATTATGGGAAAAACAATAATTTATTATGTAGAAGTTAGAGATCAAGATGGGGTAGTGCAAACAGGAGAAACTATTAAAGCGGCTCCTTTTGGAACTTCAGCTAACTGGACTTATGCATCGAATCTTAATGACGGAAGATACAAATTAACATTCGATCCTGCAGTAGGTGGTAGTGGTATAATGTCACGATATTATGATATTTACAATGGGCCAACAAAAGTATTAGATAAAGTCTATGTTGGAGAATGGGCTTGGTTTGTAAAGCTTACTGTGGATGTTACCCCAAAGGTTATCCTCTTTTCGGATGCGTCCATGAAGGATGAAAACAATGATTCGTTGCCAACCACCATACCCAACGTGAAAATAACAAAGATGTATGAGGAAAAAGATTTACCATTTTTCATACATACCGTTACCACTACTGGTTTTACAATAGAGGCATCAAGTGGTGGGGGTGGTAAACTTCCAGTAGATGTGTGGCTTAAAATTCAAATAGGAGAAGCATAATGAAAAAATATCTGATGTTTATTTTTCTTGTATTGTTTTGTAGTATACTATCGGCAAGATACATATTTGATGGGAAGATTGTATTTTCCAAGCATGGAACATCCAGGGATAGGTTTGCCTATTTAATTATTGAGAGGCAGGATGGAACTGTAGAAGACACATTCGCAATCATCGATACTCTTGGAAATGTGTATTGGAAAGATTACAAAGTTTATGCTGAATTTGATTCTCTTAAAACTGGAGTTATTTGGACGCTTAGTGGTGATAAACATTATTTTGTACTTGGCACAGATACTGCCTATATTCAACTGATTGATGGTACCTTGAAATTTCATTCTAACCATAATCGAGCTTTTAGTTTTGAAGGGGGAGGACCTATTTTCTTTTATAGTAACCTTCAAGGTTTTGGAGATGGTTACTTTAAAACGGATGGTTGTGTATGGGGGCTTGATAACAATAATACTAGCCGATATAGTTACATATTTTTTCATGAAGATGATGAACACCTAAAAGCAGACTCAATTGGAGAGATATTAGAATGGACGGGAAGAGGAGGTTTCCTAGCAAAAGGTGCTAAATTAACTGAGAGATTAAAAGTTGTATATGATGTATCAGAATGGTGGGATACATTAGCTCATATACAAGCCGATACATCAGGAGTCGACGAGAGATGGGTAACTGGCTTATTGATTAATGGGGAGGCTATTAATGACTCAGGTGATTTCCCCCTCAAACTTGAAGACAGGGACGGAAATATTCTGTTCACAGTTAAGGGCGACGGTTTAATGGAAGGATATAACTTAAATAGGCAGTTCTCTTTCCAGTGCGCTGGAGACATTTTCAACATGACACCAAACACTATAGCATTACTTGGTTGGATTACTCCAGCGACAACTGAAGAGGATTTGTCTCCTCATAATCATGATTTTAGCTATCATGGTTTCGCAACTTCAGATAGAACAGCTATAGGATTAGTTTGGAAATTAGGTTTCGACCCTGGACAAGCTAATTATTTAGATACTCCTGATCATGATGATTTCACATTTGACGATGCTGGCGGTGCGAATGGATTCACGATGGGTGGATGGTATAAAATCAAAGCTTCTGTAGCTCCACAAACTATGTGGTCAAAATGGGATGAAACAACTGGCCTTCCACGTAGAGAATGGAGAATGTTTCTTGATGACGATGAAACACTGGTAATGATGCTATGGGATGAAAGCAATGATACTGACCCTTATAGGACAAGCGATGCTGCTATATCAGTAGGCTGGCATTTAATACTTGCAGTGTATGATGGAGCTGGTGGTAATTTTGCTGCAAATGGAATAACACTTTATGTTGATGGCAAAGTTGAAGCTTCCACAGCAACAAACGATATAAGTTATATCGGAATGGAAAATACTACTATTCCGGTTTCTGTTGGAGTAATAGAAGGAACGGCAGGTCAACTCACAAATTTTTGGTCTGATGATATGGGACATCAATTCATAACACCAGACCAGCTCACGTCAGATGAAATCTGGGAACTCCACCTCAGAACCCGAGGGTATTTTAACGAATAGTTGTATAAGTAGTTTCTCCCACTGGTGGGAGAAAAAAGGAGGTGATAAAAAATGGCTGGTATGACAAATAGAGGGAAATACATGCTTCTGGGATGGCCATTCGTGGCAGCGACAATCCCAACGAATTTCTTCATGGCTCTTTTAACATCCGCTACTACACCGACAGCTGATACAAACCTGATGGTAGACCACACTCAGATAGCTGTCGGAAATGGTTATATTGATGGTGGCTACTCGTTGACACCTGGAGGGACAGACTTTGATGTCTGGACCGAAGATGACGGTAACGACAGGGGTCTTGTTCAGATCAAGGATATTGTCTGGACTGCGACTGGCGGACCGCTCCCCATAAGCGGAGGCGGCGCAAGATGGGCAGCTCTTACTGATGATGATGGTGTTGTTGCTGATAGAGAAATTTATGATTATTTTGATCTGGTTTCAGACAGGTCGGTATCACAAGATCAGACTCTGACGCTCGAGGACTGCGAGATCAGAATCAATGAATCATAATAGTAAAGTAAAAGGAGGTAGTAATGACTAAACCAAAATGGGTTGCACATTTGCCTGATTGGGCGAGCTACAACCCCAAAGATGAAATGGTTGAGGTTAAGGCGAGTGTTGTCTATCCCCTGTGGCTCGATAAAATGGGGAAGCTCGACCCGAGCCTGAAGGGAATTAGTAAGAAGATCACTCAAAATGGTCTCGAGGCAGCGAGGCTTATATTTACGAGAGTTCTCAAAAAGATCATGTATGATTACGGTGGGAAGTTTTTGAAATTGAGAATCATTGCAGGAAAAGGCAAGAAATGGGCGCTCGCTAAGTATCCTCTCGGAGATCCGATTAACAGAACTGAAGTCAAAAGTGCACTTGGATTGAATAGGCCTTTGGGGTAGCCAGAGTGAAAATTGAGGTTGAAATACCTGACTGGACAGAAGAACGAACCATTTATATTATGGCAGGAATTGAGCTTGTTGCTTATAGAGAACCTGGTAAGAAGTGGAAAATCAAGGCAGGCAGATGCAATCTGTGCGGCAAGTGCTGCATGAATTTAGGTAAAAGACATCCATTCCCAGTAATAGACGGAAGATGTATCTATCTTATTAGGGAATCCAAGACGACTTACGAGTGCGGATTGAGGATAAGCAGGCCATTCGGCTGTTGTGTAGGAATACCTCAAAATATGCCTGAGTGCACGGAGATCTACAAAGAACTATGAAGATTATCTGTTGTAACAGAAAATGCGGAAAAGAATATTTACTGGAAGATAATGTCTATTCTTCAGACAAGGCGAATAGACCTATTTTACAATGCCCTCACTGTGGGCTCAAACATCTGCTTGACTTCATTCCATTTGACAAAGACATAAGATTGAAAAAAGCGAAGAAGTTAACTCTTACTACTATTTATTATGTTGATGTCACTGCTTCAAGAATAGCAAATGCCAACAGGGAAGATCAGTCTGGTTCGGATGATAATCCTGTTATTAACTGGACGAAAACTAACCCATTCATCATAGGCATTCAGGTAGGCACAAGCAAGGGACCAATTGCAAGGCAATACAAACTGCAAGTAAAAGACATTACTGATGATGATGCGTGGCAAGACATCGGAAGCACAGGAGAAATAAAGTGGGCACTTGTAGCCGATACTGTTCTCGGTGACGGGACAACTCTGACAAGCGGGAACAAACTTTGCACAGGGACACCAGAACCAAATTGGCAGGACGGTCTGGAGAGTGAAGAAGATAACTTGCTTCCTGACAGTGGCACATATTCTCTTACCGATGAATACTACAGCGAGTTTCAATGGGGCTTAAAAAGCAATGACGCTGAAGATGCGCACGAATATGCCATTCGACTCTTTGATGTAACACAGGGTGCATCGGTAGGTGAAGCTCTTGCTCACATCACAATGGCATCAGCTGGAGTGACTGTAAGTCCGACTCCAGTATCTGCTATCTCTGCTACTTTGATTGGCGCTATTGTCCTTGGTTCTTTGGCTTTGAGCCCGAATCCGGCAGTAGTAATCGGAGAAGGTGTCAATCCAACTGTAATTAAGGGAAGTCTTTTGCTTTCACCGTCTCCAGTTGAGGCTGTCGGGACGGCCATTGATCCGACTGTTGTAATTAGTAGCGAAGGAGAGCTTGTTACTCCTGATCCTGTAAGTGCTGTTGGCGCTGTGGTAGATCCGGGAGTTAAACTTGGTAGCACGACCGTTACACCAAATCCAGCGACTGTAATCGGAATAACAATTGATCCGACTGTAATTAAGGGTCCATTAACCATCATTCCAGATCCAGCAAGTTGTGTAGCAGCTACAGTAGATCCGACTGTCATAAAAGGACCTCTTGTCATAATTCCAAGCCCTGTATCCTCTATTGGAGCGACTGTTGATCCTGTGGTTATTGTTAGTGGAGGGATAATTGTTTCACCGTCTCCTGCGTCAGCAATCGGAGTTGCGACAGATCCAAATGTTATAGTCACTGTTTTCATTGGCGATGTGCCTGCGCCAGGCATCAGATTAAATATGAGAGCATCAGTAATTGCACATGTTCCTAGTATTAAATTAAATATCAAGGGGAGTTAATATGGAAAAAAGAAACTTTCTGTTCTGGGACATATTCGGAGGGCACAAGTGTGCTATCCTAATATGGTTTATAGGGATAACATTCTGGGTCAGTCTTATCTGGAGTTTTATAATCAAGGACTGGGGATATCTGAGATTCTATACACCCTGGGTCGTTGGGATCACCGCTGGATATCTCGGTATAAACCTCGCAAGGCATATAACAAGGAAAAACGATGTTGTCAAAAAATAATCATTTCTGGAAGACAATGAGAATTCTCGGTATAACTATTCCTTTTCTTGCTATGCTCATATTTTCTATTTTTTCTTGGATAAAAGCCAGAGAGATAGCAGAACAGAGTGTTGGAAACAAAATAGAAAATCTTTCTAATAGCTACCAGAATCTTGAAATAGAGGACGAAAAAATCAAGAAGGAAGTCAAGATACATAACAGGAGACTGAATGAGGTCGAAAAAACACAGGCTGTGGTGAAAGTTAAGCTTGAGAATATAGACAAAAAGACGGATGAGATTAAAGAAGATATCAAAGAGATTCTCAGGAAAATAAAATGAAAATAGCAATAGATTGTGGTTTTTTACCACCAGTAGTAAAAAGACTCAATATAAATGGAGGATATAATGCGAATCGCATTAGATATAGGACATAATCCGCCTTCTGATCTTGGAGCAATCTCTGAAAAGCATGGCTTGGCTGAATTTGTGGAGGCTCACAAGATAGTTTCATATTGCTATAAAAGTCTATATGATCAGGGATTCCAAATAGTCAATTTCGCGGAGAAGCTGAGGACTAAGGTGCAAATAATCAATAGAGTGAGACCATTGCCTATATGTGCTATCGAAGTTCACTTGAACAATCATTCAAGCCCGGGTCCTCGAGGGGCGTTGTGCCTTTATTATCCAACTAAAAAATCGGAGCTGCTTTCACAATTCATACTCAACAACATCTGTAAAATGGCGGGATTCCACAAGAACGGAATAGCGCTCATAAAAAAGCGGGGGATCCACATTGGAAACTTCCAGCTCAATCCAAGCTATCCAATCATTTACTTTCTCAGGAAGACGAGGGTGCCCGCCTGTGTGGTTGAACCCTTGTTCTTAAGCAATGATGGGGATTGTGGACTATTAAAGAGAGACCATATCCACGCCATAATCGGTTCGGCAATTGTCCAGGGAATAGTCGAATATGTCAAAACCTTTTATTAAGATCCTGACAAACATATTCTACATCTTCGCTGGATTTTTACTTCTCTGGATAGCACGTTATTTTTACATATTAGTTAAATTTTATAGGGAGGGTAAATGATTAAAGCAATATGCAAAAATTTCTCGGTGTTCATTCTTCTTATTTTTATTGGTATTATTGCTTATAAGATAGGACAATGGAGAATGTTCCGACCAAAGGCAACACCCGAGACAGTATTCATAACCGACACACTCGACTATGAGCAGCCCTCTTACGTGAAACGACCAGGATTGACCTTCAAGCTATTCCATAAATCCATACCACCAAGATCTGTTCAGCCCGTTATGTATAAAGCCTGGATGGATTCGGTTTATGCAGCTGTAAGTACAGTAGTTAAAAATGGAACTATGGAAATTATAGGTAAAAGGGGAAAGAATGCACACAAATATACTTATGATGATGTTCCTCCTGATCATGAAGTTCACGGAACGGAGATCGGGTTCAACATAATCAGGCACAGGTTCAAAAACCCCTTCGGCTGGAATGGGATCTTAATAGGCTCAAAATTCTATGGTATATTCGAGGACATCAATCCTTATGTTGAGACTGGGATAAGAATAAAGTCTATAATTGTTAATGTAGGTATCGATAAGTATTCAATCAAGAAAAAGATTCCAATTTATATAGATATAAACTACAGGGCTTGGCTATGACAGAAATTCCCACAATTTAATATTTTATCACTTCTGAACCTTTAACTCTCCAATTTTTTATTGTTTTTATTAGTTTACATAATAAATATCTACTGGGAACTCTGTAATCTAAGCTATAAAAAACAATACAATTATCTACTATATCCCTTATGTATTATGTAAACTAATTAAATGTTTTTTTCACAGAGGCAAAAAAGTACTTGACAAGAATCCATTTTTAGTATATATTGTAACAGATATGAGACAGGAGCTAAATATATTTCAAAATGGAAATTTTATAAGGACACGAGCGGGGTTAAACCTTCCAAAGTTTAACGCTTCTGTCTCAACCCGCTTTGTGTCCTTTTATTAATATTAGAGGAAAATGCCGCAGATCAAAGGTGGATACTATATCAAAGCAAGGAAAATACAAGAGAGTGAAATTATGAAAAAACCACCATATATGAGAGATATTTGGGATTATTTGATGAGGGAAGCTAACCACAAAGATAAAAATGTATATGGTAGAACAATTAAGAGAGGTCAATTATTTAGAACTTTCAAAAGGATAATAGATGATTTATCTTGGCTTGTTGGATATAGAAAAGAGTCTTATAATAAGTGGCAATGCGAAAAAACTATGATATATTTACGACAGCGGGGTATGATAGCAACGATGAGGACAACAAGAGGATTACTCATAACTATATGTAACTATGACTTTTACCAAGACCCAAAAAACTATGAAAGCAACACGAAAGCAACAACGAAAGCTACAAGAGAGCAACTCATTACAGATTCTATAAACAAGAATGGTTTAAAGAATGTTTACAAGAATGTTGAGAATGGAAAGAAGTTTAAAACACTTGCCGATAAATCGGCGAAGAAGAAGAAGATAAAAAAACCAACAAATCCAAACGTCAAAGTATTCATAGATAGTTTCTATGATACTTTCAAAGTAAAAACAGGTGCGCCTTACCTAGTTTTAGCAAAAGACGCAAGTTTAATCAAACGCCTATTAGGAACTTACTCTTTAGAAGAACTACAAAAATTAAAAGACTTATTCTTCAACTCCACCGATGAATTTATTGGGAAAGCTGGATTTACGATCGGTATATTTTCTAGTCAAATAAACAAACTCATTTCTGGTTCGGAAAATTCAAGGCATGCGGGTATAAAAGCTTGGGGTAAAAAGATGGAAGAAAAAGTAAGAAAAGAGGAGGAGGAAAATGGAAGATAAAGATTATAAAAGTTTCATGACTTTAATGGGAATTATGGCGGAAGCATTTTCATTAAAAGTTTCAGAAAATAAGGTTGAAATATATTTCAAATTTCTTAAAGATTTATCTTTGGAAGATATTAAAGTAAATGTTGACAATTTAATCAAGACAAGAGTTTACACTTCATTTCCTTCAGTTGCAGAAATACGAGGAGAAACAAGTTCAGGAGCAGGAGAAGATGCGGCACAAGGGGCTTTTTTAACGCTTTGGAATGCGATCAAAAATTCTATAGGTTATCAAAGTGCTGAATTCGATGATCCTATTGTACATTCGGTTGTTGAATGTCTGGGTGGTCTACCATTCATTTGCGAAAACTGGTTCTTGGAAGATTTTCAGTGGAGACAACGGGAATTTGTGCAATTATATAAACAATTCTCAAAGCAAAAAAAACATCCTGGATATCTACCAGGAATTCATGAGATTGGTAATCTCGCAACAGGTTATCCGGTCAAACAACCAAAAATCATTCGTTCTCAGAGAGCGATAGAAAAAGAAGAAAAAGAAGTAGAGAAAATTGACGAACTAATTAAAATAACTAACGAAGAAGAAAAAGGGAAATTATCAATAGAGGATAAAAAAGAAAGGAAGAAAAATAACGGTCGCAGTCATAGTACTTAGTCGTAATAGTGAACCTTTCTTTGAGATTTTTGCTATGGCTGTGACCGGAAGGAGGAAAAGATGAAAAGACTATTTAAGTTAGTGTACAGATTCTTTGTTGTCTTGTTCTATATATGCACTTTTGGATTCGGAGTAATGGCGACATCATCTCTGATTTGTGTTTGTTATAGAAATTTTGAAAAGGCAATACCCTTTGCAGGTTATAGTGCGCTGCTCCTTATCGGAAGCATCATATTTGCCTTGCTTGGCATGGCAGCTGATGTGGGAGAGACAAGGTATAAAATTTGGAGGTGGTAGTAATGAATTGTAAAAAATGTGGTACGGAAATGTGGAAAATCGGTTACAACATTGGTAATGGCAATCAACATTTTCTATTCAGGTGTCATAATTGCGGATATGAAGAAGCAGTAACTGATCCTGAAAAAGTAAAACTTATTGCTCTAAAAGATAAGTTATTAGACCCAGAAAATCATAGCCACAATGCTTTTGTGTATCAGGCAATAACCAAGAGTAAACGTCTCTCTACCATAGAGCTTATAGCTGTTTGTCTTGATGCAAACATAACCAATGGGAGACGGGAAGCCCGGAAGCTTAAAGTGATAGGTTTACTTGGTAATTATAAACCCGATGGGAAGAAATATGTAGTATGGTACATAAGAAAGCTGAGATGAGTGAGATAGAGCCTGAAATTGATTTCGTCCGTACAATGAAAAAAGAAAAACGATTAACTGCAACAAAGGCAATAAGAAAATATTGTGTTAATAGATGTGGAGGAACATATAAAAAAGTGAGAGATTGTTCTGATACAAAATGTTACCTATATTCCCGTCGTCTTGGATATGATCTAAATCGCAAAAAACGCGCTCACGTGGATTTTAAGCAGGGAGATGGGGGTAAGTTCATTGCTAAAAATAAGTCCCATCAATTAACGGCAGTAAATGGATTTAAGAGCGTCTCAGGGGGTATAATTAGCGTATCCGATGCCATTATTGTATCAAAAAAGAAGTGGGAAGAACTTCAAGAGAAAAAGGAGGCTGAAAATGCCAAAACAAAAGATGCAGAAAAATAGGGTCCTGCGGATCCTGAAGCTGCAGGCCGAGAATGTGAAAAAAATCAAGGCAATTGAAATTACTCCAGAGGGTGATGTTGTGGTTATCTCTGGAGCGAATAATCAAGGAAAAACCAGCGTGCTCGATTGCATTTGGTACGCGCTCGGAGGCAAAAAGGCGATTGCCAAGGTACCTATTAGGAAAGGCGAGAAAAAAGCCAGTATCAGTATTGAGCTCGGAACGAAGGAGGATAAGAAGGTTGAGTATGTCATTGACAGAATATGGACAAACAATGAGCATTCTTATCTCGAGATTAGACCAGGGAAAGGTGCCGAATCAAGTTTCAGCACACCACAGAAACTTCTTGATGGTTTAATTGGCGGACTCTCATTCGATCCATTGGAATTTGCTCGCTCTGAAAAGAAGGAACAGAGAGATATTTTGATGCTTGCAGGTAAGATGAGAGTAGATTGGCAAAAGCTAAAGAGTCTGACAGGAAGAGATTGGAGTGATTATGGAAATTTTATGGATGCCATAGATGCAGCAGCAAAGTCCTCATTTGACTCCCGGACAGAAATAAACAGGAGAGTGAAGTCACTCGAAAACCAGCTTAATGCAATAGAGATCCCTGATGAGTTCAAGGACGCCAAGCCCATAAGTATGAAAAAGCTGCTCGATCAACAGAAAGACATAGATACTCTGCGGACACTGAATGGGGCAATAAAGGACATCGAGGAAAGGGTTGAAGCGCTAATAGAGTCTTCGAAGAAGCTCCACATTCAAAGAGGAACCCTTCAGTCCAGGGGTGTCGATATCAAGAATGAGAAGGCGATAAGGGAGAAGGTCACGAGGGCTGACGAGATTAACGAGTACGCGAGACTCGCCGAAAACAAGAAAGGTCTCATGAAGGATCACACGGAAAGTACGGATGCCTCGGAGAAATTCACTAAGTCCATAGAGAAATTGAGACAACTCAAGACCGATGTCGTGGCCAAGAGCAAACTTCCGATAGAAGATCTCGGGTTCTCTGAAGATGGCGTAACATACAAGAAATTACCATTTGAACAGATATCAGACAGCGAGAAGCTAAAAGTTTCCATGGCAATCGCTATGGCACTTAACCCAAACGTTCGTGTGATATTAATAAGGGATGGATCTCTTCTTGATAAGAACAATAGGAAAATCATAGAGCAGATGGTAAAGGATAAAGGTTTTCAGGTATGGTTGGAATCTGTTAGTGATGAACCTGGAAAGGTAGGAATTTTCATTTCTGAAGGCGAAGTTGTTGCAATAGACGGAAAAGATGTTAAAAAACTATAAAAAGACTCGGCTGGCATCGTGTATTTGGGGACGAGGGTACTATATTGCTTAGTATTAACTCTAACTATAACGCACGTCAGTCGAATCTTTTCTCCCACTGGTGGGAGATAAAGAAAGGAGGTTACAATGTTTTTAACTCCAGAGCAAATTAAAGAGTATGGAAAGCAATATGAAAAAGTAGCAGCAGTTGTTAAAGAATTAGGAGAACCGGACAAAGCGAGAAATGATATTATAGTCAAAAGGTTTGGAGGATTCAGAATATTTATATCGTTTCTTATATCCCAATTAATTATTGGTTTTGAGCACGATAAAAATCTAAAAAAGGCATACCTGGATTGTGTTGATAAACGTCCTATTATAACATCGGTTGGAGTCTGTACTGAAATTGGGTATATGATAGCAGAGGAGAGATATGAGCAACAGATTAAGATGCTAAAGGCAAAACTTATGATAGCGGAAGGAGAACTCGAGAAAACGAAAAAAGTGAGTAATGGGGAAAGTAGTCATGAATTGATAGAGAGGGAGGAAGGATGAAATTTGTAGTGAAGATTATAGCAGTAAAAAAGAAGGGTGAATGGTTTGAGTTGGATACAGACTATATTGAAAGTAAAATAAAGGAATTTCTTGAAGACTTACAAAAGAAAACGCCAGAATATAACATACGTGGTATAATACAAAAAAGCTACAGGTGGGGCATTGATGAGGATGGAATGAAACATGAGATTATATAAATTAAAATGGTTAGTCTACTTCTTTATTTATAGATTTAATCGTTGGCTTGGGGGCAAGACGAAATGGGAAAAGATGGGAAATACTAAAATTCCGCAATATGAATATGAAAAAATGATGGAAAGAGTATTTTTACGAACATTAGAATGGGCAGTTAATGAACTTGCAGAGATATGGAAAAAGCTTTATGGTGGTAAAATGTGTCCCTGCGCCATAATTCCAAATTTTTATAATTCA
>JAUWBM010000051.1 GCA_030601705.1 Thermoplasmatota archaeon
ACATGTACCTCACAAAGTCCATTTACATTTTATACCTGAAATAACTCGTGCAGGGTTTGCAAAATCTGTAAAACTAAATAGTAATACATTTCAAAAATTTAAATAGCGCTTTTTTTCGGTTTTTACCCTTAACCGAAAAACTTATTTAACCCAAGTTAAACTTGGTATTTGGCCAATTTGCTCATACCTATCTCATCCCTCAACTTTCTTAGATCCTTGTGTATCCTTGATTCTATCAAACTTCATAGTAGACAAGTCAATCGTGACATAGGTGAACTCATTAAGTTGACCAGGTTGAATGCATATCGTCCTACCGAGTTTTGCATACCATTGACCTGTAACTTCAGGGGACTCATGGATATGACCATGAAGCGAGAGTTTTGGCTGATACTTCTTCAAAAAGCTGTAAATCGCCTTTGACCCTACTTCCGCACCGTCATAACATTTATCCAATCCTAGTCCGTTTGGTGGCATGTGGATTACATACATGCTCTTTGCCATATCCTCTGGACACACCAATTGATTAAGTTCTTCTTCTATCGTTGGAAGTGTTTTTGCATAGGAAAACCAGTCATCTATTTCTTCCCATCCCTCTAGTGTAGATAACAGTCCTTCTCCGAACTGCTCTTGGAATGTATAATCGTCTGTGTCCATTCTACATCTATCCTTAAGTCGGAATGGATAATCAACTACCCAGTTCATACCAATAAATTTGTAACCTCCAACTTCGAATTTACGTTGTGCCAAGCAGACTACAAAGGAATATTTATTACAGGTTTCCTCAAATAGTTTGTCAAAGATCCTAAGGTCATCGTTTCCCAGGTAGCAGAGATAATAAATCCCAGCAGAGTCGAATCGTGCAAAATGACTGTCAAGGTAGCCGGTAATGAATTCGCCCTGTCTAAACAAATCATTATTCCCTGGTAACATGTCACCACCATTGATGATTACATCTGCCTGAAAATCTTTTGCTACTTTGAATAACCGTTTATATTTCCACTTACATCCATGTAAGTCTGTAACAAATAGCACTTTCATCCAAGCACCTCCCCCTGCAATGTAGTCGCATAACTTGTTTATCTCCTTTAATTTACTTCTCCTAATTTCAGAATATAAGGTTTATTTTCTTTCTTGGCTATTGTCAAGCCAAGGTAATTTTTATCATTTGTCTTGGGAAAATCTTCTCTGAAATGGCAGCCTCGGCTCTCTTTTCTTGCCAGGGCGCTTTCAATAGTTATGCTGGCAACATCTGCAATATTCCTGACTTCCAAAAAATCTCTGCTTACCCGATAATTCCAATAAAAACTATTTATGCTATTGCTAAGAGATTCCAATAATTCTTTAGCAGCAATCAATCTTTCTTCCCTTCTTGACATGCCACACAGGGAGTTCATTGTTCTTCTTATAACCTCCCAGTAATAACCAACAGTTATCTTATCTTTTGATTCTACCGTTTCTCCACTCTGCCATAAGGGAATCTTTAATGAGGGGAAATCATCTGAATTTAATAAAAAATGTTTAGCTGCAAGTCTTGCAAATAAAACACATTCAGGTCCAGAACTGCTTGCAAGTCTTGTAGCCCCGTGCAATCCCGTATAAGCAGTTTCCCCGAGAACATAGCACCCTCTTATTTCAGTTTCACTGTTAGAATTAACCAATACTCCTCCATTAGAGTAATGTTCTGCATAAACTACGGGTATCGGTTCTTTTGTTATATCTATTCCTTTGCTCAGACAGAAGCCATAAGAGTTTTTAAAATTGCTTTTTAATTTATCCTTGTCTATTTTGGTGCAATCAAGCCAGACATGGCTTGACCCGTGTTTCCTCATTTCTATATCCTCAGCCATGACGATAACATCTCTCGTCGCTTTTGAACCCAGCGGATCATATTTGAAAACAAAATCTTCTCCGGTATTTTTATAAAGTTTTAATATGGCTCCTGCTCCTCTTAGTGCTTCTGTAAGCAGAAATCTTCTTTCACCCTCAGTAACAGCAAGCACGTCATAAAATACAGTGGGGTGAAATTGTATGAACTCCATGTTTGCAAGCGGAAGCCCTGCCCTATAACACATAGCAAAACCATCACCCGTGCTTATGTCTGTGTTTGACGTATATAAAAAAACCTTCCCTAATCCCCCTGTAGCGATAAAGGTAGCTTTGCATTGAACAGTTCTCACAAATTCTGCTTCTACATCGTAGACATAAAAGCCAAGACAGGCATCTTTTCCTTTAGATTTTTCGATTTTATTTTTTGTTATTAAATCAATTACCATACAATTTTCATGAACCTTTATATTTGGATGATTCCTGACAAGTTTTCCCAGTGTCTCCATGATTTTCATGCCAGTAATGTCACTTACATGAAATACTCTATTTTTAGAATGCCCCCCTTCTCTATTTAAATCAAAATTTCCATTATTCTTGTCAAATTTAACACCCTTGTCGATTAGATATTGTATGGCATCCGTAAAAAAATGTTCTGCACAGGGTTTAACAATTTTAACATCATTTAGTCCTTTCCCTGCTTTTAATGTGTCTTCTATGTGTAAATTAACAGAGTCACCATTTAATGTTTTACCGTGTAATTGAACTGCTGCTAAACCTCCAGCGATCAGATAGCTGTTACAATTCTCAACCAATCTATTTTTAACAAATAACTCTACTTTCCTACCAGCATCTGCCAGTTCTAATGCTGTAGTGCATCCTGCTAACCCTCCACCTACAACTCCACAATCTGTTTCTATTAATTTATTCTGGAACATTATAATTTTCTCCAATTTCTATTTCGTCATATTCTCCTAAAAGACTTTCATCAATTTCACCATTTATAGGTGTTCTATGATAACATCGGTCATCTCTTGAGTGGAGCAAGCGCCCTTTTCAAACACATCGGGTCCTCCAGACAACCTCAACATATCATATGTCCTAGTCTTATCCTCTTCGATAACCCTTGCTATTGCATCCCTTATACGATTCGCCTTATCAGTCTCACCAATGTGATCCAACATCATACATGAGCTGAGTATCATGGCTACAGGATTAACTATCGACGGGTCCAGGTTCTCATACTTGGGAGCAGAGCCATGAGTTGGTTCAAATATAGCTACTTCTTCTCCTATGTTGGCGCTGCATGCAAAACCCAATCCCCCTACCAATCCTGCGAAACCATCAGATACTATGTCACCGAACATGTTCCCTGCTACTATCACTCCATAGTCTTCAGGGTTCTTTGTCAGCCACATCATCTGAGCATCTATGTTAGTATGCCAGAGTTGTATCCCTGAATATTGAGAGTGAAGTTTCTTTGCCTCTTCACGCATCATCCCTGATGTCTCCCGGATCACATTAGGCTTCTCACAGATAGTCACGCTCTTATAGTCAAACTTCTTAGCATATTCAAAAGCCTCTTTTACGATTCTATGACATGCTGCTCTGGTGAATATCCTGCAAGAAATTGCAAGGTTCTCACCTGAAATATCTTTAAACTTTTCCATCTTCCTGTGGGTCTCTAATGCCGTTCTCACATTGGGTGGAGGGTTAGTCCATTCTACACCCGCATAAAGTCCTTCAGTGTTCTGCCTGAAAATTACTACATCCACCAAAGGCTCTTCAAACCCACCATCTTTTCTCATGATAAAATTCAAGGGGTTTCCCTTGAAGGAACGGCAGGGACGCATACAAACATCCAGGTTGAAATGCTGCCTCATACCAACTATAGGGCTGTAGTAGACATATCCCTTTCCTTGAAGATCTGGAGTAAGCTCATCAGATGCTTGATCCTTGGGCTTGGAGGTTATCGCGCCAAACAAACCAATCTTGTGCTCTTCCAGCAACTTCAGGGTTCTCTCAGGGAGCGCATTCCCCTCATTCTTCCAAAACTCCCATCCTATATCCCCATGTATGTATTCCGCATCGAATCCCACGGCATCTAAGACTTTTAGTGCTTCGGGTAAAACAACTTTTCCAATACCATCTCCAGGCATTGTCACAATCTTATATTTTGTCATATTATCACCATAAACAGAGTATTTTATTGATAGCTTTTCCACCACTTTTCTATATCAGGGCTTTGCACAATAAACCTTGCTAATGCTTGTTTTGCACAATAAATGCCCCTTATAACCAGTTTCTTTGGTGGCCTTCTGTAAATGTTTCTTGGTGGATAATAGGAGGTCGTATAGGGAGTTGGCTGGGATAATTTGGACGGCAATCAAGGGGAAATAGGGTTTATAAAGAAATTGATGAATTTACCACCAGTCATCTTCGTTTTCATTTATTTGTTTAATTACATATTGTAGATATTCAAATAGTTCATCTGCATTGCGTTTTTCTAATATTGTTTCAGCTACAACTTTTTTAAAAATATTAAAGTCATACCAGAAACCAGGAAAACCCCTATTAGGTGATGAATGTTGGATTTCTCGTAATTCTTCCTCAGTGTATTTTCTTCTACTATCCCAAACCATCTAATTCACAATTTATGTCAACATATCATTTATATAAAAAAATTGCACTTAGAACAATAGAAATAAGGTTTTTTAAATAAAGAGATGTTATGAAATTGTAATTAGGGGATGTAAATTTATGATTCACATTAAATGCAAGACATGCGGTTGGCGTTTACCTTTTTCCAGTAAAGAAAATGAAGATACTGTTAAGAACAGAGGTTTGGGCGATATCACATGTCCTAATTGCGGTAAAATATTGGTACAGACAAAGTATCTTTAGGTGGAAAAGCAGAGTAGTGAGGATTTTTAAATAACTAGCAGTTATTGAATTGTAGTCAGGGGATGGGAAAATGCAAAAGAAAGAAGGAAAATCACCTAGAGCGATTGAGATACCGATTTGTCCTTTTTGTGATGGCAAAGTGAATTATACTTCATGGGTGACCCACAAGATTTTTCAAATGGAATGTAAAAGTTGTGGAGCACACTGGCGTACGGGTTTAAAAGAATCGCCTCAAAGAGGGTTTTATGTAGAGCTTACTAAATCTACGCCAGATGGTAGAGGTAGTGAGTATCTAAGTCAAAAGCTTCCTCTAGAGTTTTGGCGGGATATGATAAGAGACAGAATAAAGATATGAATATCCATCTATCCTCCTTTATGTAATAATCAAAATCTTGTACCATAAACCATATTTATTTCAGATTACATATTAATTGTTTGGTGAGGAGATTACATAGCTCCCAGTACGGGGAAGAGGGAAAGTCCAGCTCCACTTTATCCCTCTTTGCTTCCCCTTTTCAACTCTTAATTGAATATTCTAATTTGTGGAAATGAAATCAGCCCACCTACAATAATTGGTTTTGTGGCAGATATTGCAATATTTATTTTATCAAAAACATTTATATTAAAAGATACTATCTAGCCAATTAGAATTAGTTGAGGCTGTAGAATTTCCCTAACGACACTATAACTCGCCCGTGCCTCCACAAGCAGGACATGTACCAGAACCATCGCATCTCGCACAGGTATAATCCTGAATACCAACGATTTTTCCTGTTCCATGACATCGGCTGCATTCCCCGCTTCCCTTACAACTTGCACATTTTGCCATAATGTTGACATATTTTATAGATAAATAAATCTATTGGATGAGAATTATATTCAATAATCCTATTTGTCCGATAAATATAATAAAAATAAAGCTAAAGATTGATGTGTCTTTTCCACATTCAATACAAATTTTAATAATTTTGTTTTCTACCTCATAATTCATAAACAATCAATGATAATTTGAAGATATATTCGTACAGAAATAATTAGTCTGAAACGAGGGACACGAGCTGTAACCTTTTGTTTATTATACTAAGCCCAGAATATATTCCGAATTATGAATATTTTCCATTGGGTAGGTTAATTGTTTAATGTTGCAATCAAGATATGTTTGGGAAATATTTAATAAAGATTAATATGTTACAAATCAGTAATTTAATATTAGGAGGCATATAAATGGGTTTATTTGGTGAGAAAGAGAAAGTAGAGGAAAGGAACAGACCACCATCCTTCAAATTGAAGATGGCAGCGAGTTTGATAGATGATGCAAATGCAGAAATAGAAAGTGCGAAGTTGGAATATTATAATGCTGATAATGTAGATGGATTACTCGATAAGATATCTACTAGATACAGTGGAGCAAAAATAGCACATGGGATAAAATCTGATTTGGATCGCGCTTTTAAATTAGCTGAGGAGGTCAAAGAAGTTGAACCAGAGTGCACATTGGATGATGGTATAACTTGTGATGGTGTGATCGCATCTGTATATCACTACTATGGAGTAATGGATTTTCAAATGGGAGGAAAACATGGATTACTTATTCGTAGAGCACAAAAGTCCTTTCAGAAAGCGTATGATATGATGCCTATAGCAGAAGAAGCATGGTGGATTGCATTATGTTTATACGCCCAGACACATGGAGGGCAGGGTGGCGGAGTAGTAGGAATTGATGGCGAGAAGGCACACTATACTCCTTTTACGCCTAAGAAAGCTAGAAGAATTGCTGCTAATGCCTTCGAGAAAGTTATAGAATTAGACCCTAATAGTGATTTAGCCGTTGAGGCTGCTAAAATTATAGATAAAATGAGGCTTTAGATGGTAAAGCTAACGTGTCCGTATTGTAGCAATGAATTTGACCACTACCCTTCTGGGTACTGTGTAACGTGAGTGTGGGAATTTTAGTTTGTGAAATTTAGGTTGATTTTATTTAAGATGCCGCCAATTTTTATCTGTTAATACTTTTTTCTTTTTAGGAGGTGGATTTTTGTTCCTTGGAGGATTCTTTTTCAGATCATGTTCTTTTGATATTTTTTTCAAATGACGAAACTGTTTCTTCTTCACGTTTACCACCATTTTGGTTTTTGATATTACATTTGTGTATTTTAGTTTTATTCAAGATGTTTATTAATTTTATTTTCGCTTTTATTGGTGATATGCTTTTCCTTCTTAATAAAATCATTATCAAATGTTATATTTATTTTATAATCCAGATTAGATTTATTTTTATCAATTGATACAACAAAGAAAATCGCTATTGATTGTTTGGGATAAAGCGGTATGATGGCACAAGGTGAGGGTTCATGAATTGGATAATATTGTTCACCTACTGCAATCTCTACATAAAATCGTTTAATTGAAGTATCGTCATCTACATCAATAGCTTTTATTAAACCTAATTTTGCACCTTTATTGAAAACAGTTATTGTATGCTGATAGTACTCTTTCCCCCCTCCAAAATCCATATACAATGGATTTGATTTATCTGCAAGGTACATTTTTCCGATTTTCTTTGTTACATTATCGGATGATATATACTTGATTATAAGTCTCGGATTCTTTAAATAATTCTCATGTGCCATTAAAAAGGTTATCAAAATAGCAATAAAAGATAAAAATATTGATAATGTTAATATTCCCTCCATATAGTCCATTTATTAAATAACTCCTCTATTATCTTGTTTTTTTCTATGAAATAATAATTTTAGAATATTTAAAAACTTTGTGTATTGGCTGTATATAGATTTTGGAATTTTAAGTTAAGGAATGACCGTAAAATAAGCCATCACTTAAAGCAGTTCTATGAACTTGATGTAAGTTACAAGAGTGTGCATAACTGGATTAAGAAATACATCGGGATTATGAACAATTATGTAAACACTATTCAACCAGATATAGGCGATGTTTGGCATACCGATGAAATGATGGTTAACGTTCATGGTAGTTGGGAGTACCTCTGGAATGTTATGGATGAAGGTACACGGTTTCAACTGGCATCAGTTGTTTCTAAGGAACGCAAGATCAGGGATGCACGTATGGTTTTTCAACGTGCAAAGCAAAACTGTGGTGGTAGAAAACCGAAATATATAGTTACCGATGGATTAGGGAGCTACAAAAGAGCAATCAAAAAGGAGTTCCACACAAATACCCATGAGACAAACCATCTATACAATGTGGGATTACAACACCATCCAAATAACAATCATGTAGAAAGACTGCATGGAACGATAAGACAACGTGAGAAGGTTATGAGAGCATTGAAAACAGAGGAAACACCCATCATAGAAGGGCATAGACTTTTTTACAATTTCATTAAGCCACATGAGGCATTAGATGGTAAGACACCATCTGAGGAAGCAGGAATAACAATAGAGGGAAATAACAAGTGGTTAACGCTTATGAAAACTGCTATGTGGTATCAAAAGAAGAAAGAGGTTGGAAATTAAGAAAGCTGTTTGGATTAGTTTTATTAAGAAATAATATGTTATAAAATATGATTTTGAGGAATATATATGACTAAACATTATAAACATTATAAAGCGTTCAGATGCAGAATTGAAAATACTGGTAGAATTATTAGATTAGAAGATAATTGGCATGTCCGTATCAACATGAGTGACCCACTACAGACATCTATTGATTATGTTTTGGAGAATCATCTAAATGAGAACATAACCATAAAATCTGAAAAAGGAGGTGGTAGTGGAATTTCACAGGGATCAATTAATAAACCTTATGTTACAAATATTGGTGGCAATCCTGTAAAGGATACGACAGAGTGGTTGCGTCTAATAAAAATTGATGGTACGGTATGGACAATAAGGACAGTGGATAATAAACATTATGTAGGGGAAAAAATACAATAATTAAATTATATACCAAACTAGATTTCCCAAACTAAGTTTCCCACACTCACGTTACACAGTACCGTTTATCATATTGGTTTCACATAAGTTTATTATGAGAACTGTAGCAAAAAATAACGGTATCCTTTCATCATGTTTGGGACCAACAGGCTACTATCGTGCGGTGCCTTGGAAAAAAACTATTTTTTATAAATGTTTATATATATCATCTTATTATAGTAATGAAAGAGATGGAAATATGAAAATGATGAAAAGTAAGAAAAATATGGGAAAACCACTTACAGCGGTCTTGTTTGCGGCGATAATGATAGTGAGCGTTTTAGCAGTAATGCCGTCTCCTGCACTTGCAGAACAGACAGAGGAGGATGCTAATGGTGCCACAACTACTCCGTATTTGGATCCAATTGACGAAACCGGAACAAGTGAGACATTTGGAAATAGCTGGACTGCCACTATAACCATTGATAGTGGCACTAACTTTGACATCTACGCATGGTGGAATCAGGACATTACGGCAACATATAATTGGGATCCAGAACATAAGCCAGTCACAGAGATCGAATCTGTAACAATGGATGTCATAGCTTGGGACGTTGATAATGCCGCTGGAACACCACCACCAACAACGCAGGAAACCGACCTCGTATACCTGAATAATCAGTATCTGGGAGTTCTTGTAGGACCTAACCAAGGTGCAGCAGGCACACCAATAGGAACAGGAGGCTGGTGGACTACCACTTTTGTACTTATCAGCTCACAGATTAATGTCATTTTTGATTCTGCATCGTACCCACTCGCTTTGACTCCTTATATTGACAGTGATTCACAGCATAACTATATGAACTGGGCTGCCACGGTAGATAAGATAATTATTACGATTGAGTATGAGGCTAATGAGGCTAATAGACCACCAGAGACACCAAATAAGCCATGGGGTTCCATCATATTGAATGTGGGGGAATCAGAAACATATAAAACGAATACCGGTGATGAAGAAGAAGATCAGATTTATTATTGGTTTGATTGGGGAGACGGAAGTAATAGCAATTGGATCGGACCATATGATTCAGGGAGAATAATAGACGGGGTAAGTCACTCATGGACTGATGAGGGTTATTACGATATTAGGGTGAAAGCAAAAGACACCAATGGTGCTGAAAGTGAATGGTCAGCTCCATTAAGAATTGTAGTAACTGAACCTTTTTACTTTGTACATATAACAGATACCCATATTGGTGAATCGGGGGCAAGAGAATTGTTTGATCGGTGTATTGCTCACATAAATTCGTTTGATCCAAAACCTGCATTTGTGTTAATTACAGGTGATCTTGTCAATTGGGGTGGAGGAATTGAAGGAATTGAGAATTATGCGGAATTTCTAAACTCCGTTAGTAAACTCGATGTTTTATGGCATAGTTCCCCCGGCAACCATGATCACTATGGAGGGATCGCAAATTACTACAAATATATTGATGATAGGGTCAATTACCCTTTTAGTTATGGGTATACCCATTTTATGTCCCTAAACTCGGGCTCTGGTGCTTCACCCCCAATTCCTCCAAGGGGAAGTGGTCTTAGTGATTACCAAATGAATTGGCTAAAAAATGAACTGGTATTAAATCAAAATAAACTTAATAAAATTATTTTCATGCATCATCCAGCCGTTAATAAATGGAATCTCGGAACAATTAAAGAAAATATGAAAGAGTTTATTGAGAATTGTTCTGCATATGATGTTGATGTAGTTCTTACAGGACATACACACAAAAACAGAGTTTGTAACTATAATTATGATCAAGGTGAATGGGTATATGATGATTCAAACTCACATACTTGGATAAGTGATGATGATTTAGATACAATATACGTACAAACCGGTAGTTGCATAGATTATGGTTTTTATAGAAATATTACAGTTATTAAGGACCATGTATTAGTAAAACCGGCGGAACAAGCTAATTCCAGAGTGAAAATAGAGGTTAACTGCCCTGTAAACCTCCATGCATATGATTCTGATGGAAATCATGTAGGGAAAAACGAAACTGGTGGCATAGATTTTCAAATTGACTGGGCATGTTATTCAAATAAGACTATTGGTAATCATACAGTAGAATCAATCTCAATAGATTATGGACTCGATAGTTATACCTTCATAATTGAAGGAATTGGAAACGGAACATTTAACTTGACAGGTGATAAGTATCTCAAAAGCGGCGGATTCACAAATGTAAAATATAAAAATGTTACTATAACAGAAAATTCGATTGGTATAATATATACGTATAGAGATTCTGTAGATTATACAATCTATATGGATGATGATGGAGATGGAACTGTTAATATGCTGATTCAACCTGATGAAATCGTCAGTGTGAAAATGCCGTATCCTCCTTCAAAACCATCTGGTCCGGTAGTAGGTTTTACTGATGTCTCCTATACCTATTCAACAAACACAACTGATCCTGAAGATGATCAAATTTATTACATGTTTGACTGGGGTGATGGCAAGGATTCAGGATGGCTTGGACCGTTTGATTCTGGAGAGCCTTGTAGTGTATTTCACTCTTGGACTGACGGTGATATATACACGGTAAGAACAAGGGCAAAGGATGTATTGGGTCATATTAGTGATTGGTCACCTTCATTGAAAATAGATATTTATGATTTAGAAGCTACAATAGACATCGACCCTGATACCTTAAACCTCAACAGTAGTGGTAAATGGATCACCTGTTACATCGAATTCCCAGAAGGTTATAATGTCTCGGACATCAATATTAGCACAATACTACTGAACGATGTTGTACATGCTGAAGACCATCCTACAAATATCAGTGACTATGACGACGATGGCATACCTGACCTCATGGTCAAATTCGACAGACAAGAGGTTATAGCCATACTTGAACCTGGAGAGAATGTGGCGATAACGGTTACTGGTCAAATCACTGGCGGAGCACAATTTGAGGGCATAGACTATATTAGAGTGATATAAAAATAATAATTTTCTTTCATTATCTCTTTATATCTCCTCTTATTATTTTTCTGTCATCGGTTTTTTCTTCTATCTCAAAACCCACAAGTGGAATTGCTAATGATTTCACTAACTTCTTTTTTCCTTTTAGCCAAATAGGCTTAATTCTATTGTCAAACCAAACAAGATCGACTTTGCTAAAACCAGTATGAACTTCAGTTTCAACGTAAAACTTATAATATTCTCCAATTTTTGTAAGTATGTCTTTAATTTCTTCTTTACTCATACCAATGTTTTTATTATTTTTCATATCTTCGGGATATTCAATTTTATAATTTATTCTTCTTCTGATACTAATGCCCAAATTCTTTTCAGAGGCAACTCCGCTTTCAATTCATCATCAAATTTATCATAATATTTAAAAATCTGTTCAAGAAGCTTCCCTGAGTCCCAAAGACGAATAGTAAAGAAATCCCTTCTAATTTCAGGCTCAACTTTTCTATTAAAACCCGACCAAGAAACTAATAGTCCTTGTTTGGCATCTACATCGCTCATACTTCCTTTAAGTCTACCTAATGTTGGCACGTCTACGACTGATGAAGACGATTTTACTTGTATACAAATTTTTGGTTCATCAAAACCCAATGCACCTCCTGATGCCAAAATATCAACACCACCATCTGGACCTGGAGGAGACATCTTTGTTGTATAACCTTGCGCTTTCAATACTGCATCAACCAAGCGAGCTAAATCATGACCTTTGAATTTTCTGTCAATAAGCTTAATAAGTTCATCTTTTGCATAAGTTTCAATATCAATTTTTTCTTCAATTTCCTCAGATATTCTCTCTTCAGATGGTTTAAATTCTTTTTTGTCCAATAGTTTTTTAATTCTTTGTTCAGCATCATTTCTGCTTATTTGACATACTGTCATTGCAGCACCTAAAGAATACAACAGATCTTGATCAAAAGCAGATCTTGGAATTGTTTTCAACCACTTCACTTTTCTGATATGTTTCACATTTTCAGCAAGTTTAGTGTATTCATAATCGTCTTTAACTTTTCCAATTACAATTGCTGATTGTGTTTTTAAAGGCAGGGCAACAAGATCACCTTTTTTAATATCATGGATAAATCTCCAAATTTGTCCAATTTCATTCGCTGCACTCCTTTTCGTTGCATCTGGATATGTTTTCCAATATAGCTTTTCTAATTTTTCTTTAGTTTTTATTGAAGATAAATCCTTCAAATCTTCCCATCCTATTGTTACTACTTCTTTTTCTAAAGCAGTAGCTTCTTGTTCTCCATATCTTCCTGCTCTTACCATCCATAAACTCATTTTTTTACCACCATCTTCAAATCTTTTATTTAGTATTTAGCCATTTGGTTATGTTGTTTATGAGATCGATAACCTATATTCTCGGTGCTATTGCTGGATTCTTCACCTTTGGAGGGATTGGACTGATCATTAAAGGATACCGGCTAGAAGGTGGAATTACACTTGTTATTGGGTTGTTGTGTTTAATTCAGTTTATACGGTTTTTAAAATATGATTATCAAAATTAACCCCATTCCAAAAACAATTAATCCTAAAGTCAAAGAAACTCGTTCGTAAATTCTCTTATTCGTTCTTAACTTTTTTGAGAGCACAAAACATATAGCATTTATCGAAAAAATAAATGTAACGCCTAATAAGATTGTTTGCATCAAAGCAGGATCAATCTGGCTGATAATTGGAAGTGGATAAATATACATGACGCCGATTATATTTGAATCCAATCCAAATCCTCTTAGCTGAAATTCAGAACTTAATATTTTAATGACACTTATGACAATTAAAGTGAGAATAGGAGGTAATAAAATAAAAATATCATACATATCTGATCACCTCAGAGTTCCATCATGAATTTTTTTACTTATCTCATCAAATGTGCTAGAAATTTCATAGTTTTGTCTACTCCTTCTCGTCAATACTTTTGATTTGTCAAGGTAATCTATTAATTCTTGCTGAGTGAAAGATTGTTGTTGAATATCTCTAATAATTTCATTTAATTTTCTATGTGTAATTATATTCCTTTTCAATCTAATACTGTATCTACTTTCACTCAAGATTAAATATAGAGCCTTATAAAAATCATTATCAAGATTTTTATTTTTTAATTTCATTTTCCCATTTTCTATTTCGATGAAGGTGTTATACTCGTGCCCATTTTTGACCCAAGATCCAGTGTTGGCAGTATCTTTATCAACAAATGGCTTATGAGTATGTCCAAATACCAGCTTCTCATCATATTCTAAACCTAGGAAAAAGTTTCTAACTTTTGAACGAGCAAATTTTTCTAGATTATCAATATGACTCTTTCCAGATTCTTTTTCTTTCTTCCAACTTTTTCTTTCCTCTGGTGATTTTTTCAATTTCTTTTTTAATCCCCATAGCATACTCATGATTCTTCCAAGGATATTTTCTGCGCGGCAGAGAGCCTCACTAATTTTTTCGCACTCTTCTAAAGTTAAAGGTTCGTAGTTTGCCAGTACATCCAGTTCGTAACCGTGCATGAAGAAGAATTTGCTTTTACCATCTTTCAATCTTAAGTATTTTCCAAGTTCAAGTGCACTATAGTCTGGAAACCTCTCCTTGATTCTTAGCATGTAATAGTCATGGTTACCTACCACATAATGTACATTAGTATCCATACTCAGAATTTTTGTTAAGACGTTTTCATTTTCTAATAGAGGATCCATATTCTTTCTTCTCCAGAAATCAAAGATATCGCCTAAAAGAACTAAATGATCTTTAGGACCAAGTTTCTTTGAAACATAATCATAAACAAAATTCTTAAAAGAAGCCGTATTACTCTCCTGATATCCTAAATGTACATCTGAAACCACAATTATCATTTAAGATCTCCCCTTTCCAAACAGGTAAAATTGAATATTAAACACAAGAATCATTCTTTAACCTTTCGTGTTATTTCACTTAACTGCAGTAAGACGAGATATCCATTTGAAACCCTTCTTCATATTCGATTTGAGTCGATTGCCTTGGATTTGAAAACCGTTACGTCATCAATTGCTTTCACAAGCAGCATTGTTTCTTTCGAGCAGTATAAATCAATACAGTTGTGGAGGAAACCGATGGCCCCCCGTATGGTCGAAGTGGGCGTGTGACAGAAAAACGGCGTCAAGATAAGGTTTTTTGTTTTTGACCATATACCCCTCGCATGTCTCTATCTCATCCAGATAAAAATAAGGAGAATTCTTCTTCAATATTCTTGAATAAATATCATTGTTCAGATTTTCGACTCCGTCCGGCCTAATTAAATCCTGCCTGTAAATTCCAGGGATTTTCGGCAGGGCCCCTATTTCGATTCTGTCTTTTAACGCTGTGTTTGTTCTTGGTTTTAAAAACTCGGAGAAAAAATTCGCTTCATATCCAAGACTTGTACCAAAATCCAGGAAGATCCTTGAGCCTTTGTGCTCCACCAGGATTTTGTTTCCTCCTATTTCACCGACTCCGCCAAACAATGTTATGTTCATAGTTACTCCTCAACCGGAATATTGTTTTAACACTTAATATTTGGGAAATAACTTTTAAATCTATTGTAAATTTCAGAGTGTGAAAGTGAACTTCATATACTCAAAACAAGTAGGTTTTATCCATTCGATAGTACCAGTGCTGTTAACCTCGATTACACGATTGGCACCACACTCTGCTATCAGCGTATTGTTATTGGGGAGCCTTTCCGCATCCGTAGGCACATGCAACCCAGTCATATTCCATACTTCATTGCCGGCACTGTCAACCTCGATTACTTTTTTACCGATGTGCTCTGTTATCAGTGTATTGCCATTGGAGAGTCTTTCTGCATCCATAGGTTCACTCAATCCAGCCTTTTGCTACGATACTACCGGCACTGTTAATCTCGATTACACGTTGATCACCGTACTCTGTTATCAGTGTATTGCCCTCTGTCTCCAATTCCATGAATAATTCTCCTTTATCAAAAGCATTCACAGACACTCCCGAAGACACCAGCATCAAGTCTATTACACATATTGATACGATTATTTTCTTTCCCAACTGGTGATGATGAAATATCCATTTCGTCGTTGCCTGTTGCACCCCATATGCTATTGGATATGTATAAACATATACATGCCCATTGTAACCTACTAGCATATTTTTCAAAATGATGGCATAAAGTAAGGCTGAGCTGTTACCAGCTCTTCCTTCTCTCATAGACAGACCGTACGTACAGATTTCCCGTATACGATTCTTCTCTGTTAGAACCCCTTTACAGGGAGTAAGGTTTAATCAGAGTCAGAAGGGAAGCGAGTTTATACCCTGATTCTAAGACATTTGGGAGTCTCATTCTTACATGTCTTGATTTCTTCTTTTCAATGGACATCAATAACAAGCCATAGATATAGTCTATTTTTCAAAGTCGAGATTCAATTAGTTAACTTATTTGATTGTTGATTAGAATGCTTTTCGAGGTATTTTTTAGTTTTAGGGATAACGTTCACAAAAATCTAAAAATCGTTCAATTATCGTTCAAAAAAGACGTAATTCGTTCAGTTTCTGTTCAATCCTCGTTCAGTTATCGTTCAATTATTATCTACTATTTGTTCATTTAATGTTTACCAAGTACAATCCTCTCTTAATCTTATAGATAAGATTACACTTCCCAAATAATTTCAAATGTTTAGAGAGAGTTGCCGGACTTATCCCCTTACATTCCTGCCGCACATCCCTTGTGCAAAATCTTTTACTCTTATGTTGTAGTAAAAAACCACCGATTTTTTCAAAATAACTGTATCTATAATAATATTCACCAAAACTCTCGATGTGCTCTTTCATCTCATCTATTGATTTTATTTCTGGTGCTTTACTTTTTTTATGAATTTGTTTTGTTTTCTTTTTCATTCCAGTATCAACTTGAAACTTTCGCCTTAAAAATTCATAGAGTGACCAAGGAATATCATATTCCTTATATTTCCCATCTGGAAAATTTCCATCGTAATAATATTTGAAATGACACAACTTGGAGTTTTCTTCATTAGAATGAAGGTTATGAACATTTTCTTCATTAAAATTCAACGGAAATCCAAATTCATTTTGTTCATCTAGCATACGATTGGTCCTAATTGCCAAATCTCTGCGGATTATCCAACCAGATTTTCGTTCATCCAATAATTCACTCATGAGTGCGTTATGTTTTTCAAATGTGATTATCTTTTTATTTTTCCGATTGATAGTTGCCTCTAATTCACTAACTATATTGGTCAATTGATTGGTTTTATCATTAAGTTTTTGTATTTTAATAGTCAATTTTCTATTTTCAACACGTAAATTTTTGTTTTCATCTAAAATATTTTTAATTGTTTTTTTAAGTTCAAAAGGTACAGAAAATACATGCGAGTCAGCATTTAATTCGATATATTCTTTAATTTCATCAAGTTGTGATTTAATTTCATCATAATCCCTTTTCAAACCACGATAAGCAAGTTTAAAATCAAAGTGTCTATCTCTCTCTTGTTCTCTTGTATAAAAATCTGGCATGTTAACCATATACTAAATCTTTATAATACAATTTAATCTTTTCCCGTCTTTATGGGAACAAGAAGAGACAAACAAAAAAGCAATGGTCAACATGCCTTCAATTTTCGTTATCTCCCCCTGCTCATTCCACGATAGTAATTCATATTCTTTCTGAATACCAAGGCCAAAAATTGGATATATATAACCATATACATGCGTATTGTAACCTACTAGTATATTTTTCAAAATGATGGCCTTGATTCAATGTTTAGAGACCTCATTTTTTAAAATGGGGTCATTGAATCGAAGCTATCATTTATTTTGCTTATTGTTTCATTGAACAAATGGTTTATATACGATTCAATGAACATCCAGGAGTATGCAAAGGCAAGATGATAGTCATTATGAAATGGGTAATAATGCGCATACCCGTAAAACTTACATGCATCTTCCAATTCAAAATTGTTATCCAATTTCAGTCCCTGGTTCAAGATAAAAAGGGCTAGAAAAAAGACAGCTTTCTCATTTGTTTTTACCTCAACCTTATTCACTGCTTTTTCTCGCCTGTCGGCCTTTGATGATGAAGGGACTGTAAAGGGTGTGTTAACTGAATCTTCTGAGAATAGAGTAATATCCGCATTTGTGACAAAATCCAGATGGAAACCAAAGATGTTGAACGCTGCAATAGTTTTATTAAAATCTTCAGCGTGTTCACTGGAGGTTTTCTTCCTAGATGTTTTTTTATATAAGTAATCATCCCGAATTTCAAAATCAATATTAAAGATACTACTTCCCAACCCTGTATCGAGAAGTTCCCCTTCATATGTTTCCGGAAATGTTAATTTTGGGGATAATCTTACCGCAGTCTCCTTGACTTTCCCTGAAATCAATACAAGTTCGCCTTCTTTGGCTTCGCTTAGCTTTTCAATTTTTCTGACATATTTAACAATCTTTTTCTTATCCATACTTTCATGTTCTGTATCTTCCTAATTGTAAATAAATCTGGGCCCGAGGTGTAATGCATAGCTGACCTAACTGACTTAATCAAAGGTTATGTCAAACTCGTACGTCGCTACCAACTCGTTTTCATCATCTGTAACCAGGACGTTGCCATCGGGGTTTCTGAATGCTGCATAGACACGATACGTACCATCTTCATGTGTGAAATCATTTGTATTCACCAGACCGTTGAAAATCAAATCAAGAGCGAGTTGTTCACTGCTGTTGATAGTCCGTGGAGTGGTATCTTCTACGGCAACATGGTTCAGTCCAAATTTGAAACTAAACATCTAAATACTAAATTAAATATTCGAAATTTGGGAGGTAACAGGTGATAATGTGTCATGAGAAAGAAAAAAAGGGTTTAGTGAGATTTTCGTCAAAAATATAGGAGAAAAACTATCTGTATATTGCATCAGTACTTTGTGGTGAACGTAGAACACAACAAGAGATTGCAGATGTAGCAGGCGTTACAGAAGTAACAATTCGAAACAGGTATAAAGAGCTTGCAAAAAAAATGGATATAGACATCATCCTGTAGGCTTACCGTTCTACCTATTTGCTCTTTTTAGTTAAACATATTTCAATTGAAGATACATTAGATGTTCT
>JAUWBM010000133.1 GCA_030601705.1 Thermoplasmatota archaeon
CAAATTAGATGAAAAAACCGAATAAGGGTGCAAAGCCTCTTTTCCTATATTAAAATGTGATGGTTTTTTAACCGGTTTTAGAATTCCTTGATCGATGTCTCTCTAGAATTAATTTTGCTGTCTTGGAGTAAAATGTCTTCACAGTTTCTTTATAATTAGCAGTTTTATCATCAGAATAAATACCATAACGTAGCTTATCAATACAAGAAGGACCGGAATCACGAAGCCTGTAACGAATACTAAAAGAATAGAGAGCGTACTAAGAACAAAGATTGAGATCACAGCTAGTCTAAGTTTCGCGAGGATATCCAATTTCTTTATACCCTCTATCTCTAGCGTTTTTATCTTTTTTTTCTTTGCCTTGGCTTTTGTGCCTTTTTTCATTTCAATTAAATAATATATGAATCAAAATATATAAATATTGTGTATGCGACTTGATTATGAGTATTCTTGCTTTAATGTTGATTTTGCAATGGATACAAAGATGTTTTAGCATCTTAAATTGGTATTCTCGTCAGCAAGAACGGAATCTTTTTTGAGCACATATGACATTCTTCAATGTATGGAACCCCACAACAAAGATAAAAAAAGAATTGGAATATTAAAAGAGCTTGATACATTTAAAGAACGAGATTTCAGTTTTTCAAGTGGCCACATACTTGGCTCCATGTGTACTCAACTTCACCCCATTGCAAAAGAAGCATACCTAAAATTTTTAGGAACCAATCTGGGAGATCCTGAAATGTTTCCTGGGACAAAAGAAATTGAATCCAAATTGATAAAGTTCATCTCAGATTTATTACACGCACCAAAGACATCTGTAGGACAAATTGTGAGTGGCGGAACAGAAGGAAACATAACGGCAATGTGGATAGCCAAGCAATTAACTGGAAAAAAAGAAATAATTCTTGCAGATAGCGCTCATTTTTCATTTAAAAAGATTGCATCAATTATGGATATGAAACTCACCAAAGTGCCATTGACTAGTGACTACAATATGGATGTTTCAAAAATCAAAGACAAAATAAATAATAATACTGCCGCTATTTTAGGAATCGCAGGTTCAACAGAACTTGGAACTATTGACCCCATTCCAGAATTAAGTGACATTTGTTATGATGAGAACCTATTTCTGCATGTTGATGCAGCATTTGGTGGTTACGTTATACCGTTTTTAAGGGAGCTAAACTATCAAGTTCCAGATTTTGATTTTAAACTAAAAGGAGTGAGCACAATATCACTAGATGCCCATAAGATGGGGTATTCTGCTATTCCTTTGGGGGCGCTTATTATCCAAGATGAAAAATGGCTTGATGAAATAAGTGTAGAATCACCTTGTATCAGCAGTAAAAGACAAGCAGGTATTTTTGGAACACGATCAGGCGGTCCAGTGGCCGCTGCATATGCTGTTGCTAGATATCTTGGGAAAGATGGCTACAAAAGATTGGTTGAAAATTGTATGAACATTACAAAACATACAGAAGAAAAAATAATAGATATCGGGTTACATTTCATTACCAAACCCACGATGAACGTACTTGGTGTAAAACTGAAAAAACTACCGGAAGTTGTGAATAAGCTATCAGAATACGGGTGGAAGGTAAACAAAATCGATCATCTTTCATGCATACGTATTGTTATAATGCCACAGATAACAAAAAAGATTATAGATGAATTCATTCCAGTTTTAAGAAAAACCTGTGAAGAGGTTGGAGAGCTATGAGGCTAGATTATCTAAAAAAATCATTAAAAGAGGCACCCATCGTAAAAAAAGGAGATTATCATTATGTTGTACATCCTATAACAGACGGCGTACCAGAGATAAAACCTGAGTTGTTAAAGGAAGTTACTGGTGAAATGAAACGACTTATAGAAAACTGCGGCAGGATAGATAAGATTGTAACCATGGAAGCAATGGGAATACCTCTCGCTTCGGTACTAGCATTGGAGATGAACCTTCCATTTACGATCATAAGAAAAAGAGAATATGGCCTACCGGATGAAGTCTCTGTTGAGCAGGTGACAGGTTATTCAAAATCAAAGCTATTTATAAACGGTCTTAAGAAAGGAGATAACATAGTTATTGTGGACGATGTTTTGAGTACAGGTGGAACGCTTCGAGCAGTACTTTCAGTGCTTAAACAGATGGGTGTAACTACTAAAGGTGTTTTTATTGCGGTAGATAAAGGCAACTGTGCTCAGAGAATTAGTAATGAATTCAACATTCAGATTAAGACTCTTATTAATATCGACGTTGTTGAGGGTGACGTTGTAATAAAATCATAAGAAAGTATTTCATAGTAGAATCATATATGGTGGATGGTAATCATGGCAGAAAAAGTAGCGCAACATACCCATTGTCAAATATGTGGAAAAACGATACCCGTATCAGAGACCCTTTGCTCCGATGAATGTAAACAGAAATATCGGTCTATGATTAAAAAAAGAAAGATGCTAATGTATATAATGTATGCTTTGATATTTGTCATACTAGGTATGTTTATGATTGGCCCCCTCTTTGGCAACTAGAAGATTTCTTTTAAAATTGAAATAAAAGAGAAGTTTTAAATTCATTTTTTTACTCTGTATTAATATTATCATGTTAGACGTTACCCTTGCCCTTATAATTCTTGGAATGATAATGCTTCTTGGATTTGTAGGTAACTTTATCTTCAACAGAACGCAAATTCCAAGTATTGTATGGCTGCTTGTTTTTGGTTTGATTGTCGGATTTATTTTTAATGTACGAAATATCGACCCAAGTCTTTTAATGACCGTTTCAAAGTTTTTTGCAGCAATCGCTATCGTTATCATATTATTTGATGGTGGTATAAATACTGATATCTATCAGCTTTTTAAAGGAGCACCAAGAGGATTATTACTTTCGGTAAGTGCTTTTAGTTTAAGCATTCTTGCAACAATGTTAATTGTAGTTGCACTATCAGCAACGATTATACCATCTATCCCACTGGAAAATAGTGTAACAATTGGGATAATCATGGGGGCAATTGTTGGTGGAACCAGCAGTCCGATAGTGATCCCACTTGTAAGTAGACTAAAAAATCTGAAGGAAAAGACAAAAATGGCGTTGTCAATTGAGAGCATAATCACTGATCCATTGTGTATCGTAGTGGTTTTAGCAGCTTTCTATATGATAACCTTTGCAGGAAGTATTGATCTCGGTATGGGCATACGTAATCTAGTGAGCACCTTTTCAGTTGGTGCAGTTATGGGTTTTATTTTAGGTCTCTGCTGGCTGCCCATTATGAATAAGGTAAGAAAAGAACAATTCTCTTATGTGATAACCCTCGCTGTTGTATTTCTTGTATACTCCTTGACAACGTTACTCGTTGGTGTAGAAAAAGGTGGAGAAGGAGCCGGAGCAATCGCTTGCCTTGTGTTCGGACTTGTTCTGGGGAATGGAAAAAAAGTATTGAAGATGATTGATTACGGCGGTACGGGATTTGAGATGGATGAGGAGACAAAGCATTTTCATTCGTTGATCTCGTTTATAATCAGAACATTCTTTTTTGTTTATCTTGGAATGATGGTCAGTTTTCAGAAAATTGAATTTATACTATTTGGAATAGCCATTCTACTCGCCTTACTTGCAATGAGATACATTGCTATATTGATTTCAACCTATAGGGGGAAATTTGAAGAGGATGATAAACAAACCATGATAGTGATGATGCCCAGAGGACTTGCTGCAGCTATTCTTGCACTGAATTTTGGCCCTGGTCTTATAGAAGAATTGATGCCAGGTATGGAAGGATTTTTTAAAGATATCGCTTTTGTCATCATACTGGGAACTGCTATCCTCTGTACTGTGGGAGTGTCGATGATTGGATATTATGGGAAGAAAAAATTAAATAGATCAGAGACACAACCAGATGAAATCGATACAATTATAGACAAAAACAATGAACCCAAATAAAAAAAGTATTTGATTAGAATTATTCACTCAATTCTTCTTGTAAATCAATAACCATTTCTGTCAGTACGTCTTCAAAAATCTGATGGCGGTATTCTTTTATTGAACCATTTGCTAAATGCGCTCTCGCAACAAATTCTCTTCCATCCTTGATTATTTCAATATGACAAACGGTTTCCATGGTTCTCCCTACCTGGTTTTTATCCCGTATTAATCAACTGTATTTATATTTTGCGCATAAGTTTAATGTTTATATCCATTATATGTGAAGGAGGTGTTTTGCGCTGGAAAATATAAGAAAACCTGTGGTAGCAGGCCAGTTTTATTCTGGAACTGAACATAGTTTGAGGGAGCAGATAAAAGAATGTTTTTTGGATGCCCGTGGATGCAGAGAACTTCCAGAAATCGGTCAAGGTGGAAAGAACATTAGGGGTGTAGTTGTACCGCATGCGGGATTCGTCTATTCTGGAGCAATTGCATCTCATTCGTATTTTCAACTCGCAAAAAATGGCTTTGCTGATACTTTCATAGTTCTTGGTCCAAATCATACAGGAGGCGGTTCAGGAGTTTCAGTAATGATTGACGGACAATGGGAAACACCGCTTGGTGACGTACCCATCAATACATCGCTTGCTGAAAAGATTTATACTGGTATTGTCGACAAAGATGAAACAGCTCATACACATGAGCACAGCATAGAAGTACAACTTCCGTTTTTACAGTTTGTTGCCAAAGATAAAATGTTTGACTTTGTACCAGTCTGTATGATGATGCAAGATTATGAGACAGCACATGAGATAGGAACTATTTTAGCAGATGCAATAAAAAAGTCAGAGAAGAATATCGTAATTATTGCAAGTAGCGATTTCTCCCATGCAGGGTTTAATTATATGAGTATGCCCCCTCCTGGACTAAAAGTAGAGGAATACGCAGAGAAACAAGATAAGCTTGCCATTTCTAAGATTTTAGCAATGGATCCTGAAGGTCTTGTCAAAACAGTCCATGCTAATAACATAACAATGTGCGGCTATGGCCCTGTGTCAGCAATGCTTGTTGCGGCAAAAGAATTGAGAGCAACAACGGCAGAACTCTTAAAGTATGGTAACTCATGTGAGGTGCACCCAAGTACATCGTGTGTTGGTTATGGATCTTTAGTGATTTACTAGGTGAACGTATGAAGGCAGTAAAGGACATCCAACTTAGAAAAGACATGAGCTCAAACGATTTGATAAAAGAGTTTTATGAATCAGGAGGTTTCAGTGCAAAGAAGGTTGCCGTTGGCGTTGACATTCTTGAAAACATGGTGAAAGAAAAGGATTGTGTAAAATTCCTCTCTTTTCCTGCGTGTATCTGTGCAACAGGGACTCGCGGGGTTGTTAAAGAACTGTTAAAAAGAAACCTTTTTGATGTTGTTATTACCACAGCAGGGACACTTGACCATGACCTCGCTAGAGTGTGGAAGGATTATTATCATGGGTCGTTTATGGCAGACGATAAAGAACTCCATAAAAAAGGAGTGAACCGTCTTGGCAATATTTTCATTCCTCTCGAGTGCTATGGAACAATACTCGAAGAAAAAATGCAACCGATTTTACAAGAGATATTTACTATAAAACAAAAATGGTCAACCAAGAATCTTATCTGGGAATTTGGAAAAAGACTTGAAAAAGAAAAAAACGGTAAAGATTCCATAATGTATTGGGCATGGAAAAACCAGATACCCATGTATGTTCCAGGTATCACAGATGGAGCGTTTGGTTCACAGCTTTGGATGTACTATCAAGAACACAGGGATTTAATAATTGATCTCTTTCAGGACGAGCAGGAGCTCTCTGATATTGTATTTGATGCTAAGAAAACGGGGGCTTTTATTATAGGTGGGGGTATTTCTAAGCATCATACGATATGGTGGAATCAGTTCAAAGGCGGTTTGGATCATGCAGTTTATGTTACAACTGCTGTGGAATATGATGGAAGTCTCAGTGGTGCTCAAACAAGGGAAGGAATATCTTGGGGAAAGATTACAGAAAAAGCAGATACTGTTACTATTGAAGGAGATGCAACCATTCTTGTGCCATTGATGGTAAGTGCGTTGTTGGATAGGGTGTAACCGATTTGCCTGTAACTGGATGAAGGCGATAATGTTGGGTAGCAGTTTTTTTAGACATGGATAGTGTGCTATCGTGAAGTAATATTCTTTGATTTTTCATCATCTAGCTGATATCAATATATTATTTTAAAATGATTTGTACTGGGAATTATGGGGGGAAAAGGACCTTTTATGAAAAAAGTGCTTTGTGTAATTATTTTTTTGAAGACATAGTCAATTGCATCCTTTAGGGATCGGGATGCAAAAGACTAGTCAAAAATGTAAAGAATGGAGGAGGTATAAAGAGGTTAGTGTTCCGTGGGCACAGTATGATGC
>JAUWBM010000079.1 GCA_030601705.1 Thermoplasmatota archaeon
TTGACTACTTCGACGAAATGGTTAGGACCAGCAGCACCGCAAGAATCAGGAGGATAAGACCAAGAAGTGGCATCACCTCTGATGACACCTTGATAATCAGAGATTAATGTTGGTGTACTTACAGGATTATTTTCACGAGAGCTGCTGCTATCTCCCTCTTTTAAAGACAACTCCTCTTTATCTGTAACGGAAGGTGTTTGAAGAGCAGGTATTTCATCCTGATCAATATAAAAATCACCGGTTCCAGTTTCCCATGTCAAACCAGCATAGTTTAAATCATTAAGATTTTGATTAAAATTGCAATCCTCAAAATCAATAACTATGGTAGTAGATTGCTCTTGTTCATTTATTATATTAGGAGTATATGTTAAATCATCCATTGCATACCAACCTGCACCGTTAAAGACAGGGGTAGCTTCGATAACAATTCTGTCAACATCTTCAAGGTTCATTGCAAACCACGAAGGTATATCATCAATGTCCTCAAACCAGTCAGTAGTTTGAGTATGTTCACCATTTAGATAGCCGATGACACGGATACTGCTTGCCCATACGCCTTCACCTCCGCCCTGACCAGCAAACCATGCACCATGGATATTAACTTTGGTAGGAAATGCGATACCCATCTTAGTGTCGCCCCATTTGTTTATGACGTTGTGCTTACCCGAGTGAGGATGGTAACTCGCTTCTCTAGATGGTACAACCCAGATGCCGTGTTGCTTGTTACCCTCTTTGAGATCCATATTCAAATTAGACCGATGGAGTATATCCCAGGCGATGGAATCATCCATGTGTTCGACGAAACCTGGGCCGTAGTCAATAGAGTCAAGTTTCTCACCAACGACAGACTCACCTGAGCTACTGGCGGTTATCAGTTGTTGTGGCGAAATATTATTTGCTGCTTTAAGCTCAATATTATCATCAATCTCATAAAGCTTGGATAAATCTTGGGCTGGTGATAACGACTGCATCACAAAAAAAAACATAACTAGCAATATTATTATTTTACTCCATAAATTTTTCTTCATTTTTGTACCTTAATAGATCATACACATCTGTAATAATTGTAATCAGGTAATCAGATTTAAATGTTTTGTTATAAATAAAAATATCTGTAACAAAACAAATTGTTAGTGGAGTGGTTTCATTTCCACGCTACTATACCCTTAACCACAGATTCTTCTGGGTAAAAATAAAATTGGCAGGGATTTAAAAAGACAAGAAGCTAAGCCTCCCTGTCTTCCTTTTGGGGGAGGATGGAAACGCCGTTGTACCAGTAGATAATTGTGGCTGAATATTAAGTATGGGGGAGACAGTAAAAACGCTTATCCTGAGGGAGACATTAGATAACACTGACAAAGGAGGTGAGGGGACGGGCAATAGGCGAACTCCATCCCTTTCCTTTTTGACGCTGAATGCGTCTGAGATGATATCTGCTTGTGCTGTCGTCGACAGGATGTAAGTCTCCTTTTCCATAGAATTACCAAGCGCTTGGGTTGGTAGTCGACTTCCCCATATTATATTTACAAAATAGGCTTCTTAAGGAGTAGGGCGTATTCTTAAAAGGAGCTCTCAAGGTTAGAAATAAATAAAAAAATATTTAAACATCTTTCTACTTTGCACCCAGCACCAAACTTATTTGGGGGAGAAAAATGTACGAGTTTATTTGGCATTGGACGAAAGGAAATAAAAAGATATATACGAGAAGAACTGATGTTGCTGAAAAGGCAATGAGAGAAGGTTTTTTGGTAATGGGCATAAAAGAGAAACCCCATATTTTCAAAAGTTAAGGTTGTGCATCTTCAATAAGCCCTTCTTTTTTTATCTTCATTGTTACGGAAGTTTTTTATTAGGTTTTATCATTTGTCATCTCGAAATATGTCTGATTTAAATTACCATAAGCTATTAAAAAAAGTTCAAAGCATAACTTCAACTAAAAGTGTTGGGGAAGATCGTTTTAAGATGCCAAAAGCAGACATATTTTATGAAGGTAATACAACCGTGCTAAGAAATTTTGATAAGATAACTGATACGTTAAATCGTGAGGCAAATCATCTTTTGAAGTTTTTCTTGGGGAGCGTAGGCACTGCAGGTGAGAGATCTGGAGGAAGAATTATTTTTCAAGGTAAAATTCCTGCAAGGACTCTACAGGATAAGCTTGTTGAGTATGTAGATATCTATGTTCTGTGTTCTGAATGTAATCGACCAGATACTCATCTTGTTAAGAAGGGAAGGACAATACTTATTCGATGTGATGCGTGCGGTGCTTTTCGATCCATTGGTTCTATGAAAAAGAAGACGATGAAGACACCTCATGAAGTTTTAAAAGAAGGTAATATTTACGAATTAACCATAAAAGATATTGGTAAGAGGGGGGATGGCGTCGCTTTTTTTGACAAATATGTCGTCTATATACCGGGGGCTGTAAAGGGCTCTATGGTTAAAGTAAAAATAGAAAAAATTTCTGGCACTGTGGCTTTTGGACGAATCGTTCAATAGGAAAAAATGGAAAACTATTTAAACCAAACGTCATATTCGTTTTTACGTTTGTCAGACGAATGATGTCGTTTGTCGTTTGTTAGTCGTACGCGTAGATAACGTCCGACACCGAAATGTCACCTGTTTGGCATACGTTTTAAATAAGTGAGGAGAAAGATGGAAACAAACCGCGTCACAATTCGACTACCACAAATCTGCCTTCAACAGATCGACCTTTTCATCAAAGCGGGTGAGTTTTTAACACGCTCGGAGGCAATACGCCAGGCGGTGAATGAATATATAAGAAATCATTCTGGCCGCATCATTGAAAAGGCTGACAATATCAAGAAGGTACAGGAGTTGGGAGCTGCGGTTGAGGCCCTTGAGCCTTATGTAAAAAAATAAATATAAAAAATAGGGGATGGGATGCACCCCTTGAAGGGCGCCTAGAAAAAGGCGTCCTTCCAACTACCAGAGTATAGGAGGAATGGGATGACCGATAGCAAAAATAATCAATCTTTTATTGAAGCCGCAATACAAAACAAAGCTGAAGAAGAAAATAATGTTGTCATTGATGAGGAAATGTTTGGTATTCCCCGGATAGTAATTATTGGTTGTGGGGGTGCTGGTGGAAATACAATTACCCGATTGCAGAAATTAGGCGTAAAAGGGGCAGACACTATTGCTATCAATACTGACAAGCAGGCCTTGGATTTGGTAGAAGCCGATCACAAATTATTGATTGGAGCAACTCTTACCCATGGTTTGGGGGCAGGAGGTTTTCCTGAGGTTGCAGAACGTGCAGCACGTGAATCAAGTCGTGAACTTGAGGAGTTGATTAAAGGTGCAAATCTTGTCTTCGTTACTGCGGGTATGGGTGGTGGTACAGGAACTGGATCTGCTCCAGTAGTTGCCGAATTAGCAAAAAAGAGTGGAGCGATTGTAACTTGTATGGTGTCCACTCCATTTAATGTAGAAAGAGCAAGACTTGTCAAAGCAGATGAAGGACTTGATAAGTTACGAGTAAAAGCAGACAGCACCGTAGTTCTTGACAACAATCGTCTGTTAGAATTTGTGCCAAATCTTCCAATTAATCAAGCATTTTCTGTGATGGATCAACTCATTGCAGAAACTGTAAAAGGAATCTCAGAAACGATTACTTTACCATCTTTAATAAACTTAGATTTTGCGGACATGAAGACTATTGTAGATTCTGCTGGCCTTTCTGTAATGCTTTGGGGAGAAGCAGATGAAGATGCCGGGGTAGATGCAATTGTAAAAGAAGCACTTAATCATCCACTTCTCAACGTTGATTACAGTGGTGCCGCAGGAGCACTTGTTCACATAACTGGCGGACCGAATATGAGTCTAAAATATGTACAAGATGTTGCAAAATCACTCACACAAGATATGGATTGCTATGCCAATGTCATTCTCGGTGCACGTGTCCAACCTGAATTTGAAGGAAGGTGCAGAGTAATGGCAATTATGACTGGTGTACAATCACCAAATCTACTGAGCGCTCACGCCATGCATGAAAACCAACCAGTGGCTATAAAAAAAGTGTTAACAAGTTCTAAGGTAGATATTGACTTTGTACGGTAATATATAAGCTTTATATTCCTAACTTCTTCTCTTTTTTAGTTTTTTTTCAGTTATCACTGAATTTCAAAGCTAAGTTTTATAGTATATTTGCCATTCCTCTTTTTAAAATTGGGCCCATGAGGTAGTCTGGATATCCTACTGGCCTTCGGAGCCAGTAACCGGGGTTCGAATCCCCGTGGGTCCGTACTCGTCTTCAGATGTTAAAAAAATAACAGATAGGTTTTTTTCTGTTTGTCTTTCTCGCACTCCACATATCCTTTGAGAGAGAGCTGTAGATATCATTTCCCTTTGATATTTTCATAGTTTGTCTTTTAATTGAGGGCACATTTCTACTTCTTTTACCCCCATTCTTTGCATATTTTAAAATAGTGTTCCTATTAAGTTGCCAATAATGCGTCAGCCATTCTCTACCATTATATAATGTTGTTTCTTCTCGCCCTGATATGAGCATACCTTCTTCCTCTAACATATAAAACAATTGCCTTTCTTCTATATCTAGAATGTTATCTATAATGCGGTCTTCATATCCAAATAGATCCAGGATGAATCCAGCGACTCTTTGCGCCTCCTTTTCATCAACATCCAATCTGTTTACTATCGCCTTTGACAGATCATTCAACGTTATAATATTCATATGAGTACGCCCCCTTCTTTTTATATTCTTTTTATTTCCCCTATAATATATTGTACGATTTATAGTATATATGCTTTTCTATTTTTTTGAGCTTCACCCTAGAATTAAAACGATACCTAATAAAACTATGAGAAAACCAGGAGAAATGTGCTGGAAATACCGTATTATTGGTATGAGCAATTACAGACTGAACCGTGTAAAGTATAGCCATGATGGGACAATTGATGCCTATATTGCGATACACTTTACAAGTCCCATAATATATAGAGTATTTTTGGGGTGAAAATGAATTTTTTTAAAATAGTAAACTACTTATATAAATGGATTAACTCTAAACAAACCACTCGTTTACGTCTTTTTGTTCTGAATCCGAAAGATTTGGAGTTTCCTCCTCATCCTTATTTCCTTTTTCATGTTTGGAATCAATCGCTTTTTCCTCGTTTGATGTTTTTGAATGATCATCTGTTTTTTTTTGTTTGTGGCTTTTACGTTTTGACATCATTTCAAAAGCTTCGTTAACGAAATTAATTTCTTCGATTGTGGGACACCAACTTATTACATCTTTATCTGTAAAGAAATTGGGTGTATCTTTATCAAAACGTATGTTTAGTGTTAGCTCTCCGGAATTTTCATCCTTTCCTATCTGAAGTTTTACATGGATATTTTCATTTTTTTTCATGTTCATCCCATCCTGTTTACAAGAACAATATCGCTAATTACAATTTATACTTTTCTTTTAGTCATAAATTGCACTTTAAGCAACAAAAAACCCACTGTGCTATAAAATAACTGGAACTAGGGTTATAGCAGCATAGAAATTAAATCAGCGAAGAGATGAATGGATTCATCTCTGATTTACAGAATAAACCAATAATGAACTTGCTTTTCCAACAGTATTTAAATATTGATGAATTGTTATATCTTTCAGAAGTAAAAATGCGATCCAAGATTGGTTTTATCGTCAACCCTATTGCTGGAATGGGCGGGCGCGTGGGGCTTAAAGGAACAGACGGTGTTTTAAAAGAAGCTGTTGGATTAGGAGCAAAACCAGTAGCGCTAGATAAAGCACAGGAAATGTTAAAAGAATTCATGTCAAATTTTTCAAAAAATGATGACATAAAATGGTTCACATGTAACGGGGAAATGGGAAGCAACGAATTAAAAAAGGCAGGGATTACATCTTTGGAAATTGTTTATGAGAATCTCGATAGGAGTACCTCTTCCGAAGATACAAAAAAGGCGTGCAAGAAGTTTTTAGATTTAGATGTGGATTTAATTGTCTTCTGTGGGGGAGATGGAACCGCAAGAGATGTTTTTGAAATAGTTGGTAAAAAAATCCCTATCTTGGGCATCCCTTCAGGAGTAAAAATGCATTCTGGAGTGTTTGGAATAAATACCAGTGCTACAGCAAAAATGCTTCATGAATTTATAAATCAGACTCTAACCATTGGTGATTCTGAAATTATGGACCTCGATGAAGACCTTTATAGAAAAGGAGAATGGAATATTCAATTGTTTGGTATTGCTAAAGGCATTGTGGAACCTACGTATATCCAGGTTGGAAAGACCCTTTATGAATCAGTATCTGATGATGAAATCAAGGATGAACTTACTGAGCATATTATAGATGAAATTGAACAAAACAATGATTTTCTGTATCTCTTTGGATCTGGTGGGACCATCGACTATATCGCAAGGAAAATGAATTTAGATAATACTTTACTAGGTATCGATGCAGTTTACAAAAAAAAAGTTGTGGGCAAAGATCTTAATGAAAAAAAGATATTAAAACTATTGGACAAGTATCAAAATGCTAAAGTTATTCTTAGCCCAATAGGGGCACAGGGGTTTATACTTGGTCGAGGAAATCTGCAATTAAGCCCCGAGGTAATAAAAAAGATAGGCTTAGACAATATACTAGTGATTTCTACGCCATCAAAGCTTGTACATACTCCACTAATGAGAGTAGATACAGGGGATAAAACGTTGGATAAACAATTTGCTGAGTTAGAAGTTATGATGGTTGTAATTGGATATCGTCTGAGTAGGGTTGTGAAGATACAAACCAACAACTTTTAATATATTCATCTGTTTCACTGAAAACTGTCAAATCTCATTGTTATACACTTTGGGAGGAATAGATTTATGAAACGAAATCCAACGTTATTTCTAAAAGAGGGATATGAAGAACTTGTTAAGAAAAGTCTTGATTGGAAACTCCGTATCTTGGAAACAGGGTCGACACCCCATTCTGTGGTTGATGGCAAAGAAGTTATCATGCTATGTTCCAATAACTACCTAAATCTGAGCAATCATCCTCGACTTATCCAAGCAGCCAGTGATGCCGCAAAAAAATATGGTGCTGGTTCTGGATCAGTAAGGCCAATTGCAGGAACAATGAAACTTCATATGGATGTAGAGAAGAAGCTTGCAAAATTCAAAGGAACTGAATCTTCTCTTATTTATCAAACTGGTTTTGCAGCAAATGCAGGCCTTATCCCACAGCTTGCAGGTAAAGGAGATATTATCATCAGCGATGAATTGAATCATGGTAGTATTATTGATGGCGTGAGATTAACAAAGACCGATCGAGCTATTTATAAGCACCGTGACATGGGCGAACTTGAGAAGGTACTGAAAGATGCTGATAAAAAGTACAATAGAATTCTCATAATAACCGACGGTGTCTTCAGCATGGATGGCGACATTGCTCCTATGGATAAAATTGTCAAGCTTGGGAGTGAATACGGTGCGATGACCTATGTTGATGATGCTCATGGGGAAGGAGTAATTGGTCCAGATGGACGAGGAATCGGTGCACATTTTGGTATTGCAGGACAGATCGATGTTGAAATGGGAACTTTTAGTAAAGCCTATGGCGTAGTCGGCGGTCTTATCGCGGGAAGTCAGAATCTCGTTAATTTTGCGTATAATAAATCACGGACATGGCTTCTCAGTGGTTCTCATCCGCCAGCTGTAGCAGGAGCTCAATTTGCTGCGATTGATGTGCTTGAAACAGAACCAGAACATGTCAAAAATTTATGGGATAACACCAAGTATTTCAAAAAAGAATTAAACTCAATGGGATTCGATACTGGTTTCAGCGAGACACCTATCACACCTGTAATTGTTGGAGAGTCAAGTAAAGCCAAAGAACTTAGTAACCTCTTGTTTGATGAAGGCGTGTTTGCACTGCCGATAATATTCCCAATGGTCGCTCGAGATAAGGCAAGAATTCGAACGATGATGAATGCAGGATTATCGAGGAAAGATATTGACTTTGCATTGGAAAAATTTGAGAAACTCGGTAAAAAATTAGATATCATCTAATCATAGCTAAAGGGTAAGTAAAAGAGGGAATACCCTATTTTAAACCTTACACAAAGTATAAATAAAAGATGTGAGATTCGTTAGCTTGTATTTTTCCAGATTTTATGGGAGTAATAACTATGACAGAGGATTTAAAGAAGACCGGTACTACAACACTGGGTATGGTGTGTAAAGATGGTGTAGTAATTGCAACTGAACGTAGAGCAACAATGGGCACTCTTATTGCTCATAAAGCTACAAAGAAACTTTACAAAATCGATGAGCATTTAGCTTTAGCTACAGCAGGATTGGTTGGTGATTTACAGGTTCTTTCTCGTTATCTTAGTGCAGAGACAAACTTGTACAGGTTGAAACGAGATAGAAAGATACCTGTAAAAAGTGCAGCAACACTGATGTCTAACATATTGAATCAAAGAAAATTTGCCCCTTACTATGTCCAGTTGATACTAGGTGGCTGGGATGCAGAAGGCGGACATGTTTATTCGTTAGATGCAGCAGGGGGAGCAATACCTGATAAATATACTGCAGGTGGATCTGGCTCACCTTATGTCTTTGGCGTTCTAGAAGATCAATACAAAGATGGTTTAACAGTTGATGAAGGCATTGATATTGCTGCTAGAGCTATAACTGCTGCCATGGGGCGGGATTCAGCTTCAGGAAATGGAATTGATATTGCTGTTATCAATGAGAAAGAATTTAGAATGATTTCAGAAGGTGAAATAAAAACACGTTTGGAAAAATTTGGAAAATAAATCTGTTTATTTATAATATTAACTATCTTAAATTATAGGGTTTAATAAGTGTTTTGCAAGGTAAAAAAATGACAGTGGATGATGTTTTACGGGAGATTAAAGGAAAGATTCGAGGTGCAATACCCGTAAGTATAGATATATCTGACGTAGAATTTGAAGGAGCATTACTAGTTATCTATACAAAATCACCTGACAAGTTTGCAAAGAATAAGGACCTAGTAAAAAATCTTGCAAAGACATTACAAAAGCGAATAGTTGTTCGGCCGGATCCTTCTGTTCTTACAGATATCGATAAAGCTGAAAAGAAGATTAAGGAGATAATCCCAAAAGACGCAGAGATAACAAATATTTACTTTCAGCCAGATGTTGGCGAAGTAACTATTGAAGCAATGAAACCTGGAGCTGCTATAGGTAAGGAAGGTCAGGTTCTCAATGAAGTAAGAAAAAAAATTAATTGGACTCCTAGTATAATCAGAGCACCACCGATTCAATCAAAAACAGTCCAGGAAATCCGCGGTTATCTCAGATCGATGAGTGATGAAAGAAAAGAGATATTGCAAAAGATGGGCAGAAAACTTCACCGTGGAGTGTCTGAAGGGGAAAAATTTGTAAGAATGACTTCCTTGGGCGGATATAGACAAGTGGGACGATCATGTACTTTGCTTCACACCCAGGACAGTAAGGTTATGATTGACTGCGGTATTGATGTATCTTCAGATAATAATAATTCGCCCTATATTCATATGCCTGAAGTTTTACCATTAGAAACAATCGATGCTGTCGTCGTAACCCATGCACATCTTGATCACAGCGGCTTGGTACCAATATTATATAAATATGGCTATGATGGCCCCGTGTATTGTACGCCTCCAACTAGGGACATGATGACCCTCCTTCAAATGGATTATCTTAAAGTTGCTGCCGCGGATGCAAAAAAGGTTCCTTATTCTTCAGAAAATATACGCAATGTGATTAAACATTGTATACCTATGGGCTATGGGGACACGACTGACATTACTCCAGATATTAGACTTACTTTTCACAATGCAGGTCATATACTCGGTTCATCCATCTGTCACTTCCATGTTGGTGAGGGCTTATACAATATAGCATTTTCTGGTGATATTAAGTATGAGCGAACCTGGCTTTTTAACCCTGCAGTTAATCATTATCCACGTATAGAGACGTTAGTTGTAGAATCAACTTATGGTGGCAAAGATGACTATCAGCCGAGTAGAAGGGAGGCCACTGAACGTCTTAAAGATATTATCTGCCAATCAATGAAAAAGAAAGGGAAGGTTCTTGTCCCTGTTTTTGCGGTTGGTAGAAGTCAAGAAGTAATGATTGTTCTTGAGAATCTTGTTAGAAACAAGGATATTCCAAAAATTCCTGTTTATCTCGATGGTATGATATGGGAGGCAACTGCGATACACACTGCTTATCCTGAATATCTTAATAATAGACTGAGAAGTCAGATATTTCAGAAGGGAGAAAATCCTTTGTTATCCGACATTTTCAAACGAGTAGATAGCGTAGAGATGAGAGAAAAGATAATCTCAGATAGTGATCCATGTGTTGTCCTTGCAACAAGCGGCATGATGAATGGTGGTCCTGTTATGGAATATTTCAAGACATGGGCTCAGGATAACAAAAACACGATTGTATTTGTTGGGTATCAGGCAGAAGGAACGATGGGAAGAAAAGTTCAAAGAGGATCAAAATCAATTCCAATGAATGTATCTGGAAATATTGTCAATCTTGAGATGAAAATAAATGTAGAAATCTGTGATGGATTTTCAGGACATAGCGATCGCAGGCAGCTTATAGGGTTCATAAACAATATGTCACCACGTCCAGAAAGAATTATCTTTGGTCATGGAGAAGAATCAAAATGTTTAGACATATCCTCCGCCGTTCATAAAAGATGTAACCTAAATACTACTGCTCCACTGAATTTAGAAACCATCAGGTTTGTATGAGCATTGTTAACTTAACGTTACATAAAATGAAAAAGAACTTATTTTGACATTCCAAAAATAAATTTTCTTATTTCTTTTAAACTATCTCGTAGTCGTTTTTCAGCCTCTTCTTTAGAAATTGATTTATGTAATTCTGCTTTTCCACTTGAATCAAGTCCCGATATCACATATTTATCTTCTTTTTCATATATGGCTGCTTGATTTTTCCAAGCTTTTTCATAATGTAGTATTGCTCCTAAAAATTTCCAGCCCTGTTCTTGCATCTTTTTGTCTATAGTTTCTACATCAACTTTGTTGTCCGTTATTTTACACCTCCTTTTGAATTCCAGATTTCAGCAAATATGTGCCATCTTTTTCCCAATTAAAAAAACAGCCAGATATGTTGGCGTCTCTTGTTCTCCCTCATTTAGGTTAAAGATCTCATCTTTCATCTTCATATTAATTGGTTGATTTAATTTTATCTTAACTGGATCATCTCCAAAAACTACTGCATCTCTTAGGGGATTGAATTCTTTTAATCTATCGATATCTATTTTAATTACTTTTAGCCCTGTCTTCCCATGTAATGAAAAAGGTAGTCTAATGAGGCGCTTTATATCGCAGGTAACAGGTTCATCTGTTTCACCGGCACTAAGAGTTACTGCTGTTTTTCTTAGAGCACTGTTAAGAAAGAATTTTCTAATTGTTTTAGACTGATCCAGTAAACCATCTTTTATTCTGCGTACCCTTTCTTCAGAAAGTTCCTTAACAAGTTTTTCAGCATCTTTCTTTTTTACACCGTATTCTTGAAGATTTTTTTCAGGATCATCACTTTTTGCTATTTCATTTACAATATCAATTATTCCCCTGCTAATTCTCCCTTTCCAGCCTCTTTGATCTGGAGTAGGCATTTTTAGGCTTTTTCCACTTGGAAAGGAAAGGTCACCGTATCGTTTCCTTCCTGTTGCATGCTCGTGAAATATGATGGAATCTATGATATCTCTTCCAGTAATATAATCCACTATTTCCCTTCTCTCATTGCTGTCTAAATCAAAGATAGCAGGGTCCTTAACATGGCAATGATAGCCCCTTCCTCCGCTGAAGTAAAGCTCAAGATATTTTTCATTGAAGCCAAAATCTTCTAGTAAAAATTCCCTTACAAGTTTTTCGAACTCGATTTTTACTATCTCCAGTTGCTCGCTGTAACTCATTTTATCTGCATTTTGAAGATGGTCAGAATCTAAATCAAAGATGAGTTCTGCCCCCATCCAGTTTTTATCCTGCATTTTAGGCGCATCTGGTATTTGATAGTATGCTGAAGAATAGTAAACATGCTGAGGCGCTCTTTCCTCTAAAAAATTTAATAAATCCTTCTTTTTATTAAATGATAAGTGTCTGATCATGCCTTTTCCGCCGAACAATACAAACGCAAGTTCCCTTCTGCCGAATCGATCCGGTAATTCTATTTTG
>JAUWBM010000106.1 GCA_030601705.1 Thermoplasmatota archaeon
TATTCTTCACGATTACAGAACCACTATTTAAACTGACAAAAAATCTTGAAGGATTCAGCTTCTATGATAAGAGTCTTATAGAATCTGGAATGGTAAACATCATTGATTTGAGAATTATCAGTGAGCGATTGGGACTCGATACAGAAAAATATACTGTTGACGATGCGGGGGCATTGCTTGACATTTTAAAAGATATTGCTGATGAACTTGGTGTAAACCGATTGGTCATCGATTCAATCACTGCATTATGTTATAGACTGCAAACAAGAGAGATGATTCGGGACTTTATTTTTAGACTTGGAACATCGCTGGCAGTTATGAATTGTACCACGTTGTTAACGTCTGAAGTTCCGCCACAAACGTATAAATTTTCCCAATATGAAATAGAAGAATTTATTTCAGATGGCATCATATTTGTTGGAGATATTGATAGAAGAGGAGATTTGATCAGAACCCTTCAAGTCGTGAAAATGAGAGGGACTGCTCACTCGAGAACAAAATTTTCAATGAATATCTCTGCTGAACGAGGCATTGAGCTCATGCCCCTTTTAAAATCATCAGAGTTTGACTCGGTATTAATGGAAAAGGTTAATTCGTCGTTGAGAACTTTGGATACACCTAAAGATAAGGTGGTGTTATAGGAGGATAATATTATGGCAGACGCAATTGTTGAAGGACTTAAGGAGAGAATAGCTGTAGCGATAAAAACCAATCAATCGATTGGTATACAAGTATCAGAAAATAGGCATAATGATTTACTACGTGCTTTGTTTAGTTTTATGAATACTAAACAAAATGAAGTCTGGGTATTTGTAACAGCAAGTAATACATTTAAACATGTTTCCGAGAATTTTAAAAATGTGTATGAAAATAAGAATATCAAATTTATCGATTGTATTTCTCGTTCTGCAGGCATATCAACATATGATAAAGAGTGCAACTATATTGAAAGCCCGACAATGCTTGAAAAAATAGCGCTTGAAATACTGAACATCTTTAAAGGAATTGAACAAGACGTGGATAGATATGTAGTTATTGACTCCTTAAGCTCTCTGGTAATATATAACGATTCAGAAATAATCCGGGAGTTTGTTTCTCTTTTGATGAACAGAGCACGATCAGAAAACATCCACATTGTATCTATTGTGATAGAAGAAGAAGTGGACGCACATAAGCTACTTCAGATGAATGAGAAGATAGTGGTATTGCGCGAATCTTTCATAGATTAAAGAGAATGAAATCATGGAAAAACCATTAAACGAGAGAGAATCTGATGGTCGCACTGTTTGGATAGATGAAGCAGATGAAGCGGAAAACATATCAAAAAGGAGAGATACTGCATTCAATGTTGCAATAGGAAAATTACTCGATACGAACGGCAGTCTGGAAACAGTGATGCAGACGGGAGAGGCTTTTGGTAGAGGATTGTTCGCAGATTATATAAAAGAAAAACCAAACGAATGGACAATGGAAGAATGGCTCAATTCAACGGTGGAACATATCTTCAATCCACTTGGGAATGCCTTTACCTTCTCCAAAATAGCGAATGACGAAGTAAAATCATTGTTGACAAGATGTCCATTGCAGGAGAATGCAAATGAGCCTCACGTTGCATCTCTCTTTACCTATGGATTTATGCGCGGCCTATTGTTAAGTGCATTTCCACGTGGAGAATTACTTATGGGAGATACGTCAGAAGCAGAAGGTAGTCGAATGACCGAATTTATTTTCAAAACCAATGCATTATATAAGGATAGATTCGAGCGCGAACGAGTGAAATCTTCCTTTGACATTACGAAAAAATTGTGAAGACTTATTGATATAATGGTAGAAGAATTATTTGCTGACATAGGTTTGGATAGAACAGAAGGAGTTATCCGTAGTGGTATAGAGAAATTAGATAGATTGCTGGAGGGAGGCATACCAGCCGGTTTTACGACAATACTTCTTGGATCTCCTGGTAGCAGTATTGAGATATTAGTCAAACAAATTGCTACCGCAGAAAACGTAACCTATATTACAACAGAAGAAACAAAGGACGAAATAACTGAGACTATGAAGAGGTTTAATTGGTCTATTCCTAAAATAAATTTTGTAGATATATCAGCAACGTATTACAGCAGTGTATTAGAAGATGAAACGAAAAGAGTAAGTGTCTATCAGCAAAGATCTAAACTAAAACTGAAAGAACTTATAGAAATCGGCTCTCAAGGGATGCCTTCTACAACTAAAAGCGATGAAGATTTTTTGGCAGTTCTATCAAAAAATGTGAAGAATGCATCTCCGGGAGGAATAATAATCATAAACTCCTTAGACTTCTTCCTTAGTCAATATCGTCAAGAGGATGTTTTGAAAACAATCTATGCCGCTAAAGTGAGTAATCTTAAGAAAAAAGGTGCACTTTTAATTGTCATGACCAAAGGCATACATGGAGAATTATTCGAAAGAAAAATGGAAGGTCTAGCTGATTGTGTTTTAGAACTAGATGTGATACAGAAAGGATCATCTTTTGAAAGATTTTTATCAGTCAAAAAAATGCGAAACTTCGCTAAAAAAATCGGTATTGCAAGATATGCAATAGACGATAGCGGTTTTGTTTTAGAAATGATAGAAAGAATAATGTAACGAAAAAGAAATAAGATAATTTAAAACTGAAATTAGTACGATAAAATTCATGTATTCTTGTTGATTTTTATATAACTTTTAGATAAGTGATGCACATTGGCAAAATTATTGGGAGGAATAAAAACTTATGTCTTCATTGTTTTTGAATACTTTCGGCAAACAAAAGCACAATTTTATAAACATCTTTCTCTTTCACTCTTCAGGGAGTTTTTATGGGAAAAGATAAGATAGATGATTTACCTGGTGTTGGCTCTGCTATTGCTGAAAAACTAATGGATTCAGGATATATAGATATGATGAGCATAGCCGTTTCATCGCCAAAAGAACTATCGGATGTAGCCGATATTGGTGAAGCAACAGCTGCAAAAATTATCCAAGCAGCGAGAAGATCAGCAGATGTAGGAAGTTTTGAGACAGGAGTAGCGCTCCTCGAACGACGGTCAAAAGTTGGCTGTATCACCACAGGGTCCAAAAGTTTTGACGAGCTTATGGGTGGAAAAGGTTTTGAAAGTCAAGCAATAACAGAATTTTTTGGCGAGTTTGGTTCGGGGAAAACTCAGATTGTGCATCAGATGTGTGTCAACGCTCAGCTTCCAGAAGAAAAGGGCGGTTTGAGCAGTCATGTCTTTTATATTGATACTGAAAATACGTTTAGACCAGATAGAATCAAACAAATGACCGAGGCATATGATTTAGATACTGATGAAATTTTAAGTAAAATCCATGTTGCTCGTGCTTACAACTCTAGCCATCAGATGTTACTTGCGGAGAAGGTAAATGAACTTTCCAAAGAATTCTCTGCACGATTGTTAATTGTAGATTCTTTGACTTCTCATTTCCGTGCAGAGTTCATCGGTAGAGGCGCTCTGGCAGATAGGCAGCAGAAGTTGAATAAACATATGCATGCTCTGTTGAGATGGGGAGACCTAAATAATGGAGTTGTCTTAGTAACAAATCAAGTTTCTTCAAAACCAGATGCCTTTTTTGGCGATCCTACGCGACCTATCGGTGGACACATTGTAGGGCATACTGCAACATTTAGGCTGTACCTTAGAAAAAGCAAAGGCGGAAAACGTATTGCTCGTTTGATAGATTCGCCACATTTACCTGAGGGGGAAGCTGTTTTTTCTGTGAGTGAAAAGGGAATCAGAGATTAATTTGCATAAAGCCAGCAATTCAGGCAGTAGGAGTTATTCTTCTTTTATGAAATGGTAAGAAGTGTAACCAAATATTTGTATATCAACTTAATAAAATTATATATTAAAAGTTGGAGGATACTGGGAAAAAACTCATAGTACTATGGCTACTCCTAATTTTCCCTCATTTTAATTTTTAATCTCAATCCCTACTTCAAGGGAGAAAAGCAGAGATAATAGTAATGTATAGGCGAAATTATTGTATAACAGATGTTACAAATGTTTCATAACACCAATTTTTAAGAAATATTTATATAATAGTTAAACATATAGTTATGTGTTGAAGGGAGGAAGGGAAGGAAAGGACGAAGGACTCCTTTCATATTATAATCCCCTAAGTAATCTTATTTTCCCTTTCCTTCTTTCCATTCATCTCATAGTTGTATATGCAAAATCGAGGTTTTTTCTCCCTTCCAATTTTATCGTGGTGTTTTAGAATGTGTAAAATTCAAAGGATATTGGATTTTAGATTGTTCAGCAGCAACAGAAAATATACTGATCGCAGCTCATGCAAAAGGACTAGGTGCATGCTGGCTTGGAATGTATCCAAGGGAAGAACGAATTGTTGGTATGAAGAAGTTGTTAAGCATCCCCGAACATGTCGTTCCTCTTTCATTGATATCACTTGGATTTCCAGCTGAACAAAAAACCAGTGAAGATAGATACAACAGTTCAAGGATACATCATAATAAGTGGTAACATTAGCGGGTAAGGATAACTTATTCTCCCACTATTTGTACTATTATATTTCTATTTCTAGGCCTTGTGTCTAACTCTACAAAAACGATTTGTTGCCATGTTCCATGAAGCAGTTTCCCATTTCTAATTGGAACAGTTATACTTGCCCCCATGAGGCTTGCCCTTACATGTGAATGTCCGTTATCATCATGCCATGTTTCATGGTGATCATAATGAATGCCTTTTGGGGCTATTTTTTCAAGAGCTCTGGGCAGATCTTTCATTAAACCTGGTTCATACTCAATGGTCGTAATGCTCCCAGTTGAACCTCCTACAAATACACATGCTATGCCATCTTTTAGTTTCGATTTATGGATAGCATTTTGTATATCATTTGTAATATCGATAATGTCTACTTCGCCATTTGTCTTTATGTTTATTTCATCATAATACACTCCCATTTTTACATCTCCACTAATATTTTGCCAATTCTTTGTATGCCTCAAACGCTTGAATAAGCCCATAACCATACAAATCATCATGACTATATTCATCATCATTTCCTTTCAAACTACCAATTTTTCTGGCAGTTTTTGCAAATATCTCTTTGAATAATTGTATCGTCGTTTCATTTTGATTGTTAGCTCCGTCATGCTTGTATTCCGGATAAGCATCTAAAAGCAATGCAATAATTCCTGCAACATATGCAGTCGCTTGTGAGGTGCCACTCAGTTCTCCATATGCCCCGTTAATTCTTGCAGACAGTATTTCATCTCCTGGAGCTACTAACTCGGGCTTTTTATTTGGATTTTGCGTACTTGGATATTGATGTCCTTTTGAGCTAAATGATAGGATAGAATTCCCTTTAGACAGTGCTCCTACAGCTATAACATTGTCAATTAATGCTGGAAAACACACATCACCATCATCATCTTGTCCATCATTCCCCACCGGGGTAATAACAAAAATGCCGTTATGTACAGCTTGATTGACCCTTTCCATGGTTTTACTGTTTTCATCAAAGTCAACATCATCTGGACTCATACCCATTGATAAAAGGATAATATCTGCTCCGTTATCAATACAAAACTGTATGCCATCTGCAATAGTGCTATCATTTCCACCGCCAAACATGTATTGATTACGAGGGATGGATTTTGCAACAATGAATGTGGCGCCGCTTGTAATTCCTTTCATGTTTATCCCTGAAAACAGTCCCTGAAATGATCCTTTTGATGCCAAGATGCCGGCAACATGGGTGCCATAATCGCCATCATCGTAATAAGTTAAATCGTGGTTTATTGAATCATTCCAAGCTACAAACGATGAGGTATCAAATTCCTGATGGCAACTGTCCACCCCTGTATCAACAATGCCAATGGTTACGCCAGAGCCATCAAATCCCAATTCGTGTAGTTTATCTATCTGCGTGACACTACTTGCCCAAGAATTAGACCTAGGTACAAACATGCTCATAAGTGATAAAGACCCTAGAACAATAGAAATAATTACAAGGATAGCAATCAGAATTACTATTCTACGATTTTGCATATTTTCATCCTAAAATTGAATTTTTCTACCTGCCGAATCTCTTCTATATACACCAAAATCTTTAACGTTTTTTAATGTTTTTCCATCAAAAACTGGACCATCGATGCACACCCGTAAGCCTTTGCCTATACAACATTGCCCACAGATTCCTATTGAGCATTTCATATATCGTTCTAAGGAGGCTTGGAACGAAATATTCTTACAACAATCTAAAAGGGTTTTCATCATCATCTCTGGCCCACATGTTAAAACAGCATCGATTTTCTCTTTTTTTAGAATTTCTTTTGCTGCGTCTGAGGCAAATCCTTTATATCCTACTGAGCCGTCATCCGTTGAGATTATTACCTTTGCACCACACTTTTTTAATCGTTTTTCAAAAAATAGTTCGCTTTTGTTTTTCACACCAATAACTACGGTTGATGATATGCTGTTTTTTACTGCCTCCTCAGCTGCTGGTGCTAACATAGCAACACCAGTTCCACCACCCACAAACAATATATGTTTTCCTTGTATCTTGAAACCGTTTCCATATGGCCCTCTGATACCTATTTTATTTCCAGGTTTTAACTTATATAATGCACTTGTAGCATCTCCAATTTTTCTAAAGGTTATTCCTTTGATATCACCATTTATGTAAGAGACACTCATTGGTATTTCATCTACATCTGGCATCCATACCATGAAAAACTGGCCCGACTCAATTTCTTCTGGATAATGAAAGGTAATGGTTTTTATGTCCGTTGCTTCTCTTTTGCTTTCGATTATTTTCGTTATTTTCGGAATGTTCATGTATGCGCGACTCCAATTATCTCTGTTAATTTTTTATAGCCATATGCTTTCATCAATTGCTCTATCTCAACACAGACTTTTTTGAATATGTCAATGCCTCTATAGTATACTCCAGATCCAATTTGAACAGCCGATGCACCAGCCATGATATATTCAAGAGCATCTTCTCCTGTTGTGACCCCGCCTACCCCAACAATTGGTATATCAACGTTTTTCGCTATCTCATAGACACATCGTATCCCAATAGGTTTGATGGCTTTGCCTGAATACCCTCCAATTTTATTTGATAGAATAGGCTTTCCCAATTCTAAATCAATTTTCATTCCTTTTACTGTATTGATAGCAACTATCGCATCAGCATTCCCCTCTTCTGCTGCTATTGCAATTTCTATAATATTTGTAACATTAGGAGAGAGTTTCACAAAAATAGGGATACCAACCTTTTCTTTTACTGAGGATGTTATCTCCTGCACTAGTTTTGGATCACAGCCTACTTCTAAACCATAACTTTTTGCGTGTGGACAACTTAAATTAAGTTCTAAAGCTGAGACACCATGGTCTTCCATCCTTTTACCTAATTCAATGAACTCCCTGGTATTTGCCCCATAAATACTGCCAATAACGGGAGTTTTTGAGTTTTTTAATTGCCTAATCTCTTGACAGTACTGTTCTATGCCCGGATTTGGAAGACCCATCGCATTCAAAATACCATGATTTAGCTCAATTACCGTTGGATTTGGATATCCTTCTCTTGCATTCAATCCGATTGATTTTGTAACAATGGCACCAGCATCACATTCAATGATTCTTTGCATGCTCCCTGCATCTTCGTCCATTATTCCAGAGGCAAGCATTGTTGGGTTTTTCAATCTTATACCTGCAATTTTTGTAGTGATATCTACCAGTGTAACACCGAAAGTTAAATACAACCCTTGTATAAAGTCGTTTTCTATAACGAAATTGATACTGAAAGAAGAGTGTGGCGGTACAACATGTTAACTGTATTAACAATCGTTAATTATAAGTATATATAAATTATTATGGTCATGTGAAGAAAACTCCTTGCCAATATATGTTATGGAATGGAATACCAGTAATACGAAAAGAAATAGCTGAAAGTATGACCAAAAATTTTGGATTAAGCCAAAGAGAGACTGCTAAAAAAATTGGAGTAACTCCTGCTGCAGTTAGTCAATACTTATCAAAAAAGCGCGGGAATGTAAAAATCATGGATCAGGACATACTAAAAGAAATTAATGTCACTGTTGAAAGAATTATTATGTACGATAACGCAAATGTTGTTTCAGAAACCTGCCGGATTTGCCGGATTCTAAGGTCGAAGGGAGTATTTTCCTTTCCATCTGACTCATGTGACGATGAAAAATAGTGGATATGGTATAACTTCGAATACAGTTTAATTCAAGGTATGTACAACCCGATATTCTAATATGAAATGTGTTTAATAGGCTACATCCCGTAATGGATAATTAAGGGATGAAGGTTATCTTCTTTTTAGGATGGGATGTGCAAAGAAACGAGTTAATCCAAAAATTATGAACCATGTAAACCGTAACTTCAACGAACTTTACACAAAAACAGTGATAA
>JAUWBM010000120.1 GCA_030601705.1 Thermoplasmatota archaeon
GGGAGATATAAAAGTAGCTGAAACTTTAGGAAATTTGCATCCTTGTTTCTTTTTTTCCAAGAATGAAACATTGCATATATTATTAGAACTAAAACAACCCACATTAATAACCACAATAATCTCCAGTGTAGACCAATACGAAACCCTACAAAATAAGCAAGAACAAAGAAAAGAACTGAAGGAATTATCCAAAGTAAAGATCCAACTAAATCATCAATTTTCTTATTTTCCTTCATTCTCCTCGCATTGTTATTCAGTTGATAATATTAACATTTTTGGAGATAACAAAATACCTACTAATTCTTCACACAATTTATTCTTGTTTTTTCAACTCATCAAGAAACACCTGATAATCCTCCTCAGAATCAAAAATAAAAGGAACACCCTGAAATCCACAATCTTTACAAAGGTAATTCATACCGATTACAGAGAGATAGCTAAAAATATTTTTACTCCCACAACTTGGACAAGCACGAATTTCCATAATATACCATTTATTCCAATAATCTATGTTTAAATATTAACATTTTCGGAGGTTTTAGTAAAAAATCACATGATTATTTTTCAAATTTAGTAAATAAAATGACTATTATACCTATTGCTTCTAATGCTAATCCTATTAGGGTATATGCTCCTGTTGCAATTGTTCCCCTCCTTACTGTCTCCCATACGACATTTTCTTGTCCTGATATACCAATTAACCACCATGATACAAATGCTAACAGAGCGAATCCTACAATGAATGTTATAATGCCTAAGGTAAGTACCACGTATTTTCTATTCATAGTAACATCAATTAAGAATTGTTATTAGAGTATTAACATTTTTGGAGGTTTTCGACAATAAAACCTATTCCTTCGCAGTTTTACTCATGCTAAATTGTTAAAAATAGCTTAGTCCTTTTGCCCATTTTCCTCCTGTTGAATGCTCGTTCTTTCTCATTTTTTTGCATTCGGAGGTACTGTTCAGGGACAAGAAAGCATTGTTAGAGGAACTCTTCGCAGAATGCCATAGCAAACAGAAAACTATTGAATTCTTATCAAAGAGATGTGGCGAAGAGAGGCGATATTTGTATCACAACCTCTAATTCTTCTTTTAATTCAGCATCTTAACCCAGTTGTGATGCATCCTGAATTCTCTCGGGAAGAGCTCATGAGTTAATACTTCATGAGACAAGTATTAAGTAAACAACCGAACCCCCTGAATCCCTGTATGGTATGGGCAATCTAGGAGAATGGCAGAACCATGAAGTATTAAGTAACAGAGGTAGATGAAATGGACAAGGAAAAGAAGGTAAAAAAGGCAGGAGACAAGATAGCCAAACTGGAGGATCTGTTTAGTCGACTTCCCAAGAATGTTGAGGTGAAAGAAACACGAAAAGGCACAGTTTTGAGGCATAGCAAATTGTATCTGATGCATGTGAAACAATCCCCAAAAGGAATTCTACATTTCCTAAGAACCAAAACCGGAAAACATCTTGAGAGCAATTATGCAACCACCGAGAAGGAGATTAATTCATTAATCCAGAAAATCGACGACAAGATAAAAAAAGGAGAGGAACCAAAATCAGCCTCTCCCCCTTCAAAGGGTAAATAATGATTGGGAAACTATTGGATAGAGGAATGTCGCTTGAGGAAGTACGGACTCTTTTAACCGCACCCATGCCTAATAGAGAAAGAGCATTTTTTAGGGCAATATACGAGACATTCTATCGGGCAAACGAACTACTACAATGCAACATAGAGGATTACGATAGAAAGACGGGAGAGTTAATAGCAAAATGCACCAAAAATAAGTTTAATCCGAAGACAAAGCAATATATAAAAAGCCCTCCCAAACACATGGCAATTTCCAAACCGACTATGCTTCTTTTTAAGAGAGTTATAGGCAATCACAAGAAGGGTGCTATATTTATTAACAGGGATGGTAAAATGCTTACTAAGACATGGTTTCAAGTGTTTATAAACGAAATAGCAACAAGCATCGGGATACAAAAAATAACACACGTAACTCCATCTGGAAAGGAATATCACTTAGTTACACTAAAGGCACTCAGGGAAGCAGGAGAAAGACATTGTGACCTTGCAGGTGCAGATATAGCGAAGTCACTGCTAGAGGTGCTCAGCACTCGGCTATCGTGAAAGAAAGGCACTATAAAAAAGCAGGATGGGAAGAAATCCAAGAACAGGTAAGGAAATATCATCCTGCATTTCAAGAATAGAGGGGTGAACCCCTATCCATTATTTTTTTATCAACATAAAAGACTATATCATCCCCTATACGAATTATTTATTGTATGACCGAATTTAGGACTCGCAGGAAGGATAAACAAATTTTCCCTGTAAGTGATGGTAGAGAATATCGTAGAGTAGATGATTACAAAGAAAATCTTCCAGAAGAACGGGTACTAGAAGAAAAGATACAAGAACAAAAGGCACAAAAAAAACACAAACTGGAAAAACCATCTTTTTCTACCAAACATGATGTGCGTCATGATATCAAGAATATGATGCGGAAGGAGGACTCTGATGAACACGGATCTAAAGACTATGTTCATTACAAGAAGAAATTGAATCGTGATGCAGATCGCACATATTATAGAGAGACACGAAAAGCAAAAAGAAGGGAAAAAAAGGAAAGGAAGAAAGAAAAGAAACAACGGGAGAAACAAGAAACATTAAACACAATAGATAAATAAAAATATCAGTTCTGCATTATAAATCATGGGGGAAAGCAAAATGAGAAAGATAATTACCCTTGGAATAATGCTGCTGTTTCTTGGTATGACTATATCATCTTCTACTGGATTAAATCTGGAGAAACAATCTATAAAACCTACGTCTTCTGGCAATATCTTGTATGTTGGTGGTAATGGAACAGGTAATTATAGTAAGATACAGGACGCTATTGATAATGCAAGTGATGGGGATACTGTATTTGTCTATAGTGGAATGTATGATTTGGATGAGAGGATTAAGATTAACAAATCTATTCGATTAATTGGTGAGGATAAATATAATACGATTATAAATGATAGTGGGATTTCGATTGTTGTTTCTGAGGTATTCATTAGTGGTTTTACAATACAAAATGGCAGTGGCATTTCAATAGAGTCATATTCATTGGAAGTTGCAAATAACAATACTATTACTGGTAACATTTTCAAATCAAATGAATATTCTATGGGAATTGGCGGTGTCGAAATTTTATATTCAGTTTACAACACCGTTTCTAACAACTCTTTTTTCAATTGTGGTCTAATGATGATTTCATTTGTTAACTTGGATATAGTGGCGGTATATCCGAATTTTGTTTATAATAATACAGTTAATGGTAAACCACTGGCGTATTTTGAGAATACCTCTGATGAAGTCATTGATGATGCTGGACAGGTAATTCTCATAGGTTGTAACAATATCACTGTTAAGGGTTTAGAACTATCTAAAACGATTATTGGTGTACAACTACTAGATTCCTTTAATTGTTTTATCTTAGACAACGTGTTTTCGTCGAATTCCTTTTTGGGAGGCATATTTCTTGGAAATTCAAACAATAACACAATTTCAGGTAATACTATTTTGGATAACGAACTTGGCGCATGGCTTGTATCTAGTAGATATAACACGATTTCGGAAAACTCTTTTGAAAACAATATATTTTTCATAAATTCATCATGCAATAATATTTCATGTAACAATTTCAAATATTCTCATTACTTGCGAAGATATAAGGGTATCTTTTCATTTGATTCAGATAATAAATGGAATGGTAATTTTTGGAATAGACCTAGGTTGCTTCCTGTTCTCATCTGGGGATTCAAAATAACCCCCTTACGAATGAGACGTAGCTTGGACATTGACTGGCGTCCAGCACGAGAACCATATGACATAGGAGTGTAAAATGAAGAAACTACTTGCAGTTGGAGTGATAGTTCTTTTCCTTGGACTTGCTATTGCACCGTCTATAAATGCCAATGTAAGTAAAGCATCTATTGAGAGCGAGATGGTTGAGATTACCACGGAAGTATGTGGTATCAATGGTGTTACGCCAAATACTGTATTGCTATCTAAAGAGGATGCTGAGGAAGTTGAGGCGTTGTTTGATTCAATTAGGGAACGGTTGAATGCAACAGAAACAAGAGAGGATACAGAGCAGATATTCAAAGAGGCAGTTGTGGAACTGGACAAGTATGGGTTGCTTGGTGGGTTGAGTGTTAGACAGGCTCAAAGAATGGCAATATATCCTAATTTTGTTTCTAAACAGATTAATCTACTCGAGAGAATGATTTACACCCATCGAGAACTTATAGATGAGAATGAAAATCATCTTTGCTTGGTTGCTGGGAGAACAACAGATACATGGTTTGAAAATCTTGGGACTCTGCTTTGTTACAGACTCATGGATAATAATATCAATAACATCATCATATCACGGATTTCTTTCATTGGATATCTTCTCTTTTCTCTCTTTTCATACTTTAATCCATTTGCGATATCTTATAGGATTAATTATGGGAAATGCCGATATGAACATGAGATGTCCCCCATCGAATACTATGCATCTGGATGGGTATACACTATTGGTATAAAGGGAATAAAAACTTGGCAAGATAATATGCAAGGAACTCTACCTATTGAAGGGACATCTCTTGGAGGCTTCGGAACATTATGGTATGATGTTTTATACCCAGGTGCTGTTGGTTTTACAGGAGTAAAAATAACTTTAGACAATGAAGATTTCTACATTGGTTCTGCTCTCTGGGTGAAAATAGGTAATGAACCTCCATATTAGACAATCAGCATATTAGATAAAATATCCGTTGCTGGCTAAATCTTAAATAAGATGCCACTTATGAGAATATGGGGAAAGAGTATGAATAAAAAGATACTCATCGGTAGTATCATAGCAGTTACAATACTTCTTTTAATGCCGTCAATTCCAGCAGTTCATGTCAATACAATCCAAAATGAGATTGAACTAAAAAATGATGTTAAAGGATTTCCTGAAATACCAGAGCGATTCCCATTGTTGTTTCTCTTTGTAATCGGTATTGCATATTTCCGTATAATTAGGATGCTTTTATGGATGGAATATTCATTTGAATTTGATGATAATTTTCCAGGTCGATTCGAAGTGATTCATCCACTTGGGGCTATTCGAGCTGCAATGCTACTATTCACTACTGATTCATGGTTAATGGTTTGGGACGGAATTTCCAATCGTTTTGGTTGGGATTGGGATTTTATTAATTAGGAGTTTGACATGAAAAAGAAAATCCTAATAGGTAGTATCATTGCAGTTGTAATACTCGTTCTGGTGTCGTTTACAGGTGTAGTTGGTTATCAAACCACCCAGTCATCTACTATTGACAGAGCATCACCACTATTCACTGTTAGAAGTAGTAGGGCGATAGATGAAGATAGTAAGGATTTTACTTGTGATTATGTTGGGAAGGGAGAAGAATGTAATATTCAATTTCCTCAAAGAATGATTGAGTCGTATAAAATTGGTAGAGCATTAGAATTGCTTTCAAAAATGGATGATAAAACATTTCAGAGATTCATTAATGGGATTAATAATTGGAATTATCAGAATCGTGAAATTGAATCTGAATATATCCCAAAAATGGTAGCAAAATTACATAATCTGCGAGAAAACGATAATATAATAATCAATTATGATACCTTTACAAAATTTACTTCGAAGACCCCATATTTATGTGCAATTCAAACTTGGATTCGAGAATTATTAATCTGGCTTATAGATATATGGGTTAATTATTTCACTTCCGATACTCCATTATTATGTGGACTTATTGTCTTGATTTTAGATATTTTTGCTATACCTTTCTTAATTTTCTGGATTATTGGAGCATTATTAGGTTTGTGGCCTATGTTTACTTCTGGGGAGACTGCTTGTACTATGCAATGCCGTTTGAATTAATCACAGATTCTTCTAGCTAAAACAAAATTGGCGGTAATTATTGTGCAATTTTTACGACCAAGACGAAAATAAGAGAGACACAGAGACAACCGAAAAGGCATTGGTAATATTTCATTGGTAAAGCTTAAAATCGCTTAAAATGCCTAAAAACCGAGAATCAACGGATAGTCGGGCATACAGTCTATAGGATAGTTTTTAAGGGAAAAGATGTTTTGAATTTGTAGATTTGGAGGAGGAAAAATGGTAAAAAAATTACTTGTTTTAGGATTTTTCCTATTTATCTCTGCTTATCCTATACTTTTTATTGCGATTCAGACAGGAAATATTTACTTGATATTTATTGGTTGTTTTATAGGAATATTTGGTATAGTAATTGCGTTAATTGGTGGTTTATTATATTTTCTTGAAAAAAAGAGAATTACCAAAATTGAAAATGAGTGAAATGATATTGTAGATTTGGAGGAGGAAAAATGGCGGTTAAATGCAAAAAGTGTATTCATAGTTATTATGGACATATTAAACGTGAGGGAATGGGAGGGTATACGGAATATATCCCTGCACTAAAATGTGACCTTGGCTATGAAATACAAATGGGCGGTGTTCCTAAAAACCCTGATTGTTATGAACAAAAATAGTTGATAGCCGTCAAAGCAAGCTATGTAATCAATTATCTATCATCAGTCACCGAGCATAATCCGTCAATCGTCAACGGGAGAAGACAATTAGTTTTACTAGTAAAATGGTGTTCAAATCCCTTCCCCTGCACTTTTAAGACCTTAAGTTTTATATGAGATGACTGTATTCATTATTGATGAGGATTAGTTTCCTTTGAGGAGATGGATATGACAAAAAGAGAGTTATGTAGTATAGGTATAGAAGAGCTTGACAGCCAGATGTCAGGAGGTATTCCATTAGGTAGTACTGTTCTGATTACTGGATGTAGCGGTTCAGGAAAAACAACGTTATGTATGCAATATTTGTTCAGTGGAGCGCAAAAGGGCGAGCGTGGCGTATTCTTCACGATTACAGAACCACTATTTAAACTGACAAAAAACCTTGAAGGATTCAGCTTCTATGATAAGAGTCTTATAGAATCTGGAATGGTAAACATCATTGATTTGAGAATTATCAGTGAGCGATTGGGACTCGATATAGAAAAATATACTGTTGACGATGCGGGGGTATTGCTTAACATTTTAAAAGATATTGCTGATGAACTTGGTGTAAAACGATTGGTCATTGATTCAATCACTGCATTATGTTATAGACTGCAAACAAGAGAGATGATCCGGGACTTTGTTTTTACACTTGGAGCATCG
>JAUWBM010000068.1 GCA_030601705.1 Thermoplasmatota archaeon
GTGGTAAAAGTTTATGTTTCTCTCTTGTGATATTCTTTTACTATCACATTCACCAATATTTGAACTCCGAGAGTTCACTCGATTCAATGTTTAGAGACCTCATTTTTTAAAATGGGGTCATTGAATCGAAACCATCATTTATGCGGGTTTGGATGGAATCAAGAAAAAAATCACCTATGAACCTATTTCTGGAAATATTTACAAGATGACCGATGAGGAAATAAAGAAATATCGAATCAAGCGATTGCCAACAAATTTAATGGAAGCACTTGAAGAGTTTCAGAAGGATACAATTCTTATTGGGGGAATCGGAAGAGATGCCGCTGATCTTTTTATTGAGAATAAAATAAAAGAATGGCATCGCTACATGGGCGAGATTACTGACTTAGACTATAAATTCTATTTCCATTGCTAGATGCTATACAACCGAAACAACTAAAAAACCAGATTCTGAATTTACAGGATACACATTGGACACGTAACCATCCTTTGCCACATAACCACAGCTATCTTATTAGGAGTAATGAACGGGTAACAAAGCGGTTGTCTTCCCAAATTCTGCAAAAATATCGCCGAAATTATTAAAGAGATTTTTCTAAAACCCTTCTTTTGTTATATGCCATACTTTCCTGGTACTTTTGGAAAAAGCGAAGCATCTTCTATGCTTTTTAATCCGCAGATGAATCTTGTTAACCGTTCTATACCTATTCCAAACCCTGCAGAGGGCGGCAAATCATCTTTTGCTACTTGCATATATTCTTTGAATTGAGAAAGCTTCTGCCCCTTTTTGTGAATCCGTGTTTTTATCCGTTCATAATCATATTCCCGCTCTCCACCTGAAAGAGCTTCTCCATATCCCTCAGGATATATCAAGTCCATATCACGTAAAAAACCAGGCTTTTCTGGATCTTCCCTATCATAAAATTCTCTGCTTTTTAGAGGAATATCAATTATCCATACTGGACCATCATGAGTTTTTGAAATCATCGTTTCAAAATTCTTGCCATATTTTTTGTATGCATCCTCATAGTGTATTTGTTTGAAAGGTTTTTTTGGAATCTTAAGTCTCCTAGCCAAAAGGTCTAATTCAGTTTTACAGTCTCTTTTGATTGTCGCTATAACATCTGTGATCAACTCTTCGCAGAGATTCATCATATCTTCCCTTGATGCACCTCTGACTTCCAAATCTAGTTGTGTAAACTCAAATAAATGTCTTCCAGTTTTTTTTCTATCTGGATGCTCAATTCTTATGTTTGGGGAGAAGATAAATATCTTTTCAAGAAATTTCATGGCAATTTGTTTATGAAATATCATGCTTTGTGTCAAATGATATTGTTTTCCATAGCAGGTTACATCTCCAGGCATCGTTGGATGATTAAGTGGATCTGTCATTGGTGAGAGTATAACTGGTGAAATCTCGATAAATCCTTTTTTTCGTAAGTGTTCTGCAAGTATTTTCCTCATTTCACTTTGAATTTTTAGTATAGCCCTTATTTTTCTAGGTTCTTTGATTTTCATATGTGCATATTTGTAATACGTTCTATATAAATACAATGTTTATTTTTTCGTCAATAATACGATAAGTAGTAAGAATTAAATAATATATTCGACATAATGTCGATTATGATTGATGAAAAAGATAAAAGTATACTAACTGAATTGAAAAAAAACGCAAGGAAATCTACAAAAAAGATAGCGACAAGCGTGAAAATGCCACGGGTGACCGTTCACGATAGGATTCAAAAGATGATAGATAAAGGCATCATAAAGTCTTTCACGATAATTCCAGATTATGAACAAATCGGCTTGTCTTCTAAAGTTTTTATTTTCGTTTCTTTTCTGCATAACACCGATGTTTCACAGAGGGAACTTGCAAGGCGTATTGCTAAGTTACAAGGTATTTATGAAGTTCATATAATATCCGGCGAATATGATTTGTTGTTAAAAGTAAGGGGAAAGTCATTAGAAGAAATTGGAAAATTAGTTGTAGATAAATTACGGGAATTAAAGGGTGTAGGCAGGACGCTTACCTGTGCCTGTTTTGAAACAGTTAAAGAAGAAACATAAGTAATAAATGACCAAACAATAACAAAGATATATAGGGACCTCTACAGGACTACAAAATCAATAGATTTATTATATCACTATTTTGTTCTATTAGAATAATGGTACGAGAACATTATGATCCTGAGGTAAGGCGCAGATTACAAGCAAATAGTGACCACGATGTTGTATTAAACAAGTATTTTGAGGAATGGTATGAACATATTGAATGGAATTTGAGGGCTCGTTTAGCTAAAGCTGGAGTAAGTTATGATTACGAAGAAGATTGTGACTTATTTGAAGAATGTAGAAAACACGCTGAAGAAAATGCAAGACAAATTGAGGCACAAAGCGTTATCATGCTTACGCATCCTTTTTATTTGCAATTAAGCCATATGCAACATATAAAAACACCTCAAATCAGAAAAGAGTCAAATGAATATCGAGATAGATTAATGGATCTTTTTGAGACCAACCTTCCACACAATAGCGTAGGATTAGTTATATTAGATACAATACATCATTATGCCGCTGCTACTAGTCTCCTCTTGGAAGGAGGGAAAATCGATGCAGTAATTTTCACTTTACATGATGATGGTTATCCAGTTAAACCCTTTGAACTGGAACAATTTAGCGAAAAGGACATTTATGTAGGTGGTTGTTACAACGGACGAGATCGTTACGACAGAAAAGGTTGTTTAACAAGATCAATTGGAATGATAAGAAAAAAGGTACAATCGGAAGAACAAATTTGGGCAATTTCTGACCTGATTCTGAATACACCAAGGGGTAAAAGAACCACTTTGAAACCTGTAAAGATATATTTAGGAGATGAATATTTTCCCGATGAAAGAATAATCACTTTAGATCAATTGATTGAAAAATTCAGGGTTTGAATAGTAGAAAGAGCAAAGCAACAGAGAGACTAATGTAACGGGTAGCGCAACAAAGAGAGCTTTGAACTGGGCGAACGATCTAAGAACTAATAAATGCCAAAAATTTATTAATATTCTTACGATAAAACCTACAAATAAAAAACGGGTGTGCAGGTTGAATTGTATCTTTGTGTCAGATTTACATGGTAAAAAAAAGCGATATAATAGATTATTTCAGATAATACTAAATGAAACCCTTGATGCTGTTTTTCTAGGCGGAGATCTACTTCCAAATCAATTTACACTTGATTCAAACATGGATGAATTTATTGAAGATAAAATATTTTCAAATATCAGAAAAATAAAGGAAAAAGCTGATAAGGAAATTAGATTTTTTGTAATTCTTGGAAATGATGACCCGCGGGTTTTTGAGAAAAATTTTTTAGATGCAGATGATGAAGGGCTGATTGATTATATACACAATAAAACTGTTAATTTTGCTGACATGTTTGTCACTGGTTACTCTTATGTTCCCCCTACTCCATTTCAGCTTAAAGACTGGGAAAAATATGATGTTTCACAATATGTAGATGTGGGAGTTGTCTCCCCTGAAAATGGTATTAGAACAATAGAGGTTTCTGAAGATAAAATACGTTATGCAACAATTGCAGAGGATTTGAAAAAACTCTCCAAAAATGTCCAGGTGGAAAAAACTATTTTTCTTTTTCATTCCCCACCATATAATTCTTATTTGGATAGGGCAGAATTAGATGGGAAAATCGTTGATCATGCTCCTGTTGATGTTCATATAGGTAGCATTGCTATTCAACGTTTTATAAAGAAAAAACAACCATTACTTACTCTTCATGGGCATGTCCATGAATCAGCAAGAATAACAGGACATTGGAAAGAAAGATTTGGTAAAACATATTCATTTAACGCATCTCATGATGGATCGGAGCTTGCTTTAGTGAGATTTAAAACTATTGATTTAGAAAATGCAACTAGAGATCTTATTGCGATTTCCTAATTATTTTTATTTTTTAAAGGTATTTTTTTCACACTCATATATGGAGATGTTATGTGTGTTGCCCATGAGTCTCTTTTCTTAATGTCTTCATCTGTGATCATGTGGACATCTAAAAGACTACCTGTTTTAAGACCTGTTCTTTGTTTGTTTTCTTCGTCTAGTTTTTTACCATATTCATCAAACCATGCTAAGAGTTTTTCTTTTTGTTCTTCTGTACCTTTGAAGTGAACTAATAAATCAATATCACTCGCTGGGCCTGCGGTGCCTTCTTTTGTGCTTCCGATGAGATATAATGATTCAACCCCGTATAGTTCTGAGTCAAGTGTTTCAGCGATTTCTTCTACTTTTTGCATACGCCAACTCCAGTGATCTGGTGGTTTTAAATAGGCTAATGCTTCGCCTGCTTCCCCATCCATTATTACCGAGAGTGATCCTCCTGAAATAACGTCTGATGTTTTTATAACTCGGACTACGTGTTCATAACTCTGATAATTTTTAAGAATATGTGACAGTTGATTTTCTTGATGAAGTAATAGGCTTTCGTTGAATATGTTTTTTGACTGATCAGGATAGAGCGGTAGATATCTTATTTCAGCTTCTACTAGGTCTTGGAAGAAATGAGTTCCAAATGAAAGCTCGGGTGTATAATCTCCTTTTTCTTTTGCAATTTCTACGAGAAGCGAGGTGTTATTAATATCACCATATTTGACTGGTACTCCAAGTTTGATGTCTCCTCTGCTGCCCCATCTACCTGGCCCCATGAGGATAAACTTTCTTTTTGGTAGTTTATTGTTTAATTCATTTATTATTGTTGCAATTTTTTGCATCTCTTCTCTTGTTTCCAAGTTTCCATATTCTTCCGGGACAACATAGACCATGTACTCGATGTTTTCTACTTGACCTGTAGTTACATATTTGTAAGTAGAGAATAACTTTCTATCCTGTGAGACGTCTTTAGGAATTGGTTGTCTTTCCATTCCTCGAGATTGGCTTTGAGGGCGGCATTGAAGTATGTATAGTTTTTCTCCATCTGATGCAAACTCTACATCAACAGGATTGCCAATTTTTTCTTCAAGTAAAAACAAAATATGTTTCATTTTTTCTAAAAAATCACTTTTTTCAAAAAGATTTGAAAACGTAACAACCATATCCTCTTCTTTTGGATTAAATAGAATACTTGGTGTGCTTAGCCGCCCATCTTTATAAATTGAAATTATTTGATCTAAATTTGGAAACTCATCAGCATATTCTTTGAACAAATCAATAGCATCAACTGTTTCGATAGCGCCTGATTTCAGATTTATAACATCCATATATCTTGGTGAGTACTGAACCCTCTCGCTAACTAGAGTGTTAACTTGTAGTTCGGGTCTCCGGGGTGAAACAAGAATCGGGTAATCATCCCCCACTCTATCAACTGCTCTTGTACCTAAACCAGGAACTAGACGTATCATCCCATCCTCTCGCCGTATACGAGGAGACCATCGGAATTCGTTCTTACTGAAGGCTACACCTCCAAAAACTGGCATGTAATAATGTCCTACTTTAATGCCTACAACTTCTTGGATGAGTATAGCCATCTCCTCACTAAAATCAAGTAGTCCTCGTTCACGCCTATATTCTATAGGGTCTGGACCAAATGTTGATGCATAAACTTCTGATATTGCATCCATCAGGGAATATAGTCTTTCTTCCTCACTGCCAGTGTTTGAAACGAAAAGACTCTTATATTTACCTGAAAAAGCGGCACCAAAACTATCTTCAAGTAAACTTGATGACCGGACAATTATGGGCTTTCCTTCTAAATCTTGGATTATCCGTCGAAATCCTTCAACTATTTCGTGAGGGAATATAGCATTTTTAAAAACTTGTTCTAAAAATGGTTGTTCCTGGCGTATTTGATCAGGATGCAAGTATTTAGTTTGAAATGTTTCATCTAAATCATTGTAATGGATGAAATTAAACATAGTGTCAGAAGTGACATACCAGCTCCTAGGAAAAGATATGCCTTTAAGTGTTTCATCTTTTTCCGTTGTTTTTTTTATAATTTTTTCTGCCAAAAAAACCCCTGATGTTTTTCCGCCTAGTTTACCTGAGCCACGGGTTGGTCCTACAGTATGCCCTAATAATGAAACAAAATCATCTGGCTCAATAAATGTTTTCGCGATGTTTACATACTCCCGCCGATTAGTGAAGAAACGTCTTATTAGAGCTGTTTTGATGCTGATGTTATCTTCTGAGGCCATAGTGGTTTCTTCTGCGTTCTGGCTAAAAAATCTGTTTAGTTCATCGGTTATCTCCAACAAAGGTATACCTTCTTTTTGAGAGGATAAAAGTAATGGACGAGTTTTATCTTGTTTCATCCAATTTTGAAACAAATTTGAAATTTCTTCAGGAGGGATGCTTTCTTTTGCTATTTCAAAGATTTGTTTTTGAATGGTTTTCAAAGAGTCGAGGTCCTGTCGAGGGTTCGGCATGTTTATACCACACCATTGACTTGATGATGATCCTTTATCAACAGGACAAACCCTGCCTAATAAAGATGTTATTTTTTCGTTTTCATATCTATAAAGATAATACGTCATTTTTCTTGTCATCCTTAGCAACGTTCTTGGATCTGTTTTTATGAGTAAATCAATTATAACTTCCCAATCCTGTTTTTTTTCTGCAGTTTTAGACTCAGCAAATGCCTCTTTGATTCTGTGTTCTCCAATATATTTCCCTAAAAGATCAGAAATAGCATCAATTAATCTTCTTTCTTCGATTAGAAATGGTCCTTCGTCTAACTGGGGTTTTTCTTCTAAGTAATAAACTTCTAAAACTCCTATTTTCTTATCATCTAATATAATATTACTTACTTGACTCCATTTAGTCTCTTTAAAATTGTTAGTTTTATATTCCTTATCATCTATTGTTATTCCAGTACAGGTAATATCAGGATACTGCCATGCTGGTGGAATTAGTTCTATTATTTTCTGCAATGCCTCGTCTGTTGAAAGATTTCTATCTTTGACAATACTAGTTAACCCATAAAGGCAATCTAGTTCTTTGACTCTCTCCTTAAGTTTATCCATTTGATAAGTAGATGAGGGGGCTGTAGTCTTTTTTTCCTTAGTTTTTTTATCCATGTTCCGTCTTCCCTTTATTTTTTTGCTTTTATTTTATTATCCGTCATTAATTTTTCCTTTATGATTGCTTTCCCACGTTTTCCATCTATTCTCACTTCTAGTTCAGAAGATGTTTTTACATGTTTTACATCTTCTGTTTCTTCAATTACTGTAAGGAAATCAAGCCATTTCCAATCAATGTTTCCCTTATCTTTTTTAGTGATTAAATAACCTACTTGTGAGGAGATCATGTCATGGAAAAAATGAGAACCCTGAGATGGGTCTATTGGCCTTTCTTTATAAGGGGTTTCTACAATTACTTTCACCCCTGCTATATCACTCCATATAATAGGTATTCCAAGCCATGGGTCTGCTGACCCCCATCGTCCAGGTCCAATCAGCATATATGGTTTATTTGCATCCATCAGCTTAGTATTCATTTTTCTTATTTGACTAACAGCTCTATTAGAATTTGACATATGAAAAGATTCTGATTTAATATATACTATGTCTTTGATGCTGCTGATTATACCATTACCTAAAGCATTTTCACTGTAACAAAGAACTTTATCGATATCAATATTTTCAATGTTAACCTCCTGGTATTTATCTGGTGGTATCATACTTCTTATCTGTAATATTATTAGTTCTGCAGGCTCCGATTCATCCCTGCTAAAGTTAACAGCAAATTCTATTTCCACAGGATAACCAAGAGCGAGCTCACCAACACGTAGAAGAAGTTTTAATGCCTTTGCCAGAGGTATTTCATCATAATTAACAATAGGACCAAAATCTATAACTATAGCACCCTCATCATATAAACCGGGATAAAGACTATCGTCTCTATGAAGATACGTAGATGCGACTTTATCTAAAACACCATGTTTTTTAGCAATATCTACATCGAGCTTTTCTAAAGAGGTTTCTTCATTTTTGTTAACAATAGTGTAAGCAGATGTTAATTTCAAAGCATAGTAATTTTTCTGTGAATATTTCATGAAATCCTTCGGCGTTCCAAATAGGGGAGCTTTTGGTCTTTCAGGACAGAAACAATAACTACTACCACCATCTACTATCGCCTTGCCTAAACCAAGGGCTAGATACGCTATTCCGTCTTCAGGTTTACAAGGGCCCGAAGGATAATAATTATAAGATTTTGCAACTCCAGAAATAGTTGGATAAAAATAATTATCATGTTTGTTACCAACAACTTCTTGAAGTAATACAGCCATTTTTTCATCATCAATATTTTTTGGTGTAGATTTAATGTAAGTTCTTGCCTTTTCAAAATAAGTTGACGCATATACATATTTAATAGCGTTACAGACTTCTTGGAATCTGAGCTCTGTTTCCCAAGATTCGTTGGGAAGCAACATAGAAGCATAAATACCTGCAAAGGGCTGCAAAAGAGAGTCTTCAAGAAGACTGGATGATCTAACAATTAATGGCCGCCTAGTACTCTTAATAAACGAACGGAGGTCACCAATAACTGTTGCAGGAATACTAGCATCCATAAATTTTGAAGCAATTCTTTCATCTGACAAGTGAGAGAAGTCCAAGTTTGAAAGATCATTATGCTCAATAAAAGAATCGAAAACATCAGTTGACAAAACAATACTCCTTGGGATAGTAATTCTTAAGCCAGGAAGCATATCATCAGTTACATATTTAGATAAAATTTTAGCTAAAAATGCCACACCTCTTGCCTTCCCGCCAAAAGAGCCGGTTCCTATATGACTTAATTTTATATGATTTTTATTGCCGGTTCGTTGGAAACTTGTCACAGAAGCTCGGTTGATAGAATATCTATATTCCTCCATAATATCTATCATCTTCTTCTGTAGTTTTTCCCCTTCATCAACTTTTCGTTCAATTGATATGCATTTATCAGCAAGTTCAACTTCCCCTGTGTTTTTCAACCATTTAGAAAACTCATTTCTTTTTGCATATTTTAAAATAATATTTTTATCAACTGATAACAGGGCATCTTCAAAATCCTTCAGGTTTTGCACCTTGGCTAGTTCTTTGCCTTCGCCGTCTTTTATTATAATTTTAAATTCACTAAAATCTTTATCTTTGTCATAGTAGACATCTTGATGATTTGACTTAATTCCTGTAATTTCTTCAATTGATAATTTAATCTTTTTTTCTTTATCGTTGATGTTCATAATTCCAATCTAAATTTATATCCAGCCTCTCAACTGACATGCTTCAACGACTCTTGAAATAGCTATCATATATGCAGCATCTCTTATTCGTAATTTTTTTCGTTTTGCAAGTTCCCAAACTTTATAAAAAGCATCTGTCATCTTGTTGTCAAGTTTACCAAGAACCTCTTCTTTACGCCAATAATAGTTTTGATTGTTCTGAACTTGTTCAAAATAACTACAGACAACGCCGCCTGCATTTGCTAAGAAATCAGGTATTATAACAATGCTTTTCTTTTCAAGTAAATCATCAGCTTCTGGGGTGATGGGGCCATTGGCTCCGCATATAATTAATTTGACGCTTGATTTAATATCCTTTACGTTTTCCTTTGTAATTGAATTTTCCAAAGCATTAGGCATAAGTATGTCGACTTCATGTTTAAGCCAATCTTTACCTGGGCTGCATTTGTAACCTAAACTTTCTGCTTTTTTCTTATCAACTGTTCCAAAGCGGTCTGTGATTTTAACAAGCTCTTCTAAATTAATTCCTTTTTCTTTATGATAGCTATATGCACAGCCATCTTTCTGATCCCAACATGAAACCGATACAACTGTTCCACCGTACTCTATGAATAACTCAGCAGCATAACGGGCAACGTTTCCAAAACCCTCGATAGATGCAGTTGCCTTAGCAATATCAACATCCATTTCTTTAAGCCCTTCTCTAAGCATATAAACTAATCCATATCCAGTTGCCTCGGTACGTCCTAACGATCCGCCGAGTTCTACAGGTTTACCAGTAATCACACCAGGATATTGACTACTAAAAATAGTTTGATATTCGTCCATCATCCAAAGCATATGCTGGCTATTTGTCATAACATCAGGAGCTGGTACATCACGTGTAGGGCCGATATCTCTTGATATTTGCCTAACCCAGCCCCTGCATAGATTTTCCTGTTCTCTTTCTGAAAGATCATGAGGATCACATATTATTCCGCCCTTGCTGCCTCCTAAAGGTATATCGGCTACTGCACATTTCCATGTCATCCACATTGCAAGAGCGCGTACAGTATCGGCTGTTTCTTGTGGATGGAATCTTATACCCCCCTTACAAGGCCCTCTTGCGTCATTGTGTTGTATCCTAAAACCTTTGAAGATTTTAACGTTACCATCATCCATTTTTACAGGTATTGTTATATGATACTCTCTTAATGGATCTCTCAAAAGATCTCTAGTTGGCTCATCTAAACTTAGCATATCTGCAATTCTATCAAATTGTTGCTGTGCCATTTTAAACGCGTTATATCCTTCCTTTGGCATTTCTTATCCCTACCTTTTAAATACTTACTGTGGGAGATGACCCATATATATAATATAAATATAACAGTTTGGTTTGATTTTCCATAACGCATGAGAAAAAATTGCTTACTCTGGCCTTATAACCAAAGCACGACCTGTTCTTCCATCAAGTTTAATAGTTAATGGAGCAGAAAGCTTGATATGTTTAACGTAATTCAACTGTTTTTCGTGTTTTTGTTTATCAAGCCATTTCCAATCAATGAAACTTTCCTCTCGATTCAATGTCGTATGTATATAACCAATTCCTTTTGAAATCATGTTATGGAAGAAATGCGTTCCCTGGGTAGGCTCTATGTTGAAATCTTTTAATGCGGTCTCCACTAAAACCCCAACATTTGATATCTCACTCCATCCAACAGGTATTCCCAGCCACCTATCCTGTGTCCCCCATCGACCCGGCCCAATTAACAGATAAGGCTTTGACGCTAGATCTTCATTGATTTCATTAATCTGTTTTGCTATCTCAATTGTTTTAGAAGAATCAAAATTATCAGGTGAAACATACACAATATCAAAAATTGAATCTATAACACCGTTTCCAAGGGCCTTAGTAGAATGGATTAAAACATTTTCTTTATCAGTTTCTTCTTCAGCCCATGCTATTTCTGAATGTTCCTGAGAAATAACAAGAGGACGTATTTGAAGAATCGCAAAAACCGGAGGTTTTTTATTTTCAGAATCAAAGTTAACTGCAAATTCAACTTCAATTGGACATCCCATTCCCCTTTGTCCTATTTCCAAAATATTTTGAAGGATAGACGAAAGAGGGAAAACATCATATTTTAATATTCCAGCAAAAGTAATTAAACACGGACCTTCCTTGGAAAAACTATCTCTTATCATACCATCGTTTCTGTCATATGAACTAGCAATATAGTCAAGTGTTGAATCGTTTTTAATTTCAGAAATGTCTATTTTTTCAAGAGTTGCATCTTCTTTTTCAGTTAATGTAAAATCCTTCTTTTTTGTATTTAAAACATATAATTCTCGCTGTGTGTTTTCAAGTATTAGCTGAGGGGTTGAAAATTCAGGTATGATCTCAGGATAACGAGGTGAAAATCTTAAAACCTTTTCACCACCAACAACAGAGTAGCCTAATCCAACAGCAACACTTGTAATCCCATCCTCTGGGGTTTGATGAGAAACTGGATAGAAATTATATGATTGCGCGACTCCAGAGAAAGAAGGGTAAAAGCGTCCCCCGTGATTATTACCTATGAGCTCCTGGATGACGATGGCCATTTTTTCTTCTTCAATTTTTGATGATGTTGATTCAATGTAAACTCGAGCATCTTTGAAAAAAACAGATGCGTAAACTAGTTTTATTGCCTGGCATAGTTGTTCCAATCTAGCTTTACTATCCTTATGATTGTTAGGAATCATATATGTAGAATACATCCCAGCAAAAGGATGATTTTGAGAATCCTCTAATAGACTTGAGGACCTGACCGCTAATGGAGACTTGAAATGTTTTAAAATATGATTTATTTTTTTCTTCAATTCTTCAGATAAATTGCTTTTTAAGAATTTTTTAGCAATCTCCCTATTCGAGATTTTTTGATTTTTATCTATAAAGTTATGAAGGTTATTATCAATTATGAACCTGTCAAATTCTTCAGTTCCAATAACAACAGTGTTTGGTACCGTAATGTCCACATCTTCATATTTTTCGTTTAAATTGTGTCTAGTAATTAATGATCTTATGAATGCTATTCCTCTGCCTTTACCACCTAGAGAATCCCCCCCTATTTTTGTGAAAGAGGAAGCGAATTCAAATTTTTGTTGAGAAAAATCAGCCATGACTCCAAATTGTTTTTCCCGTCTGCTTTCATTAAAAACTTTTATTAGATATTCTCGGTTTTCATCAAGACTATTGAAATCAGATACTTTTTGAGGTCGCAGTTTTAAAGCAAGCTTAAATTCTCCACGAGCCATCAACCAATTGGAAAAATCATTTCTGCTTGCATGAAATTTAATTGACTCAAGAGGTATCTTTTGTAGGGTTTTTTCAAATTCTTTCATATTTGATGCGCGTGCTATTTCAACTGTTTTTTCATGAAACACTGCATCAGTTTTATTTTGATTGTTTTTCTTTTTCGGCAGGAGAAAAATAAAATCTCCAAAACCTAGATGTTTTAAGAGGAAATGATCGAAATCTTGTAGAAGTGCAGGCGAGTTTTTGTAAATGAAATATGCACCTAGCTTTTCAGCTCTTTTTCTGTTTTCAGGGTCTGAGGATTGTAACATTGTTGGTAAATATTTATTTTCTTTTTTGATATGTTGTATAAAATCATGACCTGCATTAGGGTCTTCTTTTCCATCTTTTTTAAATTTAACATCTGATATAATGCCTAAAACGTTATCTTTGTATTTTTCATATAAAGACATTCCTTCTTCAAAGCTATCTGCAAGAAGTATTTTAGGTCGAATTCTTCTTCTAAGAAGTCTTTGCATTTCATTTAGATCTTCAGAGAGCGACCTTTGTGTTTGCCGAACTATCTCAGTATAAATGATCGGGAGAAATATAGAATAATAACGGATTGAATCTTCTATTAAGAGTATTACTTGTACATTTCCGTTAATAGTATCATATTTGACGTTTATTTTATCTTCAACATATTTTATTATTGCAAGAAAAAGACTTGTATCCCCATACCAGAAAAATGCTTTGTCAACTCCGCCTTCACCAACTCTCTGTTGACAAATATGTAGATCTGCTGTGTCTGCTGCTAAAATAATAACTGGAAGATTGGAACGTTCTTCTTTTATTTTTCTACCAAACTCAAAAGGATCCATGCCAATATTTTTTGACATTGTTATGACTAAATCGTAATGTCCTGTTTTTACTTTTGAAAGAGCTTTTTCCCCAGATGCAACTCTTGTTACGCGAGGAGGTGAGCTAAGTCGGAGGTGCCTATATTCCCCAATGACCATCTCAGAGATTAGGCCTTCTTCTTCCATAATAAATGCATCATAGAGACTCGAAACAAGAAGGATTTCTCTTACCTTAAAAGGCATAAGTTTATGGAATATTTTGCTAGGAAATTCGTAATCCTCGTCTATTAATTTTTGTAATTTTGTAATTTCAAGCTTTGAGTTGTTTTGTTCCATGAGTTGTCTCCTCATGTAATCTAATGGTATTAATAAGATTTTTTAACACGAAATATCTGTATGTCAATTAAATTATGAGTATGCGGGAAATGATAAAAATTAAAAAAAGAGATATAAAGAATGTTAAAGGTTTCTCCTTTAAACAAGCCCTTGATCAATCATTGCATCGGCGATTTTTACAAAGCCTGCAATGTTTGCACCATTTACATAATTGACAAAACTGTCTTCTTTACCATATTTTACACAAGAGTGGTGTATGTTTTGCATGATCCACTGCAGTTTCTTATCGACCTCTTCCCTAGTCCAGGATAGTCTTTGACTGTTCTGCGTCATTTCTAGTGCACTTGTTGCTACACCACCAGCGTTTGCGGCTTTGCCAGGACCATATAATATCTTTGCATCCAAGAATATTTCTATACCATCTGCTTCAGTTGGCATATTTGCTCCTTCAGCTACACCTATGACGCCGTTTTCGATCAGTTTCTGCGCCTCATTTTTGCTTATTTCATTCTGTGTTGCAGATGGGAATGCCAAATCACAATCTATATCCCATGGACGTTTACCAGGATAATAATCAATGTTGTATTCCTCTGCATATTCTTTGATACGTCCACGCTTAATGTTTTTGAGCTCCATTACGTATGTTAGTTTCTTAGCATCTATACCATTGGGATCGTAAATCATACCTGAAGAATCGGATAAAGTTACAACTTTTGCACCAAGTTGATTTAATTTTTCAGTAGTATATTGTGCGACGTTTCCTGAACCAGATACCGTACAAATCTTATCCTTAAAAGATTCTTTTTTAGTTTTAAGCATCTCCTCAGCAAAATAGACACATCCATATCCTGTTGCCTCTGGCCGGA
>JAUWBM010000081.1 GCA_030601705.1 Thermoplasmatota archaeon
AATTTTAGCAATATTGGTATAGTCTATACCTCCATCACAGTTTTTGATAATGCAATCTGCTATATAGATATTATTAATAATGCTTGATTTATTCCAGATCCAAAATGCTTTACCAAAACCATCTTCATAACAATTCTGTAAGGTAAACCCACGAATAGTTATATCTGAGGCTGTTACTCGAATAATAACATCACTAAATTCCCCATCAATAATTGTTGTATTTTTATCTTCACCAATCAAATTTATAGCTTTATTTATTCTAATTCTTTCTTGTTGATAAGTCCCATTATAAACAAACACCGTATCACCATCACTCGCATTATCAATAGCATCCTGAATCTTCGTGTAGTTCCCTGTTCCATTACCACCGACATACAAAATATTGCCAAAAGACACAGGTTTAATAGATTGTTTCTCCACATATAATCCAGTTGATGATGATATAGTCATCCCAAGAAACAACAGCATTATTCCAAGGGCAATTATCTTTCTCATTTTGCTTTCCCCCATATTAATAATGCACTTCTGATATATTTGTTTATCTGCTGTTTTGTTACATGCAGATGATAATATGTTGTTTTATCGTCATATGCAAAAAACATGTTTGACCTGTGAGCACTCCAGTCGTCAAGAATTATGTAAACTTCTTTGTCAGGATAGATGGCATATAACAGCCAATGGATAAAACAATAATTGTAATGTTCTCCATAGGGCAATTTTTCACATTTAACTATGAAATATAATTTGTTTTTAGTTGCAATACTAAATATATTGTTTTCATCGGTATCTTCCTCTTTTTACAATATCCTCAATTTTCTTAATTACTGCACCTGCGTTTCCATTAAATTCTTTTTTGTACCCCTCAAGCACATAATTGAAACAATCTGGATGCCGAGAATGAGTGGACTCAAAAGCCTCCATAAGAACATGTAAGTCAACTCCTTTTGTTTCAATCTCACCATTTTTACTACCCAGTCCAAAGTCAATGAAATGTATTCTGTCATCTAGTAATATCATGTTTGAGGTTGTGATGTCCCCATGTATGATATCATTATTATGAAGTTTCGCTATACTTTTCCCTATCATGTCGCATATACGCTTTCTCTCTTTTTCATCTAAATTATTTAAAATATCTTTTATTCGTTTTCCTTCAAGATACTGCATCGTAATTACGCCTTCTTTAAGATTAACATCATAGATTATTGGAACTGACACTCCATGTAAACGTGCCTCTGAAATTAACTTTGCTTCTCCTTTTGTTCTAAAAGAGATAAGAAAAGAATCGATCTCTTTTATTCGATAAGATTTCGGTACCCTTCTCTTTTGAACTGCTTTTTCTCCCAAATAATGAGATAAACAAATTTCTGCCTCTGCTCCTCTGTAAATGATCTGTTTATTCACGCCAGGTCACATCCACCATATCTGTTCTAAAACGTTGATCAATTACGCTTTCTTCAATACTCATCCGTATACCACTATTGTACATTAAAAAGCCAAGCCATGCGATCATAGCGCCATTGTCAATACAAAGATCTTTTGAAGGAACAAAAAACGATGCATCGCGTTCTTGCGCCATTGTTTTAACCATATCTCTTAATCGTTTATTGCTTGCTACACCGCCCCCTAGAAGAACCTCATTTTTTTCGGTGTGGGCCATTGCCCGCTCAGTTACCTCAGTAAGTGCTGCAAATGTCGTTTCTTGAATTGAAAAGCATGTATCTTCCAGTTTTTTTCCTTTGCGAACGTATTGTTCTGCTGCGGTTAACAAACCCGAAAACGCAATGTCCATCCCTTTTATCGAATAAGGGAGTTTCAAATATTTTTGCCCCTTCTTTGCTAATTCCTCAATTTTAGGCCCGCAGGGAAATTCCATTCCCATAGATATACCAAATTTATCAAGACAATTCCCAATTCCCACATCAAGTGTTTCGCCAAATACACGGTATTTACCTTCTGCAAATGCAATAACCTGTGTGTTTGCACCTGAGACATATAGTAAAACAGGATCTTTGCAATCGTCAATAGTTCCCTTCCCGATCTCCAGATGTGCAACACAATGATTAACTCCCATAATCGGTTTATCAAGTGCTAATGCAAGAGCGCGGGCTGCAGTTGCTGCAGTTCTAAGACATGGTCCAAGTCCAGGTCCCTGTGAAAAAGATACTAAGTCAATATCAGAAAAATCAACTTGTGCTTTTTTAACAGATTCACCAATTAAATCTGCAATGTACGCAGCATGATGGTTTGCTGCCTCTCTAGGATGTATGCCTCCCTTCTCAGGGCTATATGTTTTTATGTTGTTAGAGAGGACATTGCATTTTCCTTTTACGTCTTGGATAATGCCAATGCCAATACTGTGAGCAGTACCTTCGATGCCTAAACTTATCATTAAGTGGTAATCGGATTCATATAAAATAAATTTGGTTGATGAAAAGTAGCGGTTTTGCATTTATGTGAAATAACTTTGAAATATGTCCATATATACCCTTCAGATTTATATAACATTCATTTTTAAAATGTTTATGCCTAACACTAGTTTTGTTTTTTTAAACACTTATGTTACCCGTTAAAAATATATGGATTTTTGAGAAAAATTGCATCCCGTTTCTTGTCAAAGATTTACTCCCTGCACTCAGGGTTACAGTTATGTTTACAAATGGGTGCATGCAAAAAACAGGGTGAGTTGTAATACGATGTCTAGCTCCGCCGGGGACACTTAAATTACCACTAACATTCCTAACAATATTCTCTCTAAAAATTCCTTTAGCAAATGTAGTATGATTTACAACTATTTCTTGAGTTCCCCAATTATTAATGTCTATCGTGTATCCAAACCCACCATAAATGGAAAGAGTGAAATCTTCATTTTGAGGGGCATTATTCGCCAATGTAGTTACTGGCGATGTATTCAGCAAAAACAATGCCACTATGACTATGACAATACCAATCCTTTTGGCACATTTATTATTCATTTCTATGTTCATCCCACTAAATATAGATGCCGTAAAGGATTATAAATCTTTCTAATAAAATAATTAAAAAAAAATTTATACGAAAACCTGTTCATATTGAAGCGCTTTTACTTCCATTTTTATATCAACTAATTCAAAAAATAACTGATATCCTCATAGGCAATTCTTTACTCCACAGATTGAGAGAAATTGTAATATTTATTACAATTTATTACACCGAGTTCATTTCTCTCTATTTACTTATCCCAATTTCAGCATCTAATTCGTCGATCTTCCACTTTTTAACAAGCTTTCCAGCAGGTTTTTCTACAAAGGATACTGTTTTAGATCGCGTTTCTCCTTTAATGTAATCTTCCCATTTCTGAAGCGCCGTTTTTTTCTCAGAACCAACATTGATTTCGGCAGATATTCTATCCTCCACATCAAGATCTAGTTCCTTTCTCATAGACTGTATTCTTCTAATTATCTCTCTTACAAAACCTTCTGCTTCTAACTCAGGTGTTAAAATAGTATTTAAAAATAAGGTTGCATCTTCTGCATCTGCCCGTGCGACATGCTCTTTTTCATTTTCAACTATTTCAAAATCCTCATCGGTTAGTTTGATTGTTTCATTGTCTACAGTAATTTTGACTTCATTATTTTTCGTTAATTCCTCATAAATCTCTTGTTTGTCTAACAATTCTAGCGCATCGATAATGCCCTTGGCCTTCTCCTTATATTTTGGACCTAAATGAGAATAGATTGGTTTTACTGATTTTGTCATAAACTGGCTTGTGTCTCTGGCAAAAGAAATCGTCTTTACATTGAGTTCTTCTTTCAAGAGTCCAAGCAAATCCTTTATTGAATTCTCGATCTCCTTTGAACAGACTATTGTTGCATCGCTTAATGGATACCTAATCTTGATTCCAATCTTAGAACGCAACGCACGACCAACTTCAACAAGTTCTCGTATTTGTCCCATTCCCTTCTCAAGCATATCATCAATAGCTTTTTCATCTGGTGTTAAGTAATCGCATAAATGAATGCTTTCTGGCATTTTATCTGTTCTAAGATTCTGGTATGTCTCTTCAGTAATGAACGGAATGAACGGAGCTAAAAGCTTTGACAAGCCAAGGAAGATATCATACATTGAAGAATATCCTGAAAGCTTGTCTTCAGTCCTTTCTTCGACCCATAACCTCTTACGTGAGCGTCTTAGATACCAATTACTAAAATCATCAATTATAAAGCGTTCAATGGCTCGAGCGGCCTTGTGTATTTCAAAAGTTTCTATAAATGTATGAATCTCTCCAATCAGACGGTTGAATCTACTCAACACCCACTTATCTAAAAACCCTCTCTTTGAAACAGGAATCATGTCTTTTTCTGGATCAAACTTGTCAAGAGATGCATACGTTGTAAAGAAATTATAGGAGTTCCAAAACGTTAAAATGAACCTGCCCAGTGTATCTTTGACTGCTTCCTCATAAAACCGTGTTGACATCCAAGGTGCATTTGCCGATATGAGATACCAACGTAATGCATCAGCGCCCTCATGATCAAGAATGATAGTTGGATCAACATAATTCTTTTTGCTCTTGCTCATCTTCTGATTGTCTTTATCTAATACTAGGCCAAGAGTAAGTACTGTCTTGTATGGATTTTTATCAAACAAGAATGTAGATATTGCTAACAATGAATAAAACCATCCTCGAGTTTGATCTAAGGCTTCGGTAATAAAATCCACTGGAAAATTTTCCTTAAATTTTTCTTTGTTTTCAAAAGGATAATGCCACTGTGCAAAAAATGAGGAACCAGAATCATACCAACAGTCAATAACCTCTTTTTCCCTAGTCATTTTTGATTTACATTTTGGACATTTGATAACCAGTTCATCGACAAACGGTTTATGTAGGTCATATTCAGCAGGAGACGATTCACTTAAATCTCCTAGTTCTTGAACACTACCCACACAGATAGTATAGTTACATTCTTTATTGTCACATATCCAGATTGGTAAAGGTGTTCCCCAATATCGGTCACGTGAAAGGGCCCAGTCTTTAACTTCCCTTATAAAATCTCCAAATCGTCCCTGTTGAAGATGTTCCGGATACCAATAAATTTGATTATTATTTTTTATCAACGAATCTTGTACCTTAGACATCGCAATAAACCATGATTCCATAGCATAGTAAAGTAATGGAGAGTCACATCGCCAGCAAAATGGATACTCGTGGGTATAGTCTCTAGTACCTTCAAGTAATCCTCGTTCTTCCAAATGTTCAATAATACTGGGATCTGCATCCTTAACAAATTGTCCCTTCCACAGTGTAACCTCATCAGGAAAAGTCCCATCTAGTTTAACCAACTGAACAACGGGGAGATCATATTCTCTGCCGATATTGTAATCATCTTCACCGAAAGCCGGAGCAATGTGAACAATACCTGTTCCATCCTCCATAGTTACAAAATCTGCACAGACAACATACCATGCCTTTTTATCTGGCTTAGCATAGGTAAACAACGGGTCGTATTCTATTTTCCCAAGCTCCTTACCTGAAAAACCATCAAGTAGCTCATATTCCTGACCTTTCAATAAAGCCGCAACACGCGCCTCTGCCAAAATCAAGGTTTGTCCTTTGTAACGTATTTTTATATATGTTTCATCTGGATGAACAGCAAGTGCTACATTTGATATAAGAGTCCAAGGAGTTGTAGTCCATGCTAGAAAATAAGAATCCTCGTTTTTCAATTTGAATTTTACAAAGATGGAAGGCTCCTCCACTATCTTATATCCCTGTGCAACCTCATGAGCAGAAAGTACAGTTCCACAACGTGGACAATAAGGAACAACTTTATGGCCTTTGTACAATAGTTTGTTTTTCCATGCTTGTTTAAGAGACCACCAGACGGACTCGATATACTCGTTTTTAAAGGTTATATATGGGTCGTCCATGTCAAGCCAGAACGCAATACGACGAGTCATGTCAACCCATGCACGTTCATATTTGAGTGTGCTTTTTTTACATGCTTCATTAAACTTGGTGACTCCATATCTTTCAATGGCTTGTTTATCTTCCAATCCAAGCTGTTTTTCCACCTCTATCTCAACTGGTAAACCATGAGTATCCCAACCTGCTTTTCTCTCAATATAATGCCCATTCATCGTTTGATAACGTAGAACAAGATCTTTCATTACTCTTGTAAGAACATGACCAGGATGAGGAAGTCCATTTGCAGTTGGTGGCCCTTCTAAAAAAACATAAGGTTTACAACCCTTTCTTTGCTCAATGGATTTTTTAAATATTTTATTCTCTTTCCAGAACTTTTGAATTTTTTCTTCAATTTCTTTTGGAATGTATTTCTGAGGTGGAGATTGAATCATTATTTTTTCTCCGAATTAGAACATAACCTTATAGAATCTACACGTAATGACACAACACCATTAAAACGATTTCCATCATATCAACAGATTAAATTAACTCAAATAAACGATTTAATTTTCTTAGAGAGTTTATATTGATATAAATACGTATGAGCACACAAGTTGAAAAAAATATAAGGAAAAATAAAAAAAAGAGATTTGGATTACTGTAGCCCTAGTATGTATCGTAGTATTGGGAATATATTCGGAAATCGCTCTAGCAATCTCATGAACAATGTGTTCGCCAAGAGTCTGTTTCTTGGCATTGTGACTTCAAGATAACCCCATTCACTTTCAGCACCATATGTGTCATTGGCTTTTGCTTTGATGGGGTAGGTTCCTTTACTTGACCACGTATGCGTTGCTGTAGCATCTATACCAGATTCATATGGTCCTATCCAAACTTCTGGTGTACCATCACCCCAGTCGATACAGTAGTACACATCATCGTCCTCTGGATCAGTTGTGACAAATGTGTACTCGTATTCGGTTCCTGCTTTTCCACTAGTTGAGCCATTGATTTCTGGCGCATATGGAGATTGAGTTGGAACTGGCGAAAATGTTATTTCTCCGTCATTACAAAGTATCCAGTAAGATAACGGCGTTGTTGAAAATGGGTCTTCATCTGGCCCTGCATAAGGATTGAAGGTGATGGGAGTAGTACCGATGAGATATCCAGGGAGATCTTCACACTCTCCATCAACGATTTCATATTCATCCATTGGCGGTACTGGATTTGCTAGATACTCATCAAGGTTTACGATAACATAGATGTTTTGTATTTCACCAGTTGCATCTCCTATTGAGGGTAGCAAAAACTCTTCATCTATGTTTGCTTCAATCCAGGATGGTATAGATGTTAATACCCATTTTTCTTGGCTACCTTCCCATTTTGGAGATACAAATTTGATGTGATCTTCATTGTTACACCAATAGTCCCAATCGAAATCAAAGATAACGTCATTGATTTCTTTATCATTGATTTTCTTTGGAATATATCCTTGATATGTGTCGCAGTTTTTTGCATATCCGTTGAATAGCGGTGGATCCTGACGGACGCAGTCATGGGTACCGTAAACTTTTAATGTACCACCTGGACAGCCGGGAAATTTGAAATGATACGTCCACTTTGGAAGCTCAGGGCACTCCACAATTGCATATTCGAATACCGATTTAAAACCTGCTTCATCAATTTCTCCTGTAGTTTTATTGTAGATGTATGTTGTCGGTTTGTTTGTTCCACCAGCTTGGCCTTGTTTTTTGTCATCAGAGATATCGAGTGAATATTTTCCATTTTTAAGCTTGGTGGCGCCAATGAGACAGGTTGCATGACCTGATTTTTTATTATTCCATGTTTCGATAATTTCAATGTCCTGACCTGCATCCAGTTCTTCTATAATCTTATCCATATCTGTTAACTTTCTGGTTGTAATAGGATAGTTATTATCTTCCATGTATTTTTTCTTATCCTCCCAAAATTTTAGACCACATCCATTTTTCCATTTCGTGGCTTTTTTCATTTCAGTAATGCTTGTTTGGGCATCTGTTAATCCCAGAGTATATTTTGTGTTTAGGAATTTTAGACTATTTGAGACTGCTGCCGGGGCACATTCATTTTTACCGCATTCTTGATTTGGGAAATTTTTATGAGCATGTTTTTTAGTTGAACTGACTTCATCTCCCACAAGTTTTTTCGCACCAATCAAATCAGGCATCTTGCCGCCTTCAATTCCAGCCCATAATTCTATATGATCATCCTCAACAGGAGTAGTGTAAAATTCATCTGGCTTTGATTGAAGAATATCTTCAGTAAATTCATAACCGTAGATAATGTCGGTCACCACCTCTCCCACTTCATTGCCGAAATCAAAGTAATAAGTCATAGTTTGATCAACATCAACTCCTTGGGCACTTAAAACTGGAATATTTTGGATTTGCCATTCACCATTTACAGCTAGGTTGAAATACATGATTGGTTCTTGTCCTACAAAGAAGAGATCAACAGCACCCCAATCAGTATCTTCATAGACGGTTCCATCAAAATTGAAATCCATCTGATAGAACTGCAGATCTAGGACAGGATCATTATTTAGCATAGTGTTTTCTTTGTTGTCGGCATTTGCTGTAACGGATATGGTTGATAAAACCATCAGTGTTACAATCATTAAAACAACAGCTTCTTTCAAAATATTATTTCTCTTTTTCATTTTGTTATTTCCCCCTAAATAAATATCTATTGTAATCGTAATCTGAGAATCTAATTTAAATGTTTGGCATAAAATAATATTTCAACATCTATAACAAAACTGATTTCATTTCCACGCTAATCAAACGCAAAGAAAAACGTCAAAATACAACTTCTATCTTATTTTATGCGATTTATCATTCTATTACTTATTCATTAAAGGCAATATTTGATTGCTCTTCAGGACTTTTGTCATCCATAAATTTCATTTTTTCCTTTTCCAAATCCATAATCTCTTGTTTTACATAATCAAGGATACCCAGGATGGATATTAGCCTTAGTTTAGTACCATACCTCTGACAAGATCTTATCAATTCCCCATATAATCTTGTTTCCAATGTTTTATATTCTTCATACCCTTCCGTGGGTAACTCTTCAAAGTCCTGTGCTCCTTTCTCATTCATCAAAACACCTCAATACCTACAAGAGATTTTAGATTATAATATTATCTCAAAAAAAAACTGCTTTAGAGCATCCATTCTTTATTAATAATCCCTAGCATATTTCGACTTCATAAACTCCCTCAAAAGAGAGGTTGCATAACATCCTTTTTGCAGTTCAAACTTTAAGGTCAACGCCTGTTTACCATCGTTTAATTCATCATTATTTAATTTCCAATCTATTCTATCTAACGCTGCCAAAAGTGATCTTCTAGATCCAGAGGAAGATAAAAATGGAATTTCAGATATTATAAAATCTCTGTAATCGACTTTTTCATTTTCAATGATTTTGTATTCTATCTCTCCCATTTTACCCATGGAAAAAACCGAATCACTACCCAGTAATAGACCGCTTGTAAATGCGTTATTTTTTGAAACTTGTCTATTTACTTTCTCTATATTTGATTCATTTACCATGATGCCTTTATAATCTACTAAGTTCTTTCTAACGGGTAGGACAATATCACCGACTATTGCTTTATTTAAAGGAATTTTTCTTCGAATGCGTTCACTCAATATTTGATTAAAAAGATAGGATTGATATGCATTGACAAACATGGTCAAAAGATTTTTGGGTAACTCTTTCAAAGCACCAACAAAATCTTCTGGATCTATGACCAATTTATTGAGGATTGCTTTTTCAAAATTTAGAGAGTTTGGATAAGACTGTAGTGCTTTGGAAAAATCATACGATTTCTCTAACTCTTCTCTCAATTTATATGTATCTTCATTTTCACCTTCCATAGGATTTGCAATATAGCTCATTACTGCTTTTTCAAAATCTCCGTTTATTATGTGTTTGCCTATGATGTGAGTAACAGGGCGCATAACTCCAAAACGTTGCACTCCATAAAAATTGGGAAATCCATAATGTTTCTCCAGATATGAAGCAGTATTTTGTATTTGTTTTGGTTTAACATCTCTATCGATATTTCTTAAAGTTATCTCAAATCTGTTTCCGTACAAATCTCCTATTTTTATAGGTTTGTCGGAACTATAGATGTTTTTTATTGTAACCTCTTTAATCTTAATGTGAGATAATTTGTCCTTAGGAACATTATGAAAAGACATGAGTTGCGTACTACACGCTCTTTTATCTTTGGTACCTGCAAAACTTATCCTTTTTCTAGAAATATGCAGCCTTTTAGACAACTCTCTTACTAAAGTATGGGTTTCCCAATTCTTGCTAGATACCTCAGCGATAATAAAACGACCATTTTCTTTTCTATTTGGATATAAGAAAATTTCTTCGACAATAAAATCTTCGGGAAGACTGCGAAGCTTTCCACCTATACCTAGCTCTTTTGTAAAATAAGTCCCTATACCGATATTTTTTTCAAAATCTAAACTTTTCATCTAATATTTACTCTTATTATTCAAAATTTTTACCGAATTTTTTAATTTCATCGCCTAACTGCTTTACAGCTTTTTTTAGGACTTCTTTCGGCGTTCCTTTTTTAACTCGTATGAATAAACGTCGTTTATTGTCCAAAGGATGATCTGTCATGCATGTCGCATACTCTACATCTTCATTTCCTGACAGTATGTGTATAATTGGATTAAGAATAGTTTCATTTTCATCAATGACTTCTATTTCAAGTTCATTTTTTGTTTTTTTAATCGTTTTTAAATCCACATTATCGCCTTTATTATTTTTATGGTTCTTTCACAATCTATTCAAATCGAGTTTTCCATAATCCATTGTAATTCTTCTTTTTTGCTTATTGCCACAATTCTCACATTCTAAAATATCGCCTTTTTTAACGAGCGGATTCCTGCATTTACTACATAATGACTTTATGGCACCAAACTCGCTATCTTTTGTCGTGAGCTGTAAACTTGGCTTAACCTGTGTAACCTTGGCTCTAATAAAATCTCCAACCCCAAACTCTGTGGAAGGGTCTTTCACGTAGCCCCTTGCAATTTCTGATACACGTAGGGTGGCATTAGTATCGCCAGAAATAGATCGGTTTTTCCCAGCAACATGTATTACATTAGCAATTATCATACTTGATCTCACTGACTCGACTCTCGCAATAACAATATCTCCTATTTTTATGATTACAGGCGTGCTAGTAACAGGCTTTACCTCGGCTCTCCTGTACTTTTCATTTACAACATATTTTCCAACTCTAGCTGCTCGGATAATGCCGTCTTCTTCAAATGTTCCTTCGCCAGGCAATAATTCTTCAGAAGTGGACAATTGTTCTCCAGGCATCACTATTTTATCGTTCATTATAATTCACTATTCCTTGTAATTTCAAACTACGCAAACCAATCTATGTTTTATAGGGATATTTCTATCACAACCTTACTTACAACAGCTTACGCAATCAGAAACTCTGAATGTTGCAACTATATATATTATTAACTGTGGAAAAAGGATAAGGGAGAAAAATATCAATCAATTAGATTTATTATCCCAATATATTTCGGTTCAATCTCGATTTTATTAAAAGTCTGTAAAATAACTCGGAAATTATTTTCTTTTAATTCTGCAATATTAACAGATAATCCACTCGTACTCCAAGATAACCGACTTGCATTGTAAATAATAATTTTATTTTTAATTTCCTTAATGAATTTAGGTGAAACTTCAAGTATTGGATTATTATCAAAGAGTAATATACCCTCTTCATTTCTTCTAATTAGTGATGCTATAGGAGGATGTCGTTCCAATCTTCTGCCATAGGAACATTTACTATCATGGTATTAGCACTAATTTTCTGTGATAATTCTGTTTCTTTCTTGTCGATACGCTCAATCTTTTTATTATTAAAAAAACTCTCTCATTTTCTCAATTTCAGGATTCGTTATTCCACCATCCCTTAATAAGAAAACATATTCCATAAGATCCACTTTTCTTATCAGATTTGGTACTTCAGAAATAAGGATTTCTTTGAATTTTTTCGCATTTTTAATACCGTCAGCCGTGAAAACGATGGCAACATCATACTCTCCATACATATAGCCAACAGATAGAACATCTATTCCAATTTCTTCTCCCTTTTTTCCGGCTGTAAGTTTAGTTATCTTATTGATT
>JAUWBM010000062.1 GCA_030601705.1 Thermoplasmatota archaeon
GGAAAAATCATATATGGCTAAAATTAGGCTTGCCTTTGGGTTCTAATATGATTTTTCATATGAATGAATAGAGCCAAAGAGAGTGATAAAATGAAAGAAGGATATCTGCAAAATAAGATCCGGGAATTAGATTACAAACTGAAACAACAACTGGAATTAGCAGAACATCTAGAACGACAACTGCAAATGATTATCGATTCAAAAAAAGAATATAAAGTGCTTTTTAATAAGTTGAAAAACTTGGATAAATTTAAAGATAGCATACTAAAAGAGATCGCCAAGGAAAACAAGATCAAGATTCAATCGATTATAGATCAATCAAATGAAATCATAAACAAACACATTCATGATGCCGTAGAAAATAGCTTTAAAAAAGTTAAGAAATATGTTGATAGAGCAATTGAGCAATTTCAAGATACATCTTTTGATAAAGAGTCAGTCTTGAAAAATTCTAAGAATATTCTCTTCAATGAACAACTCTGTATTCTATTGATGGAAGAGCTAGTTAGAGAAAGAATATTGTCAAACGAGAAGGTTGACATACTAACGAAGAGGGCTTCCATAAGAGCAAAGAAACTGGAAGAGTAGCAAAAAAACAGATAATAATTTGGAAATGTGGAAATTATTTAATTGTGTAAAATAAAAAAGTGGCATTGATTATATATATTGGCAGTTTTATTGAAATTAGATAACTATGCCAAAAAAAATCAGTAAAGAAAAAGCAAAGAAGGTCATAGGAAAAACAGCGTCTAAAACCATTCATTTTACGATCAAAACTGTAATTGTAATTTTTGTATTAATTATTATTAAAAATCAGTCAACTAAGCAATTAAACCAAATTACTCCATACAAATCAACAAACTAAAAAGCCAGAAACCAGCAAACTGAAGATATTCAAGTTATCCGTAATGTTCAGTATCCTTGAACACCTAGTAAAAAACCCGATACACCTATTAGCTTTTTCACATTACTCATATAACTATTTATAAGGCATACTATAAAAACATTTCGTGTAAAAACGTCAAAATGCACAAATGATAAAGCTTAAATACAACACAAACCATACTAAAAACATGGATATAATCAAAGCTTATCTAACATCAGGATTCTTAAAAAAACAAAGTCAACACCCATATAAAAGCAACATAACAGAATATTTCAAAGTCATTAAAGAAAATCCAAATACCTACTTCAAAGAAGAACAAGACTACAAACAAGACATAATGAAATATTTCAGATATCTAACACAAAAAGACTCCCATTCAATAAAGCATAAATTATACTCAATTAAAGGGCTACTAGAATACAACGAAATAGACTTACCCAACAAACTATGGAAAAAACTAATGAGGACACAGCCAAGCAGAGCATTAACAATAATCAGAATACCAACAAGACAACAACTAAAAGAAATATTACTCCATGCAAATGCAAAAGAACGAGCATTATTCTTAACAGCTATAACATCAGGCATGAGAATCAACGAAATACTCAACATAACACTAGACAACATAAACCTAGAAAAATACCCTTATCAAATAGATGTACCAGCTACAATAACCAAAACAGGAGAATCCCGAATAACATTCATAAACAATGAAACCAATCAAGCTATCCAACAATGGTTGAAAATAAAAGCAAGCTACCTTAAATCAAAAAGACTCAAAGGAACACATCTAAAAGGACATACAATAAACAAAAACAATGACAACAAAATATTTCCTTTCACATATGAAACAGCAAGAATCATATGGAACAAACTCATAACAAATGCAGGATATGACCAAAAAGACAAAACAACACACAGATATTTATATCATATCCATACATTACGAAAATACTTCATAAACACAGCAAGCCCTATCATCTCAAGAGATATAGCTGAAACTCTAGCAGGACATGAAGAATTCCTCAAAAAAATATATCCAACAGTTAGCCCAAATGACCTAGCAGAATATTATAAAAAAGCAATACCAAACTTAAACATATTCGAAACAGAAATAGATACAACAGAAATACAAGAACAACAAAACTTTTTACAAAAACAAATTGATGAACTAAAACAACAAAATGAAGAATTACTAGACCTAATGATAAAATTCGCAAAACCAATGTTCTATGACACAATAGAAAAAATACGTCATAAAATCATAAAAAAATAATATCCAACAAAACAAAACCATGAAACAACTAAACTTCAACTGAAATAACAAAAAAATAAAATGAAATAAGCATTAAAATAAACCAAACAATAATTAGTACCATACCAATTTTAAAAAAAAGGTCAAAACTCCCTTTACTTATTTTCTTTGCATCTGTTTTTTCTTCTAAACCATCGAGTATAATCGAACAAAACCAAAAAAAGACAGAACTCAAAAAAAACAAAACAGCACCTACAACAAAATCATGTCGATTCAACCCAGACTCAAAAACAGGCACTAATGAAAAAAACAATATAAAACTAGACAAAATCATAAGATAATGTCTCAACTTCGTTATCTCAACTAATACTTTTAAACCTACAGGCACAAACCAAAATAAACAACACACTTAATAACCTTTTACAAAGCAAATGTCAAAACAAAGACAATATCCAACAAAACCCCAACCATCCCAAACCCCAAGAAAAAAAACAAAGTTTTTTTCTCTCTACAAACTGACTGAACAGATAAACCAGAATCGCAGGAATTATAATTTGTTATAACAAATTAAAACTAATTCCTTTCAAACAACAGTACAACCATGAGACAGCCTGTCTCAAACTCTCCAAATTGTTCAAGAAGAACACACAGATGAACCGTTTTTAACAAGACTGTTAAAAACCTTTCACAATTTAAGCCCGATTACCATCGGGATAATCCAAACTATAGGGTAGTTTGGAACAGGCTAAAGCCAGAACAAGCAAAAAAACTTAGGAATACACAGATATGCCAAAAAAAACGCTAGAAGAACGCTCAAAATAAACCAGAATGATAAAACAATAAAAATCACTAATCAAAAACGCTAAATGCACGATACTCGAAAAGGCATATCTAAAAAATGTATCCCAAGATAAAATAAAAATAAAACAATAAATAAACAAAGATAGGAAACGCCATGTTAACACGCAACAGATACATTAATCTGTAAAAATCATACTAACAATTAAACCCTTGTTACAACAGATACAGATAAATAAACAGTAAAAACAAATTCCAAGAATCCCTCTAACAAATCCTAATATCATGCTAAAGCAGATAATTCACTAACACAGGCTATCAAAAATCTGATAAACACTCTCGAAAATGCACAGAAGAATATCATATTCTCAATGAAACTAAAATCACGAGAGCAACACAGACCTATCAACCATCACTAAACACACAAAAACAAGTCATAAAGACAAAATAAAGCAAGACTAATACAAAACCATACGTATTCTGTTAATACACACCAGAGGAGCTAAAGAAACTAAAACAAGCTAAAGACATATATAAAAACCTCAACTTTTCTGGAAAAAAATAAACATAGGAATAAAAGCCAAAGGGGTCTATTTCATAGACGACCCCTTAAAAGGGCTTTACCTTAACGTCAAATAGAAATTAGTAAATACACCAATTACACCCTTCAATTATATAGACCAACTATATAAATCAATCAAAAAACACAAATAAAAAATCATTTTCCAGAAAAGGCAAGCCATCCCATATAACCTCTCATACTGTCTGATAAAAACATCTTAGTTGATGAAACAACAAGCATATATAATATATATAAAGCATACACAATGTACAGAACCTACAGAACCTACAGAACCTATCTGTTGAAACAAATTACAGAACCAATCCATAACCATTCCATAACCAAAGCTACAACTTCTTATCTCTCTTTATCTTTCTTAACTCAGCTAAAGAATCAACCAACAAAGTTTCAGCATATTTCCAAGGAATATAAATCTCTAATCTACTATATTCCTTACTACAAGAACAAATATCTTTAACAGAATCACTAAACCTAGACCAAATGGATAACTTCAACTGTAAACCATACTTAACATGTCGATTAACAACAGTCGGCTTAAAGTCACCTACCAACTGTAATAATCTCCCTTTATATGTTAAAGTACCAGCACATTTAAAATCAACAGTATCCAAATCAATTAATTCCTTATCACCAGATAAACCATAAAAATCACGTTTATGAACAGCATAATAAACAGAATCAACAGTACGTTTTACAAAAGAACCCAAAGCTCTCTTTAACTCACCTTTGAAATACAAAGCAACAAAAAACATAGCTATCGAAATACCAGCATAAACAATATTCAATATAGATACCATTCACATCAACTCCCAAAATCATTAAAAACAGGAGATAATCCATATCTAACACGAAAAGCATCAATACGATTAAGCAACACACTAAAATCAGACTTCATCAAAACAGGTAAATACTGTAAAGAATAAGTATCTTTCACAAAAACATACATAATCTCCTTATTGGCAGATTCATCAAACTTATATTCAACACCAACTAGATTAAACAGTTTCAACATATTAACATACTTATAAACCGTTTTCTCTGATACATTACTATTAGCAACCAAATATCTAATAGGAACACTATCAGAACCAGAAGATTTAATCAACTCAAACAACTCTTCTTGTTGTCTATTCAAACTCGAAAAACCAGAAGAATTAAAACAATAAAAGACAAAACGAGCAAAATCATAATCCATCCATTCAGCAATTAAAGAACCAGACTTATCACACTTACGATAATTCTGACATAAAACAGCACTAGCACGAATATAATCCAGAAACTTAACCTTCTCACTTCTCATATTAATATTATAAGGCAACACAGAAACAACCCGTTTTTCAAAAGGAATAACAACATCAAACGATCTTAAACCATGTAAAACACCCTGCAACTTCTTATTAACCATCGGCTTAACCAAAGCTCTAACAATAGCCTTACTCTGTTCAATAGTCGTATCTAAACGAAGATAATCCCATCTTCTAATACCCTCTTCGTCAACAGTAGCATTAAAACTCGTAGCAATCAAAACAGGCTTACCAACAATCACAATTTCAACAGCCGTCTTATTAGCACTATCAGTAACTAAAAGACTAGAACCATTACTAGCCATAGTCTTAACAACAGAACAATTTAAAAAATCTTTATCAACATCTTCTAAATGCAAAACATTACCATTCCAATCAATACCGTAATAATTCAAAGCTTTATCAGATACCCTACTATACGACTTAAAGCAACTAGCAGGAACAACAAAATTACAAATATTTCTAACAAGAAAATCTTTACCAGAACCAGAAAAATCAGATAAAACCAAATTACTACTAATAGCATCACTATTATTTACAAGACGTAAAGAAATCTTAAGCAACATAGACAAAATAGACATATCCTCACCGACAACTCCCAATTTATGAACAGCATTAATAATACTATACAAAAAATCAATATCTTTAGACATTTATAACCAACCTCCAGACATACCAACATATTCTATGGAGTCTTGAGTAGCAAAATAAAGAGCAATACTATTTACATTCCTAACAGGCTCTAAATTAAACTTAGGACAACCATGTAACCATGTCCAAATCTCCTTAAGCTGATACTTAAAAAAAGGACAATCCCTAACAAGCATATGAATATGCCTTTTACCATTCCTAAAGACAACAACATAGAAATATTCACTATCAGACAACAAACCTAAAATCTTATCAAAATCATTGTAAATATCCCTATTACCATCCGATGTAAACATCACAGCCTTAAAATTATCTAAAGAATACTTAGACAAACCCTTAATAATAGTCTCATAAACCATTATTTATCACACTCCTTATCTCGATATCGAGAAACAGAATAATCAATAAGATGTTTAAAGAAACCAATCCTGACAAATAATTTCAAGACACCAATAAAAATCAATATTAATGCCAACAATAAAACAAAATTCATTTCAAAACACCTCAAAGAATTAAATACGTTGAACATCAACGTCATAACCATTTCGTTCACAGAAATCACAGATATACAAAGCAGAAACGCTTCTAACAAAAGATATCAAACGATGATAATGCTCACGTCTACACCTGTTACAATACAACAATGCTCGTGATACTGGTAAACCATAACCATTATCCATCAGCCTCAAATCATACAAATCATTCCAATTCAACTTTTTCATGTCTTATCACACTCCTTTTAATTCAAATTAAACACACAGTCAACTAAAAATTAATTATTATTTACACAATTGCTGTTACGATTTTAGGGTTTATAAAATCTGGAGTTGATTTCTTGGAAAACATTGCAACGATTAGTGTTGGTGGTTTTTGGGCCTTCTTTCTTGGTTACTTTGGTTGGCGTCTTGGTCAAACTATTGAGAGTTACTTGGCTTCAATGAAGAAGAAATAATTATTGTGCATTTTAACGATTAGCAGGGATTAATTTGCAAAGCTCTTTTCCTATATCTAATCACAAGAAACGTTAAATAATACATGTATTATACGAAAGCGATTCAGAGATTAAGTAACGATGGCATATGGAAATAAATCTAACAGATCAGGTTAAGGGAGTACTACAGGCGTTCTTGCTTCTCATTTTACCATTAATAGTAATAGTTTTAGGAATAATTTTTGCCATTGAAAATATATGGTACTTTTTGCTTGCCATAACATGGTTTGGATCTGGATTGATTTTTTTTAGTGCGTTAAACTAGCACATAGTTGTTTTTTGAAAACTGTAGAGTCAATCAAGATCGGTAACATAATTCGTTAAGATGTGGTTTGCTGAAAAGGAGGTGAATATCCTTCTAATCATCAAACATGAAGTAACATTCTCTCCTCGAAAAAATGTTACTGATGTCCCTTGACTTTACAAAAACCAAAATCATTTAAATCACATAACGTATTTCATTTTCCTGTTGATTGGGATGGTTAATTATATTATTGTAACAGGGGGCGTTGTTTCTGGTTTAGGGAAAGGAATAACTACAGCATCCATTGGTAAAATTTTACAATTACATGGCTACAAAGTTACTGCAATAAAGATAGATCCTTACATGAACTGCGACGCTGGGACATTGCGCCCTACAGAACATGGGGAGGTATGGGTTACAGAAGATGGTGGAGAGATCGATCAGGATCTTGGTCATTATGAACGGTTTTTAGATATTAACATACCAAAGTGCCATAACATTACAACAGGGCAAGTATATGGTGCAGTTATTGAAAAGGAGAGAAAGGGAAAATACCTTGGAAAAACAGTTCAGCCAATACCTCATGTCACAGATGAAATTAAGCGGAGAATACGAAAGCCATCGCAGGATGGAAAATTTGATTTTGTCATGGTTGAAATTGGTGGGACTGTTGGTGACTACGAGAATGTGTTGTTTCTTGAAGCCGTAAGACAAATGAAGCTAGATGGAGATAGAGTCCTTTATTTCCACGTGACCTATGTGCCAGTCCTCGATGCCCTCGGCGAAGCAAAGACAAAACCAACACAACATTCAGTGAAATTATTGCGAGAAATAGGAATTCAACCTGATTTTATTGTTACACGTTCGAATGATCCACTTGATGATGTACGTCGGGAAAAAATCGCTATGTTCTGTAACATACGAGAGGAGGACGTTATTTCAAATTCAGATGTCGACAATATCTATAGAGTTCCTTTGCTCTTTGAGGAGCAACTTCTCTGTAAAAAAATACTTCACAAACTAAATCTCAAAAAAGATCATAATGATTTGAAAACATGGAAGAATTTTATTACCAAGATAAAGAAGTTTGACAAAAAAGTCGAGATTGGTATTGTTGGAAAATATTTCGACATTGGTTCTTCCCAGCTTTCTGATTCATACATATCAGTTATCGAAGCAGTAAAACACGCGTCATGGAATAATAATCTTATCCCAGAGGTACAATGGATTAATTCAAAAGTTTTTGAGAAAAAACCGGAGGAACTATCTACGCTTGATGACTTAGATGGAATTATTGTGCCAGGTGGTTTTGGTCTTTCTGGCATACATGGAAAGATTGATGCCATTCAGTATGCGCGAGACCATGGCATCCCTTATCTTGGACTATGTTTGGGTATGCAGCTTGCTGTAGTTGAATATGCGCAGAATGCTTGTAATTTAAAGGATGCGAATTCTCGAGAGGTTGATAAAAAAACTACACACCCGGTGATCGATTTCATCCCAGACCAGGTGAACATCATACAGGATTCACGATATGGTGCAACGATGAGACTGGGTGCCTACCCCGCGGTTCTCAAAAAAGAAACACTTGTACAAAAATTATATGGAAAAAATAAGGTATACGAGCGCCATAGGCATCGATACGAGGTTAATCCAGAATATGTTAAAATACTTGAAGAGAATGGTCTCGTTTTCTCAGGGAGATCGCCAGATGGTGTGTTGATGGAGTTTTTGGAACTTCCCGGGCATCCTTATTTTGTTGCAACGCAGGCACATCCTGAGTTCAAGTCACGACCGATGAAACCTTCTCCACTTTTTGATGGTTTTATTAAAGCTGCAAAGAAAAAAAGTTTGAGAAAATAGTCAATGTTGTAAAAATCAATCTATTATAGGTTGCTTATTGATTATTTTCAATCTTTTGAATAATTGTTCAGCCATCATATACCCAAGACAGACCCATCCTGGATCTTCTACAAGTGCAACGAAGATAAAAACTAGGAGTGTATCCTCAGAATAGACTCGCATCCCAGTTACAAGGCCAAAACCCTCTATAAGTGCCCAGACGACCATTGCAAACAAGAACATTTTGATCGCACGTTTGTTCCGTGTGTAGAGTGCGATGCCGAGCACGGTTAAGGTGATGGCGAGTACGACGAGGAAATAGGCATAGTTGACTTCTCTACATACATCCGCAGGTGATAAAATCCATTCTATGAGCCCCGTTTTCTCACCTCCTCTTTGTATTCAGAGAGATCTATAATTCCAACTTTATCTGCAAAAATCGCCATAACTATCAGTCCGGGTCCCGCTTCTGTAAGGGCATGGTATAGAAGCTCTGCTGTTGCAAGAAAACTATAGTGTCTCAGTCCAGAGCCGAAGAGTACTACTTCCCAAAGAAGACAAATGATAGCAGAACTAAGCCAAAGGAGCATGGAAAATCTGAACAACCTATATCTTCTCGCTAAAAATATCGCAAAAACTGAGAAAAAAAGCATGAATATGTAAAAACCCTGAGTTTGGAAGGATCTGGAAACTACGATGTCTCTTAAAAGCCACTCGACAATATCCATATTATTTCCTCGTTCTGTTTCTAAGTGATATCAGCAATATTTATCTTTGGGTATAACTATATGCCGGTGGGGGCAGTATCTTTCCGGATAGTGGAATATTTTTGGTTGTTTTATACCAGCGGTTGTAATAGCGTTCCATAAAGAATACCGTTGAACACAAGATACCAGACAGAAGGAAATAAAATTAGAAATAATGTAATCCAAAGTCCAAACATGGGTGATAAGGCTATAAGAAGCATGAAATAAGAAGTAATCTCATGTGTACTAAACAACTTCTTCAACATAGATCTGTCAAATGTAGAGATGTACAAGAATTTATACAACGTAACAAATAGGATAGCTGTTAAAAAAATCACTATACTTATTTGGAAGATATATCTATCAAACCATAGATTGGGCTCTTGTTGAAAAATTAACAAAAAAATAAGGCAAATAAAAATAATTCTAATACCATATGCAAATGTCATGAACATTTTGGTAACTACTGGTCTTCCTTCTCGTATTTTTACTCCCATTTGTACCGCAAGTGTTTTTGCACCTGCTAAATGATCGTGATAAACATCTTTTAGCCCTCCTTCAACCGCGTTATTAAAAACGATATGAAAAAAGTATAAGAAACAAACAACGTAGGTTATGGATGTAAAATCATTTGAAAAAGTACTTGCTCCTGAAAGGCAGATGAAAAAAAACCCGCCACCCAATATGAAATCTGAACCGAGAATTTTTTTCCCAAAAATGTCATATATTCCGCCCAACACGATAGCTAATAGTAGAAATAATATTGGGAATGGGGTGGGAAAGAAAACGATTGTGAGGGCACAAGCACAAACACATGATAAGACGATAATAAATTTTGCATACTTCCCCGGTATACTGCCACTGACAAGTGGTTTTTTATGAAGATCCAAGGATTTTTTGTCAACCTCAATGTCAATATGTTCATTTAACACAAACCCAAAAATATGATACAGAATACCGATGAGAAGCAATATGAATAAAAGAAAAATGTCACGTTGACCCATAACAAGTCCGCCGATTAAAGGGGTTGATGCTGTAGCTGCACAAGTCTGAAATCTAAAGAGACGTAAATACTCAAGCGTTCTGTTCTTTATGTTATTCATATTCTCCACAAGATGGCATAATTCTAATCGTAAATCAAAGTGTTTTATTTAAAAGGTAGGTTATATCGCCGGCATCAATCTCCCATACATAATAACCAGAAATACACCTAACCATATCACAGGTAAAAAGATAAGAACAAGGGTAGCCTCACATCCAATATAACCCAGGAGGAGAAATGGTATCACCATGAACGTAAATATTTCATGGAATCCTATGGCTCGCATTATTTTTTCTCGGTTAAATATTTTCATTGTAAGGACTCGTATCATGAAAAACACTGCGATAACAATTAGTACTAATACTATGTAAAACTGCCAACTTCCAAATGGCATTAAACGGGCAATAAAGGGGAGCACAGTCAATGAGATGTGGACTATTTTTAGAAGAACAATATATGCTATAAAACTCGTTGAAATAAGAAAATGTTCTCCTTCAGCCCGAACTCCCATCCTCATCGGTGTACTCAATCCACCAGTAACATAATCATGATCCACGTCTTTCAACCCTGCGATAATATTATTGATTAACATCTGAACCAGGGCAAGAAGAGCTATCACGTACACAAAAAAACTGAGATCGGTTGATACAGAAAAGCCTCCATACAATGCGACAAAGAGAAGCATCAAAGCAATAAAATAATCAGCATGAGGAAATCGTTTTCCCAGATAGTCATATCCCCCCCCAATGGCCAGAGCTACCAGACTAATCGGTATTAAAATCAATGCTTGCTCAAAGAAAAAAACAAAGGTTAGAATAAATATGAGAGCAACTGATGAAAACACAATTCCCTTTGCATTTTTCAACGATATCGAACCATTGACAAGAGGCTTCATTGTAAAGCTTTCTGAAGCCTTGTCAATATCAATGTCACGTACTTCGTTGAGTGTGAAAAGATAGATATGAAATAGAAAACCTAAGAGAAACAGCTCGAGATAATGATGGAGTGAAAGGGATCTGCCAATAGCCGCTGCTGTGCAGACAGGTGCCAAACCTGTTAAAACGGCTGAATGTATCCTTCCAAGCCTGAAATATGATCTTATCTTTGTCAACAACATGTCTTTCACAGTTTCTTTGCAAGGTAATTATATATATTAATGTTAAGATAAATAGTTTCTCATAGAATCCTCTTATTTTTAACTAAAAACAGATTATACCTGAGGTCTAAAATAAGTGCCCCATAGCATTTTATTCCATGTTGAGAGCCAGATTACTACGAAAATTAATACTACAATGGGTAAAAATGGATTAATAATCATATAAATTGTACTTATGAGAAATATCGACGTAAACTCCTGAGCAGCTATGTAGCGTTTTATTTTCTCCCGATTTGAAGATAAATTTTTAAACATTGAGAGTCTGACTAGGTAGTTGATTATAAAAAGAATGCATGCCATTAATAGATAATTTATACCAGTTTTTTCTAATGATAGTATAATTAGGATTAGTATAAACATAAAAATTTTTATAACTTCATTTAAAATATAGAATTTTAAAGTGTTTATAGCCTTTTCTCCTTTAAATCTCACTCCCAAACTTTTTGGGACGTTAACAATATCTACCTCGAGATCTTTGATATCGGCCTCAATTATATTTAAATATACCCCGTTTAGCCCAATTACAATAGCAGAGAGAAAAACAATAAGATCAAAATCCAATACAATTGACATACCTATTAAAACAGCAAAGCTAGCATACATTTGCCCTACTATATTTATGAACATATTTGACTTGTTGAATCTGTTGTACAGATAAACCAAAGAAGCTGCGCATAAGATAAATATTATCGTTGATAATATTCTTGGGGATATGATTACTGAAATAGTAGATTTGGATATGTATGATGCATAGAGTATTGATGCAATAAAAATTAATGTAGCTGCAAATTCAATAATTTTAGCGGTTTTTATTGAAATATTTCCAGATACCAAAGGTTTGTGTGCACAGTATTTGGCTTTTTTGTCAATAGCAAGATCCAATCGGTCGTTGTTATATGCTCCTCCTACATGGGCAGAAATGCCAGCAATGAACAGTGCAATTACAATTCGTATATCTATCTGCACATCATATAATCTTGCACTTAACAGATATGATAGAATGAAGATTAGTGCCAATATCTCGGCGTTAAAAAGACGACCTAACCGTAGATATTCTTTTACTCCTTCATTCACTTTGACCACTTACACTTTTTTCTTTATACTATTGAATTTGCCATTTATCAATTAAAAATTGTATTATATAAATAAGATAAATAGTTTCCTTCTAACGTTTTTTTGCTTTTTTTGGTAAATTTGGGATAATCATAAATATTGCCTACTGATACACTGACATTTAGATATGAATAAACTACTTGCTTGGCTTAGAATCATTCGCCCCCCAATCGTCGCGATAAGTTGCCTAGGGGCTTTAGTTGGCGCTCTCAATGTTTCTGCATATCTTGATATCAAACTTTCGTTATTTCAGATATCCATGATTATTATTGGGTCTGCTTTTCTTTCAGCAGGTCTTATGATCCACAATGATGTAACCGATTTAAAATCGGATAAAGTAAATAGGCCGCATAAACCGCTTCCTTCAGGAAGAATAAGGTCAGAAACTGCACAAGTAACTGGATTAATTCTTATGATTCTTTCTATTTTTATTGCTCTTCTTATCAATATTAATGATAACGGTTCGTTGAATTGGAAATGTGGGATTTTAACACTTTCAATTGTGATTATAGGAGTGTGTTATAATCACTATGGCAAATATCATGGAATATTTGGTCATATTGCTGTTGCATATGGCGTGGGAGCCATTCCATACTGGGGTGCAATAGCAATTGCATCTGGACCTGAGCATCTCCTCCTCATGCTTCCACTTGCCCTTGCCCTTTTTACTCAAGAAATTGGTAGAGAGATAATGGTAAATGCCGGTGATTTTAACGGAGATTTAAAAGCGGGCTACAAGACCTTACCAATTTTGCTAGGTAGAAAAAAAGCTATGTACGTTGCCTTGGTTTTTTATCTGGCATTTATTCCGATTTTTCCTATTTCTTATTTTGGTTGGATAGGTGCTGAAAAAGTATTTGGCCATATTTATCTAATAGGAGCAACTATTTTTGTTTTTTCGCTTCTTATTACTTGGATACTTACTTACAGAGTTGTTTTACAAAACGACGAAAAGAAGATTTGGCGAGCATTCGAAAAGTATGAACGAACCGGAACCCGTATTATGGTAATTTTTTTCCAGATTATGTTATTTCTCGAAGCATTCTATTGAGAGAACTGTAGGATCTGGGGTCTAAGGAAACGGAGGTATTCGATAAATCTAATTTTTGTTTTCATTTTTCCCTCCCCTTATTCTGTTTTATTAAGGTGATATGATATATAAATATTGCTTGCATCATAAATTCTTCTGGCTAAAACACATCATAACCTTTTTACCAAGAATCAACAGCCACAAACTATACAGAATGCTCCATCCTTCTGTATTTTTTTCAATTTCTTTTTTTTCTAAAACATCTACATTGTCTTTGGTTCGAACATAGTATGGTGTAATACAAGATTACTACAAATGAACCATAATGGTGGAACAAACGCCAGAAGTATTGTATACGGGTTTAATGAACTGAGCATAACCGGTGTTGTCGCATACATGAAAATCACGGCAATTCCTATAAATTTCCTTATGCGATCTCGAACAAATTTTTTTATTGAGAAAAGTTTGTAAATTGAGAAGAATATTAGTATGGTAAGAACAAAAAGCATAACAATCTGCCATAGTTGATAGGGAAGTGAGAGAAATAGAAAAGGCGTGAATATCAAAAAACTTCTTCCTAATTCTGTTACATATCCAACTATTTTAAAGGATATCGGTAAGGTAACCACTCTCCCATGTGTTCTTGCTCCTAATTTTATTGCGAGGGTGCTTGCCATACCCTTTTCATCGTGATCGATATCTTTAATGGCACCGTTTATCATATTCATGAATAATACTTGTATGCCTCCCACAAAAGCAACAATCCATGCTAACGTAGTTGGAGTTCCCAAAATGGATGCACCGAAGATGATAAGAAAAAATACTGCACTTGCCACAAAAAAATCCATTCCTGGGTATTTTTTGCTCTTGATATCATATATTGTTGCAAGGATATATGCAAATAGGAGAATTGATAGAAGGGATAAATAACTCATCAGTTCTTCAAAAAAGAATATAGTCAGGATCAACGAAGCTATCATACAAGAAATTGCAAAATATGCAGATTTTTTTCTTGTTATTATTCCACTAACTAGTGGTCTTGCTGTTAGTTCTGTAGAGAGTTTATCGATTTTGATGTCCATTACGTCGTTTAGAACAAACCCGTAAATATGTGAAAAACACCCTATGCCGAAAAGTATGAACAATTTATATAGTGGCGTTTCACCGACATCCCACATTGATAACGCACCAAGAACCGGTGCGACACCTGTGAAACCCATGTTGAATAATCGACTAATCTCTAAGTATTTGCGCAGCATTGGATGGCCAGTAAATCTAGTCATCATAAAAAACCATCGATATACACCCTATAGCTTTTTATAATGAACATAGATTTTATTTCAGATGTTAGAAAAACTCCGTGCATTTGCAGATATCGGGAGAACGCAGGGTATTACTGCCACAGCATCTATTGTAATTGTCGGCGCTCTAACGTCAACAGTTCGTGTTGAATGGTATCATATTGTCTATTTCACGATACTATCTTGTTTCGCTCATATGGCGCTTAACACACGTATTGCATTAGGAGATATAGAGTTGGATGCTCATACGTATGTACCATCAAGAAATCCAGTATCAAGCGGAATCTTATCAAAAAAAGAAGCAATATATTTTGTTTATGGCGGAACAATTGCCTGCGTGATTTTAACTCTCCCACTCTTTTTTTACTATGATCATGTCTCTGCTCTAATGCCCCTTCTTTGCTTTATACCGTCATATGGATGGTTACTCTGGTACGGATGGAAAGGAAAAAAGTACCTTGTATCCTATGATTTTTCGTTTTCTGTATCCTACGCATTTTTTGTTCTGTTCGGTGTTTTTGCAGTAAAAGGGATACCAACAATCCATACATGGATTTTTATAGGCGTTGTCATCTTTGCAGCAACAGCCTTTGCACAATGGGAAAACGGTCTAAAGGATGTTGATGCAGATAGAAGGGTTGGAGTAAAAAGCCTAGCAGTATTAACAGATGTTAAAAATAATGAAAAACTGCATTTTACCCATCCCTATTTTGTCTACGGATGTCTCTTGAAAGCAGGGTTTGTTCTCTTTTGTTTCATAGCGTTTTTGTACTACAATAATATTTATTATCTCCTATTTCTCTTGTTGTATGGCATTCCTACTCAAGCGTTTATTATGTATAGATTCTTGATAAAGAAGAAACCCATTGACCATAGAAAGACTATTTTATTAGATGTCACATTTTCAGGTATTCTTGCCTACTCTGTAATCATCGGAAAAACAGGGATTATACCTTTTCTGTTGTTGATATTTTATCTCATTATTGGATATCTGATTGGTTCAGCGTTTCAATACGGCTGTGAGTTTAAATTCAGCAGATTTTCACGATCACAATAAAAAATCTATTTTTTCTTAAGAAAAATTATTTTTCCATGATTTATGAATTATCATGGAAGGGAGGGTTGGTAAGATGCTCTATAGTCCAAGTAGGTATCTGATTATTGGAAAAGCATTTGGGAATTGTTCTAAAAACCGCAGGAATGATGAATTAGATAACACTCTATTTCTTGGCATGGTAACAATTAGTTGTCCCCATTCGCTTTCAGCCATGTAAGGATCTTTTGCTTTAGCTTTGATAGTATAGGTTCCTTTATCTGTCCAGGTATGGTTAGCATAAGCTTCAA
>JAUWBM010000049.1 GCA_030601705.1 Thermoplasmatota archaeon
CAAAGAAGGAAGTAAATACTGTACATTATATGATACCAAGGGGAATGTTTTGGATCGAATCGATTTGGAACGGGTGATCCAAAATTATGTGGAAACATTATCAGGGATTACAGAAACAAACCCTGAAGAGTTAGAAAAAAATGTTAGAATCTATGAAAAAGAGTATTCCTTGTTGAAACTGATGTATGAACGAGATATGGACGCTGAAACCGCCAGTCATTTACTTAGTATATCACAGGAGGAATTAAATAAAATCGTTAGAAAACTTCTAGAGATGGAGATGTTACAATATGTTTCAGGGGATACGGTAAAACTTACGGAGACAGGGCTTGATGCTCTTTCGCACAAGTAGGGATAAACAACGAATCATCACCTTGGTAAATAAATGATAAATAGATTTTCCAGCAGAATATCAAAGAATTTTTACGTACCATGAGTTGAAAACTGGGATACTGAGTAAAAAGATTTAAAACGATTAATAAGAGATGGTGTAAGGTACTGGGATGTGAGAAAAATGAATAAGATCATGATTGTGGATGACGACCCAGTTCAAATATTTACAGTCGAAGAAATCTTAAAAGAAGCAGGGGGCAAGTACGAATTAATATCTGCAAATAGTGGCAGGGACTGTCTTCAGCTGTTGAAAAACAAGAAGATCCCCGACCTTATTCTGCTTGATATTATGATGCCCGAGATGAACGGATGGGATGTGTTTGCAAAAGTGAAAGAAAACCCGAAATGGAGAGAGATACCTATAGTTTTTCTAACGGCACAGACAGATCCATATAGTGAAGGATTTGGGAAGATATCGGCGGATGAATATATCGAAAAGCCTTTTGATATGGAAGAGTTAAAGAAGAGAATTGGTAAGGTTCTGCAGAGGAAATAACAATTGAGATAGAAAAAATCCTTTAATCCCTAAAAAGCATCGGTTAATGTGATAAACCGAAATGAGTATATGGATGGTTTCTTTTTGTATAAAAATTACTACAAGAAGTACTTAAAAAATGCCGCCAAGTGGCCTAATTGAACATGGATAAAAATCTCTTGATAATTGGAATAGCTAATTATGCTCCAATCATCGTTAATGATTTTAGACTAAGACTAGCATCATGAGGCTATGATTGGAGTCTCTAAGGAGAAATCAATCTGTAATCATAATTTATGATTAGGTTTTGGAGCAATACCTTGCAGGTTTTATATATTAAGTTTATTAAGGATAATTTAATAGATAATCTGATAGGAGACAAAGAAAATGACTGATATTATTCCATTTTCAGAAATAAGTGAAATATTTGAGATATCTACTGGATATTTAATATTTTTAGTTTTCATACTTGGATTTCTTACAATTTGTGTCGTTGAGAGAAATAAAATTGTTAAAATTAGAGAAGGTCGCACATTAGATCAATTATTTTTAATTTCTTTAACCGGTTTAGTATGGATGTTAAGGATAAAATTAATATCGCTTTTTTATCTAATGTTGATCGCTTTGTTTAATGTTGAATTAATTTGGTATGGAAAAATATTAATTTTTGTAGTTATATGTATACTTATTGGTTTTACAATATTGTCTTCTGTAATTGATATTTTGTTTCTTTATGATATCAAAAAATTTGTTATAATTAATAGAATTAGAACACTCATAAAAGATCATATAAAGTGGGTTATTATTTTTTTAATAATTTGTACCGCAGGTTTGATATTTTTTACTAATGAGGGAGTATCAGAAATAAAGATTTTTGTAGTTTTTATGTTTATTGCTTCTCTGTCACCTCTAGTTTATATTATTATTAACTTTTACTCAGGATTGATTTGTCCAAAAAACATTAAAAAATAGAAGATTGGCCCTACAAAGGCCAATCAAGATCAAAACATACCCCTGTTATGGTAATAATGCGAAGTAATTCTCTCCTTATGCCTCTCCATATAAAATGGTATTGATTAAAAATTAGGTGGAATATCATCATTAGATATGATCGAAAATTTACAATCGTCACAAATTCCATTTCTTAGTATCCTTTTGGTGTAATGATTACTTTAACAGCCATTTTTTCGTTTTCTCTAGATAAATCATTTTCAATAGCTGATGGATTTGAGATCCTGTTTTCGGGATCATACACAAAACAAAATAGGGTTTTACAATCTTGGTGGCTTTTATAACGATCAATATCAACTATCAGCTCATCACTTAGTTTTTTTGTTGTTAGGCCAGTACGAGTCTTTTTGACTTCTATGACAATTTTTTCATTTTTTAATAAAAAGTCCATTCGGGAACAACCAGATGCATAACTTGGTGTCCATTCCTCAGGTCTGACATCATTAAAGTGAATTTTTAGCATTACATGTAGCAAGTCTTGTATATCATATTCATCTGTAATTTCTAATGTTGAGCGTTTTTCATGACGTTGTTTCAATTGATTAGCAATAATATGGAATTTTCTAAATAACTGCTCGATCTTGACGTATGAGTCATGCAATTCTGACGTTTTTACTTCAATTGATGATTTTTTTCTTTTAGTTTTTTTTGCCTCTGTCTGTATTATTTTCGGATGTGATTTTCTGTCTGTTAATATATTATCAAGATGTTCTGTATATAATCTATAAAAATCGTTATCATTAATACGTTTAATTATGCTATTTTTTAGTATGTGGCCAACTTCTTTTTTTGTTAAGTTAAATGCCGTTTGTGTGATATCTAATAATTCCTGCTTAGAGAGATCTGAGTTTTTTGCGATTTTTAAATGATGTTTTTTTAATGACGTATATACACTTGATCTAATGGGATCAAAAGCGATTCTTTTTATATAATTGATTAAATCATTTGTAATTTCGTCACAAACATCATTAAGTTCTTCATATTTCATTTTATCAACTCAAACTATATATTTGTAACCTCTATCGTTTTAAAAAGATGTTCTTGTTGTATACTATGGGGGGGTTCACTCCAAAACAATTAATTTCCATCTTTTTTCTAGTTAATTCTTATTGGGATCAAAAGGCTATGATTAGAGTTTCTAAGGAGAAATCATAGCTATAATCACTATTTATAAATAGATAATAAGGCAGTATATAAAAGGTTAATTTAATGTAACGCCACCTAACAAAGTGGTTACCTTCTACATTTCTGCTATAATATCAAGGAAAGAAACCTAACTGACAGAGGAAGTTTTATAAAAAGTGGTTTTAATTAAAAAAGATGTTTCCACTTTTTTTATCATATTTTGACATATGAAAACACTTCGAAATATTAATACACAAAGGAATGTTTATAATAATCAAGTAATATGAAAATTTCTAATCCAATGGATCAATATCGTATAACAGAAGAATATCTTGGTCCTTTTGCAAAAGATGGAATTGTAATTGAAAAGTATGAAGGTAAAAAAGGTATTGTGTTAATTGTTGATAATGGAAAAAATATTTCCCCAAGATATTCGGCTTTTAAGACGATTAAGAATAAATATGATACAAAAAGAATTTCCATTTTCATTAAGGAAGTTGAAAAATGGTTTAAGGTTTCAGGCCATTCATGTATATTACCTGCATTGTATATTGTAAGATATAATAGCAGACCATTAATTTGTACACCTTATTGTGAGATGGACTTAAGAAATTTAATTAATCAAAATAAAAAATTTAATGAAATTGAGACTATAATTGTAATTTCTCAGATATTGAAGGCTATAATTTTTTCTAAAAGTAGAGGTTTAGATTCACACCAAGATCTTAAACCTGAAAATGTTATGGTTAAAGATATTAGTAAAAAGTATATCGATTTTCCTCCAAAAAAAGTAAATGAATTTATAAAATATCAAATAAAAGTCGCAGATTTTGGTATGGCAAATGCACTAAAAGATAGTGCATTGCCACAAGGCTCATTTCCATATATGGCACCTGAACAATATTTACCTGACAAATATGAAATTTTTCGACCAGATATATTTGCAATTGGTGTCATGATTTATGAGATGCTTACAGGAAAACATCCATGTGGATTGGAGATTAAAGATTTACCTTATAATTTGTCTCGTAAAAAATGGAAATCATGGGCGGAAGAAGAAAAAAAATTATTTGAAGATGATTTTTCAGATATAAATATAGGCATAAAAAACTTAGTATCTGAAATGTTAGAATCAGATCCTTTAAAACGCCCGACTGAAAATTCTGCTTTATTAAAATGTTTAGAATTTTTAAAAAAAATCGATAAAAATAGTGCCAAACAAATTAACATTATGTTTGAATACTATGATAAAATCGCTGACATTGATAAACTTTCATATAAAATCGATTTAATTCGACAATTAGCTAAGATTAGAAGTTCGGTTAATGAATTGATTAAAAGCATTACTAGCGAAATAAAAATATTAAAAAATGAGGAAAAATCCCCCAGAGAAATCATATATCTTTGTGAATTATGTTATGAAGTTTCCGAGTTATTTTTACAGAGGAATATTGCTGGTGACTGGGATAGAGCAGAACATTATGCTAAATTAATATTTACCTTGATTGATAAAGAAAAAAGTAAATTGATATATGATGATGTATATCCAGATTTGAGAATAGTTGGATTTAAAATAGATCAGGAATATACTCATAGGAGGGATTTTGAATTTTATTGTGAATATATTGGTCATGTTATTGATATTTTGGAACGAGCAATATGTAAAAATAAAACTAAAAAATATTTTATGGAAAAAGAAAATTATGTAAAATCTGCATACTACTATCATATGGCCTCTAGATATCATCCAAAAAATGAATATAAAGCAGTTCAATATTTGGATAAATGTATAGAGCTAAATCCAAAAGAACCTTTGTTCTACTACTTTAAAGGTAAATGGTTACATTCCTATTATTTTAAAATTGATGTACTTGGTAAAAAATCTAAAATATCTAAGGAAAACTGTAAACAATTAATTATTCAAAATTTTGATATTGCAATAAAATTGGACCCAGAATGGCAAGAGCCTAAGATATGGAAACCGAATTTATAAATCATTGATTTTAATAGGAAAGTTCTTCACTTTATTTATCCGATTCATGAAATCCTTCTTTTTTTCCTTTTTTACAAAAAATGTTAACATGTTATCTTCAATTTTAAAATTATAATCTGTGGGAAGTTCTCCTTTTTTATTGTCTTTTTTTGGTCTTCCCCAATCTTGAAGTTCATCGCATAATTTTAATAATGTAGCAAGTGGAATACTATTAAAATCCCATTGAAGATTTTTTAAATTTAAGTTATGAATAAAGATAGAGGAACAAGCATTTGTAATGTGAAATTCAATATTTTCAAAACTCCATCCAGTATCATTTACCTTTTGTTTTGGATTTGCTTGTTCATATAATTTATCAATTGCTTTCATGACAAGTATTGCTGATGTGATACCATGATCGGTTCTTTTATCATCACAATCAAATTTTTTTCCATCGATCATATCATTGAACAGCTTTTTTGGATCTATGTTTAATTTCCAATTTGATAATCTCATTCTAATAGTATCCAATGTATCTCTGTTCTGAGTTGAATGACAGGTGTACAATTTTAAATATTTACGTAAGTAGTTGCCAGCAATTGGGCTAAATTCTGATTTGACATTCAAAACATTTTTATCATAATTACTAAAAAAATCTTTATTTAAATTATCTGTTATTTCTAATGGATAACCAACATCATGTAGCAACCCAGCTAGTTTCCATTGGAAAAGAAAATCACGATATTTTTTTTCCAATTTCAAATTTATTATAATAGCAAAGCCTAATAAAAAAGTCAAGAGAGTGTGACATATATGGTCTCTTTGATACGGCTGAATGTCTTGTAAATTGCGCTCTAAATTTGAAAGTCTATTCGCAATTCCTGGTAGATGTTGTTTAGAGTGAGGTTGCAAAATTTCACTGGATATGCTCGAAGCTAAATTCTGTCTTTCTTCATAATCATCTGCTTCTAATTCAAAAAATTTTATTATATTCTCTCCTAAAGGATAATCATGACTATATTTTAGAAGTCCAATATCTTTTTGGATTTGTTCAAATAATGATTTATTTATTCCTTCCATTCTAGATTACTTTAATAGATTTTTGTTTTTAATTTTAACCTATTATGACCAAGATATGTTTTTGTTATTAAAAGGCTATGATGAGAGTCTGGATATAGAATATTATTAAATTAATGCTAATAATTTAATAATAATAGATTGTCCAACTCCAGATAACATAATTAATATTTCAGAATTTAAAAGCTTAGTTCTCCGTCCTTTGTCGTCAACATTTCTCTCAATAATATCTCTAACATGGTTTCTTATTTTATTCTCTATGTGTTTTGGAATTTTCTTAGAGGAAAAAAGCTCATGGGCAAAAATATTTCTAATCTTATTTATACCTCTAATATCTTCAATTAGAACCTCATCGATTCCTAAAGAATATAAAACATCTAACTTACTCGAGAATGATTTATTTAATAATTTATCAGGTTTTTTAAAAGTTTGAATAATAACCCTGTTCATTAATTGTTCCAAAGATAAATGTAGAATTAAAATCTCAGATCTAATATCCTTTGCCTCAAACAGAAGTTTAATAGTTTCTTTTGTAAATTTTCCCTTTTCTTTTTTATTCATTTTTTCTTTTTACTTTACGATTTTTCAATATAAAAATATTTTAATCTAATATTGGGATGTTTTTCTAATAATAGTAACAGTTTGTGATTATCCCAGAAATCAACATCCCTGAAAGTTTTATCCGTATACGGCTGAGAATGTATTTCTGTAACTGTATCCCCCGTCAAATTACCATTAGTAACAAACAGTAGATAGTTACAATTGTGCCTCTTTGCTTTTGTAACATACTTTAGAATGTCATCAGAATTAAAACTTGCGTTTCGCTCTGTATACTTGCACTGAATAAGCGTATTAACCTCTTCTGGTTTACCAACAGGACGGGCAGTAAATGTATAGCCAAATAAATCTTTTCCTTGGTCCGCACCTGTTCCACCTGGGACTAATTTACTAAACATTTTTTCATCATCTATAATTTCGTATACTAAATCTTGGAAATCCTTATAATCAATTCTTTTCCAATCTATTTGATTAATTATTCTATCATTTCGATATTTTAAAATGCTAGTAACCATCTCTTCTTTCTGTTTAATAAATGATAATAATGAATCCCAATTAATCAAATAATGGTCCAAATATGCTTTATCTAAACATGAGAACTCAGAAATTAATGATTCATTTTGGAAGGGTGTTATGTGTAATGAGATGGTCGTATCATGTTGAGAAGTATCTATCTCTTTTTCACCAAAAACACATTTTATATCTTTGTTATTAATATTTAGAGATTGAGCCGCTTCACCCTTAAAATATTGATAAGATTCTTCACTTAAAAAATATCTTGGTTCTGTTTCTTGCTCGCCAATATTAACTGAGGCTCCACAATCACAATTAAAAACACTCTGATTTACATCAGCTAATTTTGGATTATGGCAACATGGGCAATCAAAGGTAATTTTTTTGATTGCATATGAAATGTTTTCCATTATTTTTATTTCATCTTTTGTGAGGTACTCATTAGAAATTGTTGCACCAGATATTTTTCTTTGTATTAATTTAGTAAAAAGTGAGAAAGAATTATCATTTTCTAATTCTTTAATAAATTCCATCAATTAACTCCAACCCAGTATTCTTTTTACCCGATGAATTGCTTCATTGTGTTCATCTGGATTTAAATATCTTGAAAATTGGATAGCTCCATATCTACCTTTGGTTAATTTTATAGTGAGATGACCTCCTCTAAAATCGATAACTCCATGTTCTAACCTAAATTCTCTATCTTCAATATTTTGCCTTAATGGGTCATTTCTTGTGTCACCATCTTCTGTATTTCGGGTAAGAGCAGTTGTTGTTTCTTGTCCTTCTCTCTTTTCATGAGTTGTATTAATAACGCTGGGATGACTATCAAAAGTTCTAATATCCTGATCTGTGATTTCAATAGGTTGCAAAGGATTTAATCCAAAATTCCTATTCAAATATGTTATTATATCGTTTGTTTCGTCTAATGGAAAATCTCGTATTGCCATAGCTAAAATCCCATCATCCAGATGCATTCTACAATTTATTAATCCAGTATTGTAAACCTTTTGAACTTTATGAGATACAATATCAAAGTGCCTTTCAAATTTACCTTTACTAATAAACACCAAGGATACGTGATTTAAGTCATCATCATCTTCATTAGCTAACCATAAAATGGGTTTGTATGGAAGTTCTTCTCCCCAAATTGGTTGTCCATTTTCATTAAATATATTTCTTGCTTGAATATTCTCTTTATATTTATGGATTAACTCATCATTTGTTTCGAATTTAAATACAAATATTTTACTCTTGGATGTCAATATATGAGTATAATGATAATATATCTCCCCAAGAGTCAATATTTCAGCTAAATCTGCGACCCAATCTGCACCTTCTTCTTCAAAAGGGGTATTGTAATGTCCCGTGAGGTTTTTTATGATAGAAGAACCTGAGTACATCTCACTTATTTGACGTAAATATATGCCTTTAGTATTTCTAATAAGGTCCTCAGGAGAAGAATAATTCATTCTTTCCCTTATTACTTGTGAAACATAATTTTCTAAATCAACCATATGATCACTGATGGAATTTAATTAATACTTAATAAATACTCTTAAGATTAATAATTAAAACAAATTTTCCTTTTTAGGTAACAAATATCATGGATCAATTATGAAATAAATCCATTTCCTCCTGTCCAACAGGAGTAGTTTCAGTGATCCCCTACCGGAGTATATCCTATCCATTACCCACATCTTCAGCAGATTGCATAGTTAGATGATGGTTTTTTGATCTAAAAAGCGATGGTGAACCAGATATGAAATGTATTTGGTGAGGTGAGTTCATATGTCTAATAATTATGTGGATATGTGGCAGTTGCTTTGACGTGATGATCCAGGAGAGAAAAGGACTTGTGGGTAATGCATAGCAGGAGTATTATAAGGAGAGAACTCCTTATTATTTTACCATAATAGGTGGTTGTTTTGATCCCATTAAGCCCTTGTTTTCAACTTGGGCTTTTCGAAACAATGTTTAATAATATAATCTTTATATGAAATTATAAATAGGTTTGTAATAATGAATAATCATCCTTCCATAAAAAGAGTCTTAGAACATCGTATGTTTTACCAGAGATCTCACCCTTTTAGACTTTTAGAAAAGAGATTAGTCGATGCCTTTGAATTAGAAAGAAAAGTTAATGAATCGAATTTTTATAAAAATCAAAAAAACCATTCAAAAAGACAATTTTTCGTTTTTGTGGTAACTTGTCTCGAAAGTTATCTTCAAGAAATATGTAGATTGATGATCGATAAAAAAGTTCTATCTGCAAAAGATTTTATGAAAAATAGAGACATCAAGGACAAAATTAAGGGATTAAAATTTGATATTTTAGATATCGTAACAATTAATGAGAAAGAGATCAATGTATCAGAATTAATTTCCGAAAGGTTAAATTTTCAAAATTTAAAAGACATAAAGGCTTTTTGTAATTTAATCGAGTTCGATCACTATTTTAAGGCAATTAATGCAGAAATAAAAAGAGGAGAGATAGGTAGACTTGCTTTACCTAGAGTTCAGTCCAAAAAATCAATGGAAGAATTTGTTAAGATGATTGCAAGAGAAAAAAATAAAAGTCTTAAAAATTTGAAAATCAGTCATGCGTTAACATTAACTATTATTAAATATATGTATCAAAAAATGGACTTAGATAAAGAAAAAATCTTCGGTACAATAGAAATGGGCATTTGGATTAGACATAAAATAGTCCATAAAGCAGTTGATATAAACATCAAAGATTGGCAAGTTTTTTCTTTCTTGATGGCGACAATACAATTATGTGCAATAGTCCAAGAAATTTTTAATATCAAAAAAGAAGAAATTAATATCAGTGGTGAAAATTTATTGTCCTTTATCCCCTAATATATCACACCTTTCAAAGATCTAATACTAAATTCTCTAATCATAAAACATAATGCTAGTCTTAGCCTCTAATCACTGTATTCTGATTATTGTCAGGTATGGACCACATACCCAGCCATATGTTGAGAAAACCTTAACCGTTAATTGTTAAAAAGTATTAAGAATAGGTATTTTCTGCCTGATTCATCTTTAAACTACCGTTGTTTATTTGGAAATCCCTAAAAAATTCGGTTATGATAATTAACCGAAATGGATGTCATCTTGATTTTTATCTGATGATGTGGCAAACATAAGTTTCACAAGAAAATTCCGAAAGGTATTACAAAAAAAAGCAGTAAAAAAGGGGCAAAATTTTTACCACTAACTAACTTAGACGAAGTTCTGAAGGTAATACGGGTAATATGATTGGGTACATAGCGTGGGCAGGTAGCATGGGCAGCAATCAAGCAGCAACAATTTGCTAGTTTGATGATCTCTCTTTTAAATTTGGCAAAAATCAAAGACGTTATTACTAAGGGAATGAAAGAAATGAATTTTGGGCAAGAATTATAGAAGAATTTTTAACGGTCTACTCTAGTCTGGGCATCTGTCTTAATATTAGAAATGTCTTTGGATGGCGGTCTAAAAACCTGAGGAACAACATGTTGTTTAACAAAGTGTTAGTTGCTTGCTGGTTCTTCGGCATAGTGACCTCAAGTTCACCCCAAGGCCCACAGAGGCTATCATTGCCCTTAGCTCTAGCTTTAATAGTAAACGATCCTTTATCTCTCCAAGTATGATTTAATTTCACTTCTTCTCCAGAAGGATAAGGACCAATCCAGTTCTCAAAAGAATATTCATCATGATAATCACCCCAGTCGATAAAATAGTAAACATCTTCATCGGTTGGATGGATTGAGGTAAATTTATATTCATATTTTTCGCCAATTTCCCCTTCTGTTGGACCATCTATAGTTGGGGCATCTGGAGCAACTGGATTCTCTCTACCAATAGCATGGAGATATCCGAAGCTAGCATAATTTGAATCATCTCGACCACCAAACCATGAAGTTATATAGACAGTTCCATTACTATCTATCGATAGGTCAGACTCAACATGCATATAATCATATTGGTGAATATCACTGGTTAAATGGGTTTCCCATTTTAAATTCCCGTCTGGAGTAAGTGCACCTATATATCCAACGGAGTCAGAATATCCTGTGTAAGCAAAATAAATTGTGCCGTTAGCACCAATGACTGCACTGGTCATATCATTAATGTCGCCATAGACCCGATATGTCCATAGGATGTTTCCATTAATTGGATTCAAAGCAGTGATATACTGACTTTTACCTGAAATTATAAGTGTGCCATCAGGTGCAATAGCTGGGATTGCTCCTCCATGTTCTAGTTTTGTCCGCCATTTCTCAGTCCCATTTGGATTTACTGCCTGTACCCAAATTGTTGCTGGAGCAAGAAAAATGGTTCCATCATCACCAATTACGGGGCCATTATAAAAAATATCAAGTGCCTTAAATTTCCATTTAAAACTTCCATTGGGACTCAGACAATAAAGATTTTTTCCAGCATATGTGGTGAAATAGACATTACCTTCTCTGTCTATTGCGGGCGCCCGGATTGAATCATCAACCGTATATTTCCATCTAATTGTCCCATTAGGGTATATGGTATAAAGATTACCCTCACCCGTACCTACAAAGACGAGACCATCAGGACCAATCGCAGGAAATCCACAAAAGTGCTCCTCTTTATCTAATATCCACCTTATGGTACCATTCGGATAAAAAGCATGAAATCGTTCATTGGTGCCCACATAGATAGTTCCATCAGGACCAATCGCAGGATCATAACCCTCATAACCAATTAGGTCATTTTTCCATTTTCTTGAACCATTAGGGTTTATTGCATGAATTTCCTTCACAATTGCTGCAACATAGAGCGTTCCATTTTTATCTATAACAGCAGTTGATCCTAAAGATGAGTCAATGAAATATTTCCATATTTCACCACCTAGGTTATGACTCGTATTGTAAGGACTCCTTCCGCTATGTTGTGGATCGTGTTTATACATCGGCCATTGGTAATTCCTTGATTCATGAATATTTAATAATAATTCTTTTGATGTTTCAACACTAGTAACATGTTTGATCTCGTTGCTTGAAATTGCTCCTGTGATCTGGGTAATTAGCAAAAAAACAATTAGAATCACTGTTATTGATTTCATTTTCAGATAATTTATTATGTAGTAATCGTATATAAAAATTATGTCATAAATGGGTGTTTTTTGAAATAATAATATATATGCCTATTATTTCATGTATATTAATATTTGTATTTTGAATCTATAGTAAAACATATAATGTCTATAATGATTCTTTAACTTGGAGGTAAGATTATGAGGAAGAGAAAAAGAATAATATCTTTTTTAATAATAAGCATGTTTTTGGCAACTACAATATGGACATATATACCAATTGAGAATGTGAAAGCAGCTCCACCAGAAATTCCGTTGGATAAAAATTTTATTGAAAGAGTTGTAAAAGATTTGGCAGATATTGCTGGTGTTTATGGTGATACATATTGGATGGGGCGTGAATTTGGTTCTATTGGGGAACAGCATGCAGCAGATAATATTTTAGAGGATTTGTGGAACGATTACATCGCCGAGGATGAAACCGAGTATGCCGAATTGGAACGAATTGATAAGTGGGCAACCGATGGTATTGATGATAAATTAGATATTGTAAACCTGGATGATTATTATCTTGAGATTGATAATAAAGTTATAGACAAGCAGAGTTGTTATCCCATTCCTTGTTATAAAGATTATTATTTAAAAGATGGAAAATATATAGTTGACCAAGAATTTACTGTTAGAAAAACACCTAATCGGTGGTATTCGCCCCCATGGTCAGTTAAGAAAGATACTGATTTAGAATTGATGGAATTGAAAGAGGAACTTAAAAAGGAACAGATGCTATATGAAGTTGAATATCTGCTTCTAAATGATTCAGGGGGCGTAGCTGGAGACGTTGTCTATATCGAAGATTACGAAAATGCATCAATAAACGAAACAGAAGGGAGAATCCATTTAATTGAAATCGACCAGAACGCTTGCGATGATGTGTTCAATGATATGATTAACAAAGTCTATGATTCTAATGGAACTGCTTATATTGCCGTAGTAACAAACCCTTCGTTCATGGATAAGAAAAAAACCGCTATTCCTGGCGTAGCGATATCCAGGTACGATGGTGAAAAAATTAAACAAAGTTTAAAGGAATCTGCTAATGTATCTGTTAAAATCGAAGGTGATTCTACACCAGTTGAAGGAATCTTAGAAGTCTATTGCATTAAGGAAATCAGCTGTCAGAATGATTATATTTATCTTATAGATCTGGAAAAAGTCGATAAAAGTTGGTTTACTCCACGTTCTTTATTAATCGTAGATGTAATATATTTTAGATCTATTCTTGCTCTAAAACCAGCTAAGGCATTTTTAATCTGTGATATGAATAGCGATACTCATCATATGTATCCAGCATATGGTTTACAAGGCGATCCTCGTGAAGATATAGTGACGACTCTAAAAAGAAATATTGAGATTCCTGGTTTTTGTATCAATGGAACCCTTGGTGGTCAGATTAATGATGGGGCAAAAGTAGATTTTAAGATAACTGCATCACATGAAGAGGATGCTAAAAGTTATAATGTAATTGGGGAGATTCCTGGTTCCCATGATGGTACTGTTATTGTTTCTGCTCATTATGATTCGTACTGGGGACAATGCGCAATGGATGATGCTTCAGGTGTAGGTGTTGTTTGGGGTATTGCAAAATATATCAAAGACAACGATATAACTCCATATTATACTATGAAGTTTATAGCGTTTGGTGGAGAGGAATATGGTACTCGTGGTTCAAAGCATTACGTATGGAAGCATGTTTTACCTCAGGGATCAGATAAAATTGTTGCAGTGATTAATCTTGATCCAATTGCTATGAAAACCAAAGATATTGATCCTGATGATCCCCCTATTCCGTTTTCACCATGGATTTATCCTGGGATATTTAATTCTGCATATTGGAAAATATTAGAAGCTATGAACCTTGAGTATTATGGTGAAATTACTAGATATAATTATAAGAAACCACATATGGTTATACCTACGAGGGCTGGGAAAATTGCTGGTGGTGATTTAGGGCAATTCACTGATCTAGATGGTAATCCAAAAGCTGATTATCTAATTGAGCTTGAACGAATGACTAAATACAATAAAAATGCGAAGGATTTAGCGTTCTTCGATCATAGATCTGGAGAGAATTTCCAAAAGGGAGATATATGGACCAAGGTTGATACAAATGATTTATACGAGACAGCTAAGATGACATTAAGGTTAGTGCAATTAATTGCAATTAGTGCTGATCTTGATTTTGTTAATGACTGCACTTACATACAGTTGGATCTCGACAGCGATGGTTATTATGATTCGGTGAAGATAGGTTTTGATGTAACAACCAACATCTCCTCTTGGGGGAAGGTTGAATCAGTGATTTATCAAAACGGTCAGGCACAAACAACCTCGTTCAAAACAGATCTTTTAAATATATCGCAAAATTACACGACATCTGGGAATCTAACGGTGACTTTGCCACCAAATGCTACTGCAGGCAATTGTGACATTCGAGTCTATCTTAGAGACTTTAATGGAAGTCAAGATGATTTTGACAACACAACCCTCTACCTATATCCATATAATCACTCCGTAGCAGATTTTACCTGGGAGCGTAATTCTAGTAATATGAAGATGATCAATTTCACTGACTTATCGATGCCGTCTCCAAATGCGACATTAACAAGTTGGAATTGGAGTTTCGGTGATGGAAACTACTCAAACCTGCAGAACTGTTCCCACAACTATTCGAATATGGGGACCTTTAATGTTACGTTGACGGTTACAGATAGTGCGAATAAATCTGCGAATGTGACAAAACAGGTTGAAACGTTTAGCACAGCTCCTATTTCCTCGTTCACTGTCAACTCTAGTATTATTTTAGTGAATAAAACTTTAACTTTAAATTCGACGTCTTTTGATGTTGATGGAAGTATTGTGAATACAACATGGTATTTTGGAGATAACACCACAGGCTACGGTGCGAATATTACACATACATATAATAAGAGCGGGTTCTACACGGTCTCTTTATATGCTACTGATGATGATAATTCAACGGCGAACATAACGAAGATTGAACACATCTTGGTTGTAGATGCATTCGTGGATGATGGGTTTATTGATGACCCGGTTAATCATAAATGGGACAGTATCCAGGAGGGTATAAACGACGTTAGCGACGATGGTACAATTTATGTGTACAATGGAGTTTATCTGTCGTATCTGGTGAATAAATCGGTGTCGATCTATGGCGAGAGCAAAGACTCTGTTCTCATAGACCCGCAGCCTATCGGTATTGATGTCCAATACCACGATGTGTACATCAAGAATTTTACCATAAATGGTGGATTAACAGGTGTGAACATCATCGGCACGCGTACTGGCGCTTGCAACGTCACTATTGAGAACGGCGCTGTTCTTGACCCAATTGATTTTGGGGTTTATATCGACAACTCGACCAATAACACGATCAAAGGCTGCAAAATCGATGATGCTGTTGTTGGTATCAAAATCTGTAATGGCGCCGAGTATAATGTCATTGATGATTGTAATATCTCAAATTGTTACCATGGTGTTAGTGTAGACAGTTCATCCTATAACTGGATTGGAAATCCTTCCATCAATGAGTGGTATCCGAATGATTGCGTTTTCACGTTGAACACCAACGCAGTGTACCTTCGTGAATCAGATCACAACTACATTCTCGGGTGTGACATTGATGCAACACCTCCTCCTTCTGAAGGACCTCCCTCTACGCGGAGAGGGATTTACCTTGATGAAGCAAGCAACACCACGATCAGCACCTGCAACATTTTCAACGCTACACAGGGAATTTATATCAAGGACTCCAGGGACAACAAGGTTGAGTTCTGCCGGATCTTTGAAAATAGTTATGGTATTGAATTCTTTGGCGCTGACGCAGAGAAGAACCTGATCGCCCAGAACAACATCACCAGCAATTCCCAATATGGAGTCTATCTACCCCCATTTCCAAAGTGTAACAAGGTACTCTATAACGATTTCTTCGATAATGGCAACGGGGAGACAAATCAGTCATATGACGCTCAGACAACCCCTGAGCAGACAAACAGTTGGTGTAAACAAGGACCTGGCACGTTGACGGAAAAGGGACCGGGTGAGGGAAACTACTGGAAAGACTATACTGGAGTTGATCTCAACAGTGACGGTGTTGGTGATTCCGAGTATGGCGTTGTGGGCGATGGCGAGGATGATTATTACCCGTTGATGGAACCGTATGGCTGGTGTACAGGTACCAGTTGGGACTGAGGAAATCTTCTTCCTCATTTCTTCTTTTTAAATTAGTAAACTGGGATGCCTAAAAGATTCGGTTTTGGGTATCAACCGAAAGAACTGTCATCCTGAGCTTCAGTCTCTCCTCCTCAGCCCCCTTCTCCGCCTTCTCTTTAGCCTCAAGAATATCCTCTATATCAGGAATATCCATGTGCGAGGCTCAGTTCTTAAAAATAAGGTTTCTCAAATTAAGTGGTAGTAACAATCTGCTTTTTGATCTATTGTTTTAGTTGTGAGAAATGTACTCGCCATGTTGAAAAGAGGCATTTTTCTGAAGGATAGATTCAGCTGGCCGAGGATGGGGAAAAGCTCAGGTAGTATGTCTTTCTTTGTCTGTATGATCACTGGTGCTCCTATTGCCCCGTCAAATACTCTTTCAAGTGCGGGAGATATTTTCATAGTCTAGCACTATGGTTTGGTGGTTAAAATATTTTGTTGTTAGATCATGTAATTATCTACAGCATATATACTATGTTTATAGTAAGAAAACACTCAGAAAAAAACTGAGAGAAATTTGAGAAGAAATTGAGAAAAATTTGAGAAGAGTTTGAGAGAGGATTGAGAAAGACATTGAGAAAAATTTGAGAGACCGCTGAGAAACGAGTGAGATAAAGTTGAGAAGAGTTTGAGAGGATAGCCAAGAAAGAATCAAGAGCAATGTTCAGAGATCAATGAGAATGTAGGGGCACACAGATTAGTCCTTATCGCTTAAAAGTGTAACTATTTTTTCTGGAAGTCGTAGCCGTAAAAATACGATAGAAAAATTATTACATCACCTCCCATGGTAAAAACCATAGGAGGGATGCAAACATAACATATAGGGATGTAGATAAAGCACTTAAAACTTATCGAAAAAAGCAGGAGATTTTTCATGATAGCAGCATTATAACTAAACATTATTTTGTAAATCCAACAGAAGAAACACCAGTTGAAACATCAAAGTTTCTGAAACATCTGAATTTAGAATGGGTTAACCCGATTTTGAAAGGGTTATTCCCACGGTTCAATTGGATCAAGGACAGGCTTTATCCAAGAGTTCGGCTGATGATATTCATGAAGTTACGTAAAGATCTACAGAAGGTAGCCGAACTGTATAGAGCAATCCAGTCGAATGATGAGATAGCAAGAAACCTCGGTTTTGATCCATATGGGCTACCAGGATATGAAACAATACGGCATTTCATCAATGACTTACTTGATGATGAGGTATTAGATCATTTGTTCTATATTCAGGTGGAAGAAATCAAGAATCAACTTGAAAGATATGACGAAAAACTTGGTGAAAAAACTCTGGAAGATGCAACACCAATAACAGCAAAAAGAGGAGACTCTGAGGCTGAATATAATGACTACTATAAGGTGAAAGGATGGAAGAAAGATTTGTTGATTGATCAAAAGCGTAAGGTGTTTCTGGCATTTCAGAATCTTGGGATAAACGAAAATGAAGGACAGGCGTTACCGTTGAATCTGGAGAAACTACAAGATATAAACATTGCTGTTGGTGAAATTACTGCTGATGGGAAATATCCAACTTATACGAATATAGCGGTTGCTAAGCACAGGTATGGGGCAGATTTGTTTTATCGACCGCAGGATGGTTGGGTTCATAATTCTAAGGGAGATGTTGATGAAATCAATAGACGGTATCAGAAGTATTGGAAACATTGTGATTTCAGAGCTAATGCTATTCTTGAATCCAAACTTGGTTTCCTCGCTAAACAGGGGGATTATGATTGGGTTGGTGCTTATCATAGAAATCTACATGTCCGAAGATATAACAGAAGAATCAAACATTGTGTGAGACGGTATAGAATTGAGAGAAACACAAATGAATCATTCAACAACTATCTCAAACAACATTTAGGTTTTGAGACAAGTCTACCACATAAGGGAAAGAAACATGCTTTCAAACATACAACTCTTTGTTTGATAGCTGTTAATGCAGTTGCGTTGACAAGACTGCAGAATGGGATAACTGAAAATCTTACTAGTGTAGCATATCTCACGTAAATATCCAATAGAGATATGATTTTCTCATGTATATTGATTAGAGGATTCTATCAAAAAATTCTATGGAATGACAGAGAAATCATTGATTTTTGAAAACTGGTTTGTTGAACATGAATATTTCATACTCATTTTCAACTTTAAAAACATGATTTTTATGAAAGGTAATGCTGTGCGAATATCAAAATACAAATTTTAAACAGACTAATCTGTGGCACCCAATGTAGAAAACCTTAATTAACTCTAGTTTATATCCATATGTGTGATTCTATGGTAATATGTAAATATGGGTGTGGAGCTGAATTTCCTGATACACCGAAGGGACAGTCAGCATATCTTTTTTTGTCTGTATGATTACTGGTGCACCATTGCTCCGTCAAATATCTTTTGAAGTGTTGGTGCTATGAGTTGGTGGTTAAAAGTTTTGTTATTATGTAATGTCAAGTAACATCGCCAACATCATGTTAAATAAATATTAGCTGGACAGTCATTTATCCCCATGTTGTATCGTTCCTTGTTATACCAATCTCGATATTCTTCCAGTAATGTTTGAGGAACCTCAAACACCTTAT
>JAUWBM010000072.1 GCA_030601705.1 Thermoplasmatota archaeon
TATATTAATAATTCAATACATGATTTTATTACGGGACCAACTTTTTACGGAGTAACAGGTTTCACTGGTATAAAAATTAATTGGATGGGAAATACTACTTATTTTGGGTACGCAGTTCATGTTAAGGTTAATACAGAACCACCATAGATTAGAGCATTTCGGAATACAAGATGAAAACACCGTTGCTGGGGATGTGGGACAAAATAAAATGATCAGTCCTTTACGATAACGACATATGCTCTCCAACCTCTATATTTTTTAGGAGCATCAATCTTTGCTGATGTACCAAAGGGTGTAATCTTTTTTTCGTATACAATTTCAACGTTTTCGTTGAGAATGAGTTTTTCCGTTGTTATTTGTATCTTTCTCATAATGATAGATATCTATAGATATCTTTATATAGTTTTTGCCTATTGTATTTCTGGATGAGACTCAAAACGAAAGATGTTAGAGATGTCGTTCAACTACTTGACACTATTATTGAAGAATACAAGAACGAGGCACCAAAGAAGAAACGGGATTGGAGAACATATGAGCAGCAGTTATCCAATCGGATAAGAACCGCGATGCGGAATTTGGGTCCCCTGATAGAAGAATCAGTATTGAATATCAAAGTGATAAAGGTAGAAACCCGAGGAAGGAAACGGAAATTGACGCTAAAACATAAGGTTGAAATTCTTCTGATCAAACGCTTGATAGAAAAGAGCAATCGCGAGATGTCCAATATGCTTGTACTCTTCAGTCTTTTATCGAACATAGATGTAAGTTATAAATCGATAGAGCGATTGTATTCAGACGAGGAAGTACATCTGGCATTGCTGAATTTACATTCCTTACTTCTGAAAAAGAGAGGTGTGAATAATCCTAATTGTGCTGGTGATGGAACGGGTTATTCCCTTACAATCAAGCAGCATTATACATCATCGGCCAAGAAATTGAAAGATAAGTCAAACAAGGGATCTAAGAAGACAGGACGGTACATTTTCTCTTTCAGACTTATGGATCTGGATACCCGTTTATATGTGGGATATGGAACCGGTTTTAAAAGTGAGCAAGAGGCTTTTTACAAAACTATGGAAATGATGAAACTTACTAGCATAAACAGCATACGGTTGGATCGGTACTATGCAGTTCAGAAATATGTCAAATTCATTGAGGCTCTTTTTGGAAAAAATGTATCAGTCTATGTTATACCAAAGAAGAATGCAACAATAAATGGTCCTTTGGTATGGAAGCGGGTGTTAGAGAAGTTTATGAATGATACAAAAGGATATTTAGGAGAATACTTTAAAAGGAACCAATCAGAAAGTGGTTTTTCGGAAGATAAACGAAGATTGGGTTGGAAGATTTCCCAAAAGAGGCCAGAAAGAATCGAAACCCATGATTTCTGTACCTCTCTATGGCACAATATGCTATGGATGGGTAGGAATTAATTTTGTCCCACATCCCCTTTTTCCTTGTCTTCCCTCCCTAGATTGACCCCTCTTTACAATATCCCTTAATAGTACTTTTTAGAATAGGAACAAACATGCTATTGTAACAGATGTTGCAATTAAAATAATAGGAAAGATATTTAAATAGAAGAATTATATCTTATACAAGATATTTTATATGTCGGGAGGGACAAAAATTATGAATAAGAAAATGTTAGGTATTTTTGTATGTATGCTGTTGATTGCAACTGCTTTACCAGTAGTAGGGACAATGAATATAAACGTTAGGGATTCCAATGATGTGACTTTGGTTAGTACCGATGGAAATTACGATGTAACACCAGCTCCACCGTTTTGGTGGTTGATTGGATCTGACCAAAAGCAAACTAGTGATTGTGAGTATGGGATGACTATTTTCCCTCCTTACTGGGTTGCTCAAGAATTTAAACCTACAAAGAACGAACTTACTGCTGTTGCGTTAGGATTTTTCAAAGCTGGTAATCCCCCAGCTGGTCTCGAAATCACGGTTTCTATCCGGGAATCTTTAAATGGAAGCGACCTGACAGCAAAAACAGTAAGTGCAGATAAAATAACGAAACGTATGTGGGTGTTGTTTGATTTCCCAGATATAAATGTTACTCCAGAAGACACATATTATATTGTTTGCAGGGGAGGTGGTGGTATCATGAATGAATGCTACTGCTGGTTATTTGATGAAAAAAATCCTTACACTAGAGGTATTGCATGGGAATCATATGATAATGGAACGACTTGGCAAGATTTAGAATTAGCGGGCCAGTTTGAAAAGATTGATTTCTGTTTCATAACATATTGGCAAAAACCAAGAAATAGGGCAGTGAATACACCATTCTTAAACTTCCTGGAGAATCATCCTAATCTGTTCCCAATACTACGACACATGCTAGGGCTATAAAACCAGACTAAAACCAATCTCTTCTCTTTCTTTTTTTAATCCCTTAAAATAATCCCTGCCAATATTTTGTTTTTAGCCAGAAGAATCTGTCATATTAATTTTTTATTTTATGCCAAACATTTATATTTAATTGCCTGATAACAACTACTCCAGATGTTTTTCTGGGGAGGAAGCAAAATGTCAAATAATATGTGGAAAAAAGGACTTGTATTGGGAGTAATGCTGTTGTTTGTTGGAGCAAGTGTTATACCAAGAATAACCATAAATGTTAGTGCGGCTGAAGAATCACTTCCCTTCTTTGACAATTTTGAAAATATAGCAAACGGGGTATACCCTAGTGCGAACGGCTGGCAAAACATGTATAGCGGTGCGACAGCCTACGTGTCGACAGCACAAGCTTATAGTGGTTCGAAATCCTTTTGCTTACATGCATATCCTAACTGGGCTCGAACCGATTTTGTGCAGATTACCCCGCCAGAAAAACTCACCTACGAGTGTTGTGTGAAGGTGATGGATTCTACACGGGGAGCAGTAATTGGTTTTTCGGTTGCCCGGGGAAGCTATAATCCCCGTTTCAATTGCATTAATTTCCAAAATGATGGAAAAATGTATTTCACCAAAGATTTTTGGGATGGTCCCTATACGTATATCGGGTCATACACTTCAAACGTGTGGTATAAGATAAAAGTAGATTTAGACTATACTACCAACAAAGCCACGATCTATATCAATGATGTTCAGAAGGCAAGCGGTATCGACATTTATTCCCGTACCTTTACTCATCATCAATGGGGCTCCGTAACTCTTGATAAGTTTGCGTTTGCATTGAATAATTTTGCTGGCGGAGGAACAAGCACTGTTTATTTCGATGATGTAAAAATTGAAGCAGAGGGAACTTCACCAGACACAATACCTCCTGGAAAAATATCAACTTTCTATTATCATTTTTTATTACCTACTCCCACAGGCTTTGTATATCCGACTGGTCTTGGACCCAACAATGAAAAAACATATAATTATGGTGATGGTGAGGCAAAAACCTATTATAAATATTATAAAAAATGTGGTAGAAATGATGCTGGTTGGCTCGCAAGAGGGGATAAATATGATTACGTTGCAGGAAAGTATCATATCGCTCAGGATATTAAATGTTCAGAAGGTGATCCCATCTTTGCAATATCTGAAGGAATTGTTAGATCAATAGATAGTGATGTATGTTGGAATTGGAAATGTGATCCTACTGGTGATAATAAAGGGATATTAATAGAGCATACACTTTCGAATGGAAATAAATTTTTAGCCTTATATGGACATATTCATCCAGATTCAGATGTTAATGTAGGTGATGAGATTTATCCTGGACAACCTTTTGCAACACTAGGCCCTTATGGAGATCAGGACCATCTCCATTTCGGAATTCGTCCAGGTACAGCGATACCTCCTTCACCTTGGGGTGCTCTTCCTCTCGCGAATTGGATAAATGAAGATGATCCACCAACCGATACAAATGGATTTGTTGATCCTATAGAGTGGATTAAAACTAGAACTCCTGAATCAGAAGTAGGCCCTACTATTTCAATGATCTTCTATTGGAATGCTCCTGCTGATGATGGACATGATAGTTCAAGTGGTAAAGCTTCATATTATGATATCAGATATTCGACAACACAAATTACAGAAGATAACTGGGAAAATGCTATACAATGTTCTGATGAACCTCAACCTGCTGATCCAGGAACTAAGAATTATTTTATTGTTAATAACCTTGATACTTCACAGGATTATCATTTTGGGCTAATAACTTATGATGATGTTGGAAATCCATCAGAATTGTCAAGATTCCAGATTACAACTCCTGGATCAAAAATAGTTTTACTTTCACCTGCTTTTTTAAATGTTACAGATCCTGATGGTTTATCGATTAGTAATGATTTTAATGAAATTCCAGGTGCAACTTATGAAGAATACGACTATGATGGCGATGGTGAAACTGATGATGTTGTAAACATCCCAACTACTAAAATTGGTGATTATCTGATAAAAGTTATACCGGAACCTGGTGCAGATCCTAATGACGTATATTCTCTTTATTATTTTACAAATGGAATAACTATAGTTTTAGCTGTTGATACTAAAATTGGTGATATTCCTGATCAACCATATATAGTTAGAGTTACTGGTACAGAAATATTTCAAGTTGTCCCATCATCTATCGACATTGACCCCGACACCTTAAAACTAAAAAGCAAAGGCAAATGGGTTACATGCTATATTGAATTCCCAGAAGGCTATAACGTCTCGGATATCAATATTAGCACGATACTACTAAACGATACCGTATCTGCTGAATCCCATCCTACAAACATCAGCGACTACGATGACGATGGCATACCTGATTTAATGGTTAAATTCGACAGGCAAGATGTTATCGATATTTTAGAAGTTGGGGATAATGTGGAAATAATAGTATCAGGTAAACTCTTTGATGAAACACGGTTTGAAGGGATAGATTACATAAAAGTGAAGGGGTAGATGTACATCAACAGTGATGTAACAATGATAATATTAATAAAGTAAATGTCATTTTTAATTCTAGTGGGCAAAGAGAACATTAAAATTGGAGAATTAGAACGTAAAATTCTGGAATTCTTAGTTAAAAAGGAAGATACATCAGTAATAAATCTATATTCTCTGCTTTGTTTTCATGAATTACATAAGAAAGAAGATCGAGATTTATATAATTCAGTTTGTCGAGCTGTAAGGAGTCTAGAAAATAAAGGGTTGGTCAGCACCCGTAAAGTTCCGTATAATGATCTTGATCCAGAATATTATCGTTTTAATTTGTTGGGGGCCGAACCAACTTACGTTAAAATAGTATTTTTGAACTACGAAATGGCAAGTAATTATATTTGAAGATCTTTATTTTGTGTAGTTAGAAAACTAATGGAAATATATCACTTTTGCATTATTAATTGATGTTAGTAAAATTGTTTCCTCGTTTTGCATTGTTTTTTGTAGTGAGGATATGGGGGTGATCGCTAATGACTGAGGATATATTAGAACCTGTTTTAAATGATAAAAACAAACCTATGTGGTTGGTTAAGAAAAATGGTAAATTTTGTTTGAAGAAACCTAACATTTGGCGATGTGTTTCGTGTGGAACTGAGATGATTTCTAATAAAAATCCAACGTCCTGTAAAAAATGTAATAAAAATCAATTTGATAGGATTGCAGCAAGTATAAATCCTGATGTATGGAAATTGCCAAAGTGGAAGGATATTCCTACTAAACAAATGAAAACTAAAAACATCTATAAATCTGCTTACAAATTAATCAAACGATGTGTTGTTTTTCATGAAGAGATCCATTATAAATTATTCACTTTATGGTGTATTAGTACATGGAAAATAGAAAGCTGGAATTCAGTTGGCTTTCTAACTTTCATAGGATTACCAGATTCTGGAAAAACAAGAGCCCTTGATGTTGCTAGAGAGATTTGTTATAGAATGATTCATGGAGCGCACTGTACATTTCCAGCAATGGTTAGGGCAACTCATTTTTATGGTGCGGGTGTCTTGATAGATGAGATCCAATCTCAGTTCAATTCAAGAACAGATACTGGTAAAAAAATGATTGATTTTGTAAAACCATCTTATAGAAGAGGAAGTTGTTATCTTGTTGCTGATATTGAGAATCAGGATGGAATTTTATCTTACAAGAATTTTGGATTTAAGGCATTTGCAGGGGAAAGAAGTTTTGATTCAGCTATGTTGAGCCGATCTATTGTTTTCTATATGGAGAAAGCAGAACCTGAAATACAAGATTTAAAGTATGTACAAAGCGAGCTAGATGAATTACAAAATAAATTGCTGAATTACAGATATAAAATTGGCAGTCCTCCTGATTTGGGGGAAGATTTTTTGTTAAAGGGTCGCAGTCGAGAAATATTTGATAGTATAATATCAACAGGGATACATTTAGGAGTAGATGTCTCAGATGTTATTGAATATGCAATTAATCTAAAGAAAGAAGTTGATGATAGCCTACAGGACACTATCGAATACGAAATTCTATTAGCAATATTTGAATTATCCAGTGAACCCTATTATCGTGACATAGCGGGATGGACTGATCCTCCCACGGTATTATATTACAAAGATATAATGAAACAATTGTATCCGGATTATGATAATTTTGGTCCATATGATATTCGTACCAAAGGCGGTAAACTTGGCTATAAAATAAAATCATTAAACTTGAAAACAAAAAAGACAAAAACAGGTACTTGTCTTGATTTATATGATAAAAGAAACAAGAATAGATTAGAGATATTATTTAAAAGATATGGTATTGCAAAGAATGATTAAGCAGATGGTTTTATGAATGGTTGGTAGCATGGTTTCCTACAAACGGGTGGATGGTATGCATGGTTCTGAACTAGACACTCACGTTTATAGTAAAAATAGAAAGATGATGGTATAAATAAAGAAAATAACTATGAGAGGGGTAACCACACACGGCAACCATCCAGACCATACACACATACTGTAAACCATGCGTCAAACCATTCCCCAACCACTACAAACCTCATTCACCCATTACATATTTTCTCCAAGAGATAATTCCTTGTAGCGTGGCGAAAAACGGGTCAAAAACGGACGAAGCGGACGAAACGTCGTCGGAGATGATTTTGTCTTCGACATGCCCCGATCCTGCGCAAGCGATGGACAAGCGATATCGGAAGTCGGGATTGGGCGATCTCCGGCGGGGGATGTCGGAGTCTGGACATTGAGTATGTGTTTATACGTGTACCATAAATGGTTTCTCCAAAGAGGAGCCTTGCACAATAATTCTATCTCATTAATTTCCTAGAAAGACAAACGACAAATAACGGCATCAAAAATGCACCAAGAAACGCCTCTCCAGTTGTCAAAATTTTCATTAATATGTTGTATGGGCCAGGATGCAAATCACCGAATCCAAGAGTTGTAAAAGTCACTCCACTGAAATAGAAAGAATCCCAAAATGGACTTATACCTCCTCCGATGGGTCCTCCCAATAAGAAATATAATATTCCAAAGGTAAGAATCGCAATTATCGCCCAAAAAACTACTCTAAATGGTCTCTCTCCATAACCACATATTAAATCAAATAAATAGCTGAAAAAACGATGAGTTTTTGGTAAAAGCTTCCTTCTTAAAACTTTCCGTTTGTAATATACAATTCCAGCTTTTTGAGGAAATCCATTTGATTTGAAATATTTTTCAATAAAAAAGTAAACATTAACGGCTGCACCAATATTTGATTTATCTATTTCTATAGTATCTACATATTCAAGACCAGTTGCTTTATCAATTCTGACCTCGGACAAATTCACATTCTTAAATGAAGCATAAGAAAAATCAGTATTTCTTACATAAGTATGATATAAATTTGTATTCTGCAAATTTGTAAATGACAAATCCGAATTGTCGAGAAATGTAGAGTCAAGGTTTACCTCTAGAAAATTTGAACCAGTTAAGATAGCGTCGCTTAAATCACAAAAGCTTAAATTGGCTTGGGTAAAATTAGCGTTCATTGCCCAAACTTTCTTCAGTCTTGCACGATAAAAATTTGTTCTTTCGAAATTTGCTGTCAAACCCTCGAATGTCTCACTAAGAAGAAGCTCCTCCAGATTAAATCGAGATAAATCTGCTCCCGACCAGTCTAATCCAACAAGTAGGTTAAAATCTGTTATGTTCTCGTCACATCTATTATACTTCTTACGTAGTTTTTTTACTTCCTGCTGGACTTTTAAACCTGTGAGATCTCTATCGTTCTTATGTCTCTCTAGAAGTTCTTTAACTAATGGTTCCATTTTAACCTCCCTTTTCAAATCTTTACATAAGATAAATATTTTCTGCCAGGAAAAAACTTAATCTCCTCTTGTTTGTAAAGCAAAAGGTTCGAATAACAAAACAAATGAAGGTTCGATACTTTTTGGACAATGCTCAACTCCTTTAGGTATTGCTGTCATTTGCCCCTGTGATAGAATTATATCTGGTTGTTCCTTTAATTGGATAACAAGTTTACCCTTTAAGATGTAAAAAAGTTCATCCTGATTAGTATGTTTATGCCAGTGAAACTCTCCATCTATATATGACATTCTCACAACTTGATCATTTACTCGTGCAACATCAATAGGAGAACAATGTTTACCAGCAATTTCATCCATCTTATTCTTCAAATTTACAGGCGAAATCATCTATATCAAATACAGGAATTTTTTATTTGTTAAATAGTTTCTGCCCAGGGGAACATCGACGATGGGATCATAGGCCTGATAATACTCCTCAACAGAATAATCGGAAAAATTTCCGATTATTCTGGTTCAGTCTTTAGAATATCAATCCAGTTATTTTCTCACACATCAAATCCGCCATATGTGTTTCTAGTCGATGGGAAAACCTCAAGACTTAAACCAGATCATGACCAAGAAAATTAGATATATTCCAGTTAATCATATTTGATCTATGATACCCTCATTTTTGGGCAAATCTTGATGTTATGATGTGATTTATAACCTTTCTTTAAAAACCAATGTGTTGAAGGCAATACCTAGCAATAATCAAGAGGCTATGATTAGAGTTTCTAAGGAGAAAAACTAGTAATAATTACGTTTTATGATTAGATAGTGGATGTATCACCCTGAAATAGTAAAATACAAATGATCACAACATAGAAAACAATATTTACAAAGATAACCATTAATCCTGTTAATGATAAATAGTAATATTCAAGAAAGAATATCAAATCGTTTAGTAGATCTCATAGATATTATTTTCGGTGTAGTCTTTGCTTCAAGTTTTTTAATTATTTTTGAGAATAATTCATCAAACTCACAATTACAGTTATTTTCATACATTTTGCTCATTTTAGCATATGCTGCTATTGTATTGAGTTGGATTGGATACCATCAAATGATGGAGCATAATCATTATTCAGACAATATTTTTGGATATTCTCGATTTATCTTGGATATTCTTTTAGTTTTTTTATATGCAATATTACTTTATTCCTATGACAATCCTGAAAAATTTTTCATGCTTTTTCCAATAATTTTCATAATCTACGCGATTGGGGGCACTATTCGAGATAAGGAATATAAAAAAAAGGTCAGCTGGCCAAAAGGCTCGATTTCTTATGCAGCAATTTTCATTCTGGTTAATTTGATTTATCATTTTCTTTTAATTGGATATTTGAAAATTACTGATGATAATACATTAGTGTTAATATTATCCCCAATCAACCTTATTTTCCTTGTTTTGTTTAGAATCCAAAGACATACAACGGGTTTTAAGAAATGATATTTGATAGTGTCAAAAGAAAAGTTAGAGTAGGTGTCGATGTAGATGGAGTTCTAGGTGATCAGGTTTCTCCTCTCTTAGGGAGTATCAATGGAAAAAATATGACAAATCTATCTAAAGAAGATATTATTGAATGGGATTTCAAGATTAATGATAGCAATATTGAAATCGAGATAAATAAAGCATTGCTTTCTGGAGAATATATTCAGAATATGCCTGAAATTAATGGTGCTAAGAAAGGTATGAATTATCTATGGGAAAATTATCATGTCATCATTGCTTCTTCAAGACCAAAACAAACAGAAGAAGAAACATTAAAATGGCTATCATCAAAATTTAATTTTCATGAATACATCAATACACATAAAAGTGGTAAGAAATCATTACAAGTGGATATTTTAATAGATGACAATCTTACAAACGTTGAAGAATTTTCTAGAAAAAAAGGAGTTGGAATTCTTTTTTCGCAACCATGGAATCAAAAACATCAAACAATCAAAGATCTAATTAAAAACCAGAGGGTATTTTGCTGTAATGATTGGGCAGAGGTCATATCCACATTGAAAATTTTAAACAGGTAGGTAATTACTAATTTTTATATGTAATAGTTTTAATTAATCCACCGAAAAGGATCTATACCACGATGATATTATATTTTTGAGATGAAGAAAAAAAATAGGCAAAAAAATGAACTATTTTCATATCACATTCTAGATGCTAGAAGAATTAATGAAATAATTAAAGAAAAAATCGTGGATGTAATAATAACCTCTCCGCCATATTGGAATTTGAAAGATTATAAAGTAAAAAACCAAATAGGATCTGGACAATCTTATGATAATTATCTTTTAGATTTAAAAAACATTTTTTTATATTGTTCAAAAATTACTAAAGATTCTGGTTCTCTTTGGATTGTTATTGATACCTTTAAAAAAGATGGGAAAATCCAGCTTTTACCTTTTGATCTAGTAAGAGAAATTGAAGAAAAATGGACATTACAAGATATAATAATTTGGCAAAAAGACAAAACTTTACCTTGGTCAAGAAAAGGTTTAATGAGAAATATTTTCGAATATATTTTATTTTTTACAAAAAAAGGACACTCAAATTTTAAATACAATATTGATCGAATAAAAATACCATCTGAATTAAAACGCTGGTGGGTGAAATATCCTGAACGCTATAATCCAAATGGAAAGACACCTCATAGGTTATGGGAACTTCCACCACCATACAAAGAACTATGGAAAATCCCTATACCTACACAGGGGGCATGGGGTAACGGTTGGGTGAAGCATGCATGTCCCTTTCCTCCAGAATTAATTGAACGGATATTACTACTAACAACTGATGAAGATGATGTTGTTTTAGATCCATTTGCTGGCTCAGGTTCTGTGATTGCGCAAGCAAAAATAATGAAAAGGAAGGCAATTGGTTTGGATATCAATGAAGAATTTAGAAATATGTACCAAAAGAGTGTTTATCCTGAAATTAAACAAATGTGGGAAGCTCGTATAGGGGAATTGAAAGCAAGGAACCTAGCACAATACAATTTAAAAAAGACAATTGAGAAACTCAGAAAGTTAAAATATCCGAAAGATTTGATTAATCGTAGCGTTAAAGAAGGAGTTCCAAAAGAAATCATCTCTGGAATAAATTCTGTTTTTGTTATTAACAGTGAAGACGAAATACTAGGAGCAGAAATATATTTTATTTTTGAGGATTTAGCTCCAACCGAAGATATGATTTCTAAACTATGGATCACAGCTCAAAAGGCTCCCTTGTCACAATATGGTTTTAAACCAAAAATTCAACTCTATAATAAAAATGACTTCATTAAGATGAGTAGTGAGTTGAAAATTCCTAATAAACTTCATCTATATTCAAATGGAAAAACTCATTTTTACAGAAGATTGCTTACATTTGATAAATGGTTAAAAATTAGTGAGTTAGATAATTGGAAATTAAATTATAAAAATCATATACCTCCAATACTTAGCGATTTGGAGGTAAGAGAAACGGAGAGAGAATTATAAATTGAAAAATATTAGGTTTCTTCATCTTCGGATTCCAATTCAATTTTAAAACTTCTAGCCAAAGGACAAATAGCATTATGGAACTGGGCCCCATATTTAAAAAATAATTCCATGGTTTCTCTTTCTATAGCCGATGCAGCTTCACCAATGTGTAATTGTGGGATTAGTTGCAATCTATCTTTTTCTAATGCCATCTGTTTACAAATTCTATCAACAAATAAGTTAGTTCGGAACATTCTATATGCTAAGCTATCAACATATTTTTGCCCAAAATCTTTCTTAATAATTTTAATATAATGTTGAATGACCGGATGTGCAGTATGCACAAAGACTATGCCTTCTTCGTAACTTGAAATCTCCTTTGGATTTCTAATTGCAGATTCTTTAAAACCCTTTATTAATCCACGGAAAATATGTTCCCTAGGTTCAATAACACTGATTAAAATACTAGCTTCATTATTTTTATATTTTGCAATTAATTTTGTTTCAGCATCTTTTTTTAAACCTTTTATAGGAATAGTAACTTCATGTATGTGTTCAATCTGTTTAATCTCTGCATTCTCTAATTGTATTGAAGAAGGAAAATTAATAATATCTCCATCTGCAGTGATTTTAATCTGTTCAGAAAAGTCAGGAATGCCATTTATCAACAGTGGGATATTTTTTTCTTTATTTTCCACAACTGTAGTTTTGTCACCTAAAAATGCAATTTCTTCTTCAATAATTAATTTGGGATTTTCATGTACTGCCACGAGAATTGAACTAGCGGTATCTTCACATTTTGCTGAAACTTCGATATCGATACACAATTCTTCTCCAAATAATTCAATTTTTTCTTTTTGATATCGTTCATCGTTTTCTTTTGATATATGTATTTTTTCTGGAGAAATAACTACTGAGGGATCTCTTGATTTTATGACTATTTCCTTACCATAAAATTTCTGTCGATCAATTACCAAATACACATTTTTTGATTCCTTAACGGCTATATCAATAAAATCTTGGTAAAATCCTAACCCATTAGCAGGAACAAATTTTGGAGGGGGTACTTCGTCACTTAAATCTTCTAACTCCATTTTTATTGTTTTATTTATTATTCCAAGAGCTGCCTTTATATGTGGTACTTTTACATCGCTTTCAGTTTCTAAATCCTTCTTTTTTTCTTTTTCGGTTAATTCTTTTAGAATTTTAAATAGCTGCTTTTTTAATTTCTCACAAAATTCATGCGAATAATCAAGTCCTTTTCTTTCGTCACTCAATACAGCTTCATCCTCTTTAAGAAGCTGATTAAAACTAACTATTTGGGCTTCACCAAAAAATTTTCCTGCATAAAAATCATGATCCAATCCAAATAGCGAACAATCTAATATAGCATCTCGATTAAAATATAGAACAATACCTCCATTTCTATACTCGCCAGCTTGTCTAAGGTTAATATCAGATTTATATATCTTTAAATTAACTTCAAATGGATCATAATCATAATATTCAATTTCAAAATTTCTCTCTAAGATTAATTCTCCCTCAGGAAAGAGATATTTCATTTTCGCCTCGAGTTTTTTTTCACCATTAATAAATCTTATATTGAATTTATCAGAAGTAAACACTTTTCTTAACATAATATGTTTCAACAAATGGTCATAAATCCAATTAGGATTTGCCCGTCCCAATCTATTAAATTCTTTAGGGACCTTATAACGAATTATTGTTCCATTTTCCTTTATTCCTGTCTTTACTCTATCCTCATCTGTAATATATTTATCGACTATTTAGTCAGCGACATAAGTAATTGGAAGGATTAAGATTGAAATCATGCCCTGATAAGAATCCCTTAATTTTCATTTGCATTTTTTCAATGCTCTGAAAATATGTAGAATTAGTCACATTATGCCGTATAACTTTCCAAC
>JAUWBM010000097.1 GCA_030601705.1 Thermoplasmatota archaeon
GGAAGCCGCTGTTGAGGGGGTTAATATGATGTTATGCCCAGATTGCATTAAACATGGAGAAAACGCTGTACCTATTTCAAAAACTCCTGCAAATGTTAAGAGATTTGTTACGCAAAGGGCACGTAAAGCTGCACCAAAAGATATTTATAGAAATATGGAAAAAGAGCTTGTATCGGATTGGTCTGAATTAATTAAAAAAGCAAGAAAAAAGAAAGGATTAAGTAGGGAAGGTCTTGGTTTTAAAATAGGGGAAAGAACTGTAACGATTTCTAAAATTGAAAATGGTGATTTAAGACCTCCCGACAAAATGATTGCTAAGTTGGAAAAGGAATTAGGGATTTCTCTTCTGGAAGAGGTAAAGAAAGTTTCTACAGATCGCCATATACATGCGGGCATGACTTTGGGCGATTTTATAAAAACAGAAAAGTAATAGACATGAAAAGAAGCGATTTGTCAGATGCGATAAAAGCCCTTAATAATGGAGAGGCCGTTGTTTATCCAACAGATACATTATATGCGTTAGGAGCTGATATATACAATGAGGGGGCAGTAAAAAAAATATTCGAGATAAAAAGACGCCCTTATTCATGTCCTTTTTCCGTTGCCGTTGCTAATTTTGATGAGATAGATAAAATTTCATATACAAATGGTTTAGTAAAGAGAGTAGTTAAACGTTTTTTACCAGGTCCTTTAACTTTAATTTTAAAGAAAAAAGATTCAGTTTCGAGTATTGTTACTGGTGGTCTTGATAAAATAGCTGTTAGAATTCCAAAAAATGATGTTGCTTTGGATTTGCTATCAAGATTTGGCCCGCTCACTGCAACAAGTGCAAATATTCATGGCAAAAAAACATCATATATTATAAAGGATTTAAAGATGCAGTTTAGTAACGAAATTTCATTATATCTAGATGATGGCAGATTAAGTGCAAAACCCTCAACCATTGTAGATTTGACATCAAAAAAACCAATTATTGTTCGTAAAGGCCCTGTAAAAAAAGAAGAAATATTGGAAGCGATCTAACATGGATGGTACTATCTATGATAAATATAGGCAAGCTGGAAAGATTGCAGCTGAAGCTAGAGATTATGGTGCAGGGTTAATAAAACCAGGAGTTAGTTTTTTAGAGGTTGCAAACCTTGTAGAATCAATGATACTGAAAAGGAAGGCTGGTCTTGCATTCCCAGTCAATATTTCAATAAATGAGGGCGCTGCTCATTATAGTCCAAGACATGATGATATCTTGGTTTTTAAAAAGGGAAATGTTGTAAAGCTGGATGTTGGCGCACATATTGATGGCTATATTGCTGATACTGCAATAACCGTTGAAGTTGAAACAAATAACTATAGCAATATGATCAAGGCATCAAACGACGCATTAGATAATGCAATAGGTTTAGTGAAAGCAGGTGTTGATTTTTCTGAAATTGGCAAAATTGTAGAAGAAACTATTAAATCCTATGGCTATAAACCAATAAATAATCTATCGGGCCATAGTCTGGAGCAGTATGAACTTCACTCCGGTATGTCGGTTCCCAATGTTTCAAATACACATAGCAAGATTAAACCTAAAGAGGGAGATGTTTTAGCGATTGAGCCATTTGCAACTAATGGGGAAGGTCGTGTTGTATCGGGAAGGGGAAGTAACATCTACTTATGTAACAAATCTCTTAGATCGAAACTTATTAGGGATAACAAATCAAAAAATTTATTTGACAAGTTGATGGTTAAATTTAAAACACTTCCATTTGCGCAACGGTGGTGCGAAGATTTACTCCCAAATGGTGGTAATCTAGCATTAAAAAAACTTTCTTTTTTAGGACTCATAAAACACTATCCTCAACTAATCGAAGCAAAAGGCGGTACTGTCACACAGAAGGAACACACTGTTATTGTAAAAGAAGATGGATGTGAAATAACAACATGAATAACAAAAAAAGTGATGGTAAGCAGAATATGAAAGTAATTCAACTAGAAGAATTGAGTTGGAAACAGATTGAGGAATTGAATAGAGAGAAAACGATTTTTTTCATCCCTATAAGTCCATTGGAAGAACACGGTCCACATTTGCCTGTTGGAACCGATTATTTGACGGCAAGAGATGCAGCAAAAGAAGCGATAAAAACACTAAACAAAAAAAAGCCGGAGTTAATGTACGTTTTATTTCCCGCCATTCCTCTTGGTTACACCAAAATGGCATCAGGTTTTCCTGGTACTGTATCAACTCATGTAAAAGCAGTAAAGACTATCGTATGCGATGTTTGTTCATCTCTTGCAAAATTTGGATTTAAATATTTTGTTATTTGTACATTTCATATGGATTTAGGGCATCTGAAAGGAATATATGCTGGTATCAACAAAGCCTCAAGAACGCATAACATCAAGATTGCTGAACCATGGGGACCCTATTTTTTTAATAAAGAAGTGGAGAAACGTGAGCCAAAAGTAGGATTTGATACGAAAAAAGAGGTGCATGCAGGTTTCAGAGAGACCTCTCTTATGAAATATCAGTATCCTTATCTTGTCGATGAATCATACAAAAAACTACAGAGCATCTATAAAGATTTATATTCACCACGATGTCTTGGAAAAACATTTAAGGATATTGGGATAGAGGAGGGATACATAGGTAGTCCTGCCCGTGCAGATAGCAATTATGGAAGATGGTATTTTCAGGAGACAGTAAATACCTATGTAGAGGGAGCTATTGATTTGATAGAAGGAAAAGAATTACCAAAGCTGCCTAAACGTGCAAGAATGCTCATGAAATCGTTGTTTTGGTTGTAGTTAACTTACAAGCCTTAGAATTCTATGTTCTCCATTTCCATAATACGTCAATTTTGATCTGAGCAAAAAGTTGTATATGCCGCCAAATCTAATAAATCTGCAAACCTGTTTAACATTAAAACCTCTAACAAATAATCTAAAAGCAAGTACTGAGGTAAGGCTATTTGTCCAAAATATCGTATTTCTGGTCCATCCCATGTATACGCTTGCTCCTGAATCGAGAAATGCATTTGCCATGGAATCATCATATGTCGCATGACAGGTAGCCATGTATACCATTGAACTGGGTAAATCTCCAGGTTGATAGTAGTATTCTATTAAAGCGGGAGTAAAGGCAATAAAACTCTTATCCCCTACCATGCCTTCTACAATCATCTGGTTTTCGTACTCAAATTGATAAATCTCTTCAGTCTCATTTGTCCAATATTCGCCAGTACCAATAACCACCGCATCAGCTTCGTTATCGCCATCTATATCCCAGTAGCCAGCATGTGTGTTCATATAGATTATTTCTGCATGTAAATTGTGTTCAATGTACGGTAAATCCACATCTTCATTTGCCAAGTAAACAATGTTGTATCCCTTATTGAGCAATTTATTGATTATTCTCTTACAGTGACGATTGCCATAAAGATATTCCGATGGATTTAGTATTAAAGCGGTTTGTCCGGTAGCACACTCTGAATTGTAACTTGAAAAATCATCGATAGAATCATAGAATTTTCTTTCGTTTTCTGTGTCATATCCATTCATCAATGAAAAAATATCCATGAGCAATGTGTATGATCCATCAATAAATTTAATTGTAATAGTTGTTTCAACAAGACTTGCAAACTCTATCATAGGATGGGAATTATACCATTTTTCCAGTTCTGTAAGCAATAATGAGCTGGGATATATGATCGCATAAATGTTTTCCAAATTGTTTTCTTTGCATACTATTTGAAGACCTTGATTAATTATCTCATCATGGCTTATTTCTGCATTTAAAGGTTGTTCAAAAGAGTTTTTTAATGGATGAGCACAGGATAGAGTTCCACCTATAATTAGAGTAAAAAGTATCAATATAGTAACAAATCTTTTTTTTATAAGGTGCATTCTAAGTCCTTCATCTAAACATTGTTTGTTAGAATATATAAATATATCGTGGAAAAGATAAAAAATAGGGAAAAATGATTGAAATCCTAGCTATACTCTGGTGGTGTTAGTCCCTGAATAAAGTTATCCAAAATACCCTGCACTAAATTTTCAAAACAGCCTCCGATATTAAGACAGGTTATGATTGTGATCGTTGCAATTATCAAGCCTATCATAACAAATAGGGGAATCATAATTAAAGCTACAATAAAACATCCCAGAACACTCGAAGTAGAAAGGCCCAGTGGTAATGGATCATCTCCAAATGGTGAAGTCAAAACAGATTCATCGACCTTTTCTTTCAAGAGAATCGGATCATCCATCAGTTGATGCATTTGACTCTTGAACTCATTTATGGTCAGGTCGTTTTCTTTTAATAATGTGACAATCTCTGGCATCTTAGCGGTTCTATCTACAACTAAACTTAATATCTGCGGTCGAGCATCAATAATTTTTAACGCCTTGTCAATATAGCTCTGTAGAGATGATTTTCTTAAGAATAATAGATTCAATGTATTTCCTTTTCCAAGATAGTTGGAATTTATCTTTTTTGTTTCCTCTTTATTTAAAGAGCGTTGTGTACGCACTGCAAAAAGAGGCGAGGCAATACTTATTTTTTCATCATTTGATTTTACAGCGATGGTACCAACGACGGAGCTTAAAGATGCCAAAACAATGAGTACAGCAGCTAAAATACTTATAACCAATGCTTTTTTATTCATATTTGTTCCCCAACTATTAAATATGCTACGATAGTATATAAATATGTCGAAATGTAAATAAAAAATTATGAGGTTAATTTATTTTATTTTTTCCCCAGATTCTTGAGGGGAAAAACCATTATGCATCTAGATAATGAGTCTTTGTCTTTTTCAGTATCCCGGTGGTGTTAAACCTTGTAATCCGTCAAAAATACTTTGCAATATTTTTTCGAAACATCCTCCGATATTAAGACAAGTTATAATTGTAAAAGTCGCGATCATCGTACCTATCATAACTAGTATGGGAAGGACAACCATGAAAAATATCATTACGCATCCGATTTGTCCGCTAAAACCCAAGGGCTCTGGAGGCTCGTCCATGGGTAACTTCAGCTGTTGTTCTCCAAACATTTCAACAGCTTTGTCAATCTCTTTTTTTAACAAACTAGGGTCATTCCTGATAATGTTTATGTAATTTTTTAAATCGTTTGTATCTATGCCGTTTTCCTTAAGTGCGTTTACAACTCCAGGACTGGTGTCAATTTTATCTAGCAACCTATTAAACATTTCAGGTCTTACATTAATCATTTTTATTGCCGTATCAATCCAGCCATCTAGAGATGTTTTTTTCGTTAGAAATAGGTTAAATATTCTTCCTTTCCCAATATAATTAGTATTTATCTTCTTTGTATCTTTTTTCAGAATGCTGTTTACTCTTGTTGTAAAAAGAGGCGAAGCAATACTTCTTTTTTCTACATCAGATTTTACAATGTTGGTACCAACAACAGCGGATATCGGCAACATAACCATCAGAATTGCAGCAAATATACTTACTATTAATACTTTTTTTCTCATTTTTCCCCCGATTATCTATAGTGTGCCCTAGTATTTAAACACATCGTCTGGAAAATCATTTTTTAAGTCGTTTACATGATGTTTATAATAAATTTAAGGTTTTCATGTGTCGCTTAGTAAAATTTCTTCGAAGATGTAAAACTCAATGTTATATATCTGCAGTTGATTTTTGTCAGGTTCTGTAAATGTTCCACCCATTATAGAATTACTAAATGAGTATGAATCTACTAAAACCACAATTTTGCCAATTTTCCCAGTTGCCTCATTATAAAATTCGACAACGCTTGCATGTGTTTCATTATTTTCACTAAAGAGAATCTTTTCTCCTCCAGTTATTGTTAGATAAGGAGAAGTAATATTACCAACGGTTGAATTATTGGTTGTGTCATTAAAACTACGGTATAAGCTCCGATCTAATGTGTTATAATTTATCCATATGCCAAAATTACCTATCAACTCATTAGCAGTTGAATCGCTATTTAGTATGCTGTCCATTACGAGTACCTTTCCTCCATTCTCCACAAAATCCGTTATAGTTTCAATGTCTTCTGTTTCAAAAGATTTTATTGGATTTATAATTACGATAATGTCACCTATTTTTATTGCATCATCCAACGTTTTTTCTAATGAAGGGACGCAACCCACGCGCTGTGTCCAAACAAAGAATGTACCGTAATTGCCTTTTTCATTATAAAGTCCGATACTTGGCTTTAATGAGACATTAAAACCAGAATATTCCTGATCAAAACACACTTGTATATAATCTGAACGGGCACTTGGTAATGGATAATTTACTTCATTCATAAGCGAAAATACCAGGGTTGCCGTTGAAAACGATAGCAATCCAATAAATAAAAACAAAAAGAAAATCTTGATCTTTCTCTCATTTCTCAGTAGATATAATGATACAACTAGGGAGATAATGGCAAGTCCAATTAAAACCGTATTTACATATGAGTATGAGTTAACTCTATTAAGGTATTCTATTGCTCCAAAGTTAAAAGATTTGTATCCGTCTGAAAACATAGAGAAACTAGAAAAAACTGTGCTATCACTAAATGCTACTACTCTCCCTTTTCCATATTTCACTGCAACAACTTGTAAAAGAAGTCCATATTCTGATTCTGGCGAAGCGACAGATTCCCTAAAAAAATTCTCAGTAGAATATGTGCCAGGTTCACCAATTAATCTGCTCCCGACGATAACGTTTTCTGAATTAAATGGTGCTTGAAGTGTACATGAGGTCATGAAATCAAACTGTTCCACGTTTTGTACAATGGGATGTAGAAACATATCGTCAGGTTCATAAACTGACATCATTCCAGTTCCCAACTCATAAGTGGCATCTGTTTTAAATCCGATGCCAAAGTTTTCGGAAACTTGGTTAAGAAACGTGTTCATTCCAAAAACATCGGTATGATCGCCTATTAGATAGAGACCACCTCCCCTTTCAACAAATTGCACAATTGACCAGACTTCCTCGTTTGAATAACTATTTGTTGGGCATTTGAGAATCAAGATATCATAATCTTCTAAAATTGCTGAGGTTAATGTATTGTTGTTTCTCCCCACATAATAATAGTAATTAAGCCATTCGGCCCACGAGTAGAAATTATACGTGGAAAGCATTCCATACCATTCCTTGTCAAGTGCCCTTGTTGTATCCTCCCAATCACTGTGATACTCATCTATCAAAACCCTTCCACTTTTTTTAGTGCCAGGATCTTGAAAGGCGAAGGCACCGACTGTTGAAAATACAAAGATAAAAATCATTATCGTAGCTAAAATGTGTTTTCTGTTAATTTTAAGGTTTTTAAGACAATCATTGCTAATTTTAGCATCTTTTAATGGTAGAATCTTAATAAGCAGTAATGCAAATGGAAGAAAGCTTAGTAGCATATACAATGGATTCCAGAAAATATCCAATTCTAAAGTGTTTATGTATAGATGTATAAAAGCAACATATCTGAGCATAAGGTACAAGAAACTAGCTACGAAAAATATAAGGATGTTTAGAAGGATTTTTCTTTTTTTATAAAATAAAATGAACAGTAATAGTGCACCGATTAGTATATTGAACCAAGTATAGAAACCCAGTTTTTCCCATGTTGTCGCAAAGGGGAATGTTTGTTGAAATGTTTGAACAAAAACAATCCCGTTGTTTACCGAGGTTTTTAAACCAAGTAAATTTCCAAATATTGAAACTACTGGTGAGAGAATATCTATTCTATGACCATGAGATACAAAGATGCTATAAAAAGGAAATAGTGCGGTTTGAATAGTTAATGTTATTCCAGTGAGTGATATTCCAGTTATTATTACATTTGCTTTTTCATATTTTAATTGATTTGTGATAGCACATATAAGAAAACCTATCGTCAGAATAATTAATCCAATATTATAAGGATAATTAATGATCAAAATAGAAATTGACAGCGGAATAATAAGAATTAGGTATTTTTTGCTGATTTGTTTGGGTTTATTTTTCCAAAAGGCAAGGATGTTGCAAAGTATTCCTACTGCCAAAAAGAAAATACCGATTTTCCAATCAGGAGTAGTGAAAATTGGAATGAAAAACAGCCAACTTGAAGAAATAAACAAGAGACCTAGCCACAGTAATCTTTTCACTTTCATTCCTCCATCGCTTTGAAATCATCCAGAATATGTTTCAGAAATATGATGTTCCCTGGCCAGTAATCATATATCGATTCTATGTTTTTATCCAAGAGATATTGACTATCGCTAATTAATAATAGCCCGCCATTTCCTTGTTTTACAAATACCATAAGATAGTAGTCGATATTCCAAGTAAAATTATAGTAGGATATACTATTTTCTTCATTGAAAACTATGGGCCAGCTATCTACGAATCTCGGTTCATTTTCGTATTCCTCAGGGCTCTCTTCAACATAGGGAACAGGTCCAAGTGGTATACCTTCTACATCTAATTCAAATTCATTGAGCAATGGCAACGAAGCCTGTTTGTCCTCGTGTCCTGAAGCTAGAACCACGATTCCACCATTGGACATATACTGTTTTAGAAATTCTACTTCATCTCCAGTAAATGATTTTGTTGGGGCAATGAAAAATAGGATTTTACCTTCTGCTATTTTTTCTTTTGAAAACTCTCTGAGAATAATTGGGAGATAATCGTTTCTATTGAGATTTAATATAAGTCCATTAACTGAATCATCTGTAAAAAGCTCTAGATTAAATCGTTCTCCGTGAGACGAATCTATATACACGACTTCTCCAGTCATTTTCACATCGCCCATAAGCACTGGATTAACAATTGTAGAAATGAGTAATGCAATACAAAGCACTACGGGGAAGAAAGCAAAAGAAATAAGAGTGTTTTTTAGGGCCATATAGATCAAAAATGCTGCTATGAGAAGAAGAATTGATATTCCAATTTGCAGCAGTTCTATTATTTCTGTTCTTTCGCTATTTAGCCATGTAAAAATACTTTGTATAAATGGATAGGAGTACGCAATTGCAGAGTTTTGAAATGTGGAGGTATCGCCAAAGACTAGCACCTTACCTTGTCCATAATATGATCCTGCAACAAGGACAATATCTCCTAGCTGTTCACCAGGATTATATTCATAATCACCAAGGTATGCCATCTCCTCATTCAAACGGTCTCCCTCATCAGAGAGAGCGTATCTTCCTACTATCATAGGAAATGAAGAATAAGTAATATCAAGAGATGCACCAACACTAATTTGAAGTTCATCTAAACTATTTATTCTTGATGTGGTTGGATGATGCAGTAGTTGATAGCAAGTCATCCATTTAAATTTTGGATCAAGAGGTAATGACGAATCAAACCTGAATCGAATGTTTGCAGGTTCTAGTAAGTCATTTAATGGTTCTTGTATGCCACCAACGTTTGTATGATCCCCCAGTACCAGTAAAGAACCTCCATTTTCTACATATTCCCAGATTGCATCTTTTTCGTTACGAGAAAAGGATTTGTTAATGTTTGCAACTACGAAGACGTTGACATCTTTCAGGATATCTCTAGTTATTTCTGGTGATTCGATAATAGATACATAGTCTGTTATATTTACATATCTCGTGATATTTTCATGTACTGGTTGAGTAGTATTAAGAAACGTTGTTATGTTTTCAAC
>JAUWBM010000160.1 GCA_030601705.1 Thermoplasmatota archaeon
GTTGGAAAGTTATACGGCATAATGTGACTAATTCTACATATTTTCAGAGCATTGAAAAAATGCAAATGAAAATTAAGGGATTCTTATCAGGGCATGATTTCAATCTTAATCCTTCCAATTACTTATGTCGCTGACTAAATAATCATTAGCTTTATTAACCTGGAAAACATAGTTACTATTGAAAGGGGTCAGACTTTTGGAAAGACTTACTTTCACTTTGCCTTTCCTCCCCAAATTGACCCCTTTTACAACATCCCTTCTGTAAGCAGAAATGTCGTTACAGATGTTGCGAATATATTGAATAGGTAAAATTTAAATAACGTTTAGATATATGATTATGCGTAGGAATGGAGGAAGGGTTCTTTAATACCTATTATTTTCTTCCCCTTCCCCCTCCGTTCAAAATACTGTTGAAATAAAATCATCCCACCTACAATGGCTTTGTTACAGATGTTGCAATAAATATAATAGGAAAGATATTTAAATAAAACTATTATACTTTATACAAGATATTTTATATATCGGGAGGAACAAAAATTATGAATAAGAAACTATTAGGTATTTTTGTATGCATGCTGTTGATTGCGGCTACTGCTTTGCCAGTAGCAGGAACTATTGAAATTGGCAAAATAAAGATGGAAAATAATAGGAACAGTGTAACTATTCAACCTCCAGAGGAATGGAATAACACCTTTGGAGGAACAGATTTGGATGTGGGCTACGCAGTTCAGCTGACTTCTGATGGAGGATACATCATAGCAGGAAGTACAGTGTCGTATGGTGCTGGTGATGCAGATGCTTGGTTGATCAAAACAGATTCTAATGGAGATGAGCAGTGGAATAAGACTTTTGGAGGAGCTGGCGTAGATTACGGCGTTTCGGTTAGGCTGACTTCTAATGGGGGGTACGTCTTAGTAGGATGGACAGAATCCTACGGCGCTGGCGGTGGTGATGCTTGGTTGATCAAAACAGATGCTTCTGGTAATGAGCAGTGGAATAAAACATTTGGAGGAACAGAGATGGAATTGGGCTACTCGGTTCAGCAGACTACAGACAGCGGGTTTATAATAACAGGATTTACAGAGTCTTATGGAACTGTCTCTTGGGATGCTTGGTTGATCAAAACAGATTCTAATGGAGATGAGCAGTGGAATAAAACATTCGGAGGAACAGAATATGATTTTGGCTACTCGGTTCAGCAGACTACAGATGGAGGATACGTCATAACAGGAGGAACTGCGTCTTATGGAGCTGGTGATTCAGATGTGTGGTTGATCAAAACAGATTCTAATGGGGATGAGCAGTGGAATAAAACATTCGGAGGTTCGTCTGCGGATCAGTGCTACTCGGTTCAGCAGACTACAGATGGAGGATACGTCATAACAGGAATTACAATGTCTTATGGAACTGGCGATGCAGATGCTTGGTTGATTAAAACAGATTCTAATGGGGATGAGCAGTGGAATAAAACATTCGGAGGAACAGGTGATGATAGGGGCGTGTCAATTAAGCAGACTACTGACGGAGGATACATCATAACAGGAGCCACAGAGTCGTTTGGTGCTGGAGGTTATGATGTTTGGTTGATCAAAACAGATTCTAATGGGGATGAGCAGTGGAATAAAACATTTGGAGGAACAGATTTGGATGTGGGCTACGCAGTTCAGCTGACTTCTGATGGAGGATACATCATAGCAGGAGGTACAGTGTCGTATGGTGCTGGTGATGCAGATGCTTGGTTGATTAAAGTAGCAAGTGAAAATCAACCCCCGAATGCACCAACCATAAACGGGGAAACCAATGGAAAAGCAGGAACAGAATACGAATACACATTCAATGCAACAGATCCTGATGGCGATGATGTCAAGTACTTTATCGACTGGGGAGACAACAATACTGAGTGGACTGGTTATAATCCCTCTGGTACAGATGTAAAGGTTAAACACACTTGGAGTGATAAGGGAACATATATGATCAAAGCGAAAGCCGTAGATATGTATGGTGCTGAGAGCGACTGGGGAGCCCTTGAAGTCGAAATGCCAAAAAACAAAGCATTCAATTTCAACTTTAATCTGTTAGAGTGGCTGTTTGAACGGTTTCCAAATGCGTTCCCACTACTCCGATACATACTAGACCTATAAGTCTACAACAAACCCTATCTCTTTTTTCTTTTTTTAATGCATCAAAAACCTTGTTTTCAATCCCTTTTTATCCTAACCAAAATCTAGGTTTTTAGAATTTAGTATTGTGACAGATGTTGCAATTAACAATCGTTAAATTTATATAATAATATAATATTACAAACGTTACAAAAATAAAGGAGGCGAAAAAATTGAAAAATAAAATAATTGGTATTTTTGTATGTATGCTGTTGATAGGCACTGCGGGCATAGCTGTCGCAGACTGGGACGAGGGTGACGGACATAAGATGCATTTCCCACAGTTACCTGATCCATATGGCTGGGATGTCAACTTCCATGACTGGATGTTGGGAGACGATTGGAAATGTAGCGAATCAGGAAACGTAACTGATATACATTTCTGGATTTCATGGAGAGGAGATGATGTACAAGATTTACCATGGCTAAAAGTTAGTATATGGTCAAATAACCCAGGGCCACCATCAAGACCTGCGCAACAATTATGGAGCAGACAATTCGATGTAGATGAGTTCATAATCAGAGGACCTTTTTATGGCGATCAAGGTTGGTTCCATCCGCCAAACATATGGTATGAGAACGATCATAATACTTACTATCAAATTAACATCGTAAACATTGATGACCCATTTCCACAAGATGAAGGAACCATTTACTGGCTGGTTATCTCCACGCCGTTTTATGAACCTGATGCATTAGGTTGGAAGACCTCAATAGAACAATATGAGGATGCTGCAGTATATGGTAATCCAACAGGATGGTACCCACTTATTGATCCATTATCAGGAGTTCCATTAGACCTTGCATTTGTAATCACTGGAGAAGAACCAATACCTGATTTAATCTGTAAAGGTCGTCTTGTTTGGACCGGTGTAAAACCAGGTGACACAGTTACTGGAACGTTTCAAGTTGGAAACGATGGTGATCCTGGTTCACTTCTTAACTGGGCGGTAGAAACTACCTCTCTCCCAAGTTGGGGAACCAATTGGACATTTAGCCCTTCAAGTGGTACTGGTTTACCACAAGGTAGTTGGACTACTGTAACAGTAACCGTAGAAGCTCCTAATGAAAAAAATAAAAATTTCACTGGTAAAATAAAGGTGATCAATAGTGATGATTCTACTGACTACTGTGAAATAGATGTATCTCTTGCAACACCGAAAAACAGAGCATTCAACATAAACCAGTTATTCCTGAGATTCCTAGAAAATCACCCACATCTGTTCCCAATACTAAGACATCTGCTAGGGCTATAAACCTATACTAAACCCTCTCTTCTTTCCTTTTTTTAATACGTTAAAATCCTGTTTTTCAATCCCTTTTTATCCTCCCACAAAAATCCAGTGGGATTGGTTTTATATAGCGATAAACCCTGTGAAATTGGTGATAAAGAGGAAGATATATGGCCATAGGTTATGTACTCATAACTGCCGCACCTGCACACGAACATGAGGTATACAAGGAACTCTCCAAAGTACCAGAGATTATTGAATTACGTCCTCTCTTTGGAGAATACGATCTTATTGCTAAAATTGAGGCGGAGGATTTTGAAAAACTTGGAAGCATTATTATTAACAAGATTAGATCTATAGAGGGAGTAATAGATACCAAGACATTAACAGGAACAAGGTTTTTGTAATTTTCAACCCTTTTATCCTCCCCAAATCAAAAAAGGTAGGATTGGTTTTTTAAAGTAATAGATGCTATGAAATTGTAGTTTGAGGGAGGAGAAAAATTATGGCAGAAGAAAGAAGGACTGATGAAAACGTAATATATGTTGGAAGAAAACCGCCAATGAGCTATGTACTTGCCGTAGTAACACAGTTTAATAGCGGTTCAGAGGAGGTTATAATAAAAGCGAGAGGCAGGGCAATAAGTACGGCGGTAGATGCAGCGGAGATTGTGAGAAACAGGTTTGTAACAGATGCAAAAGTAAAAGAGATAAAAATTAGTACTGAGAGCCTTACCAATGAAGAAGGTAGAACATCTAATGTATCTTCAATTGAAATATGTTTAACTAAAAAGAAGGGCAAATAGGTAGAACGGTAAGCCTACAGGATGATGTCTATATCTAGTTTTTTTGTAAGTTCTTTGTATCTGTTTCGGATTGTTACTTCTGTTACGCCCGCAACATCTGCAATCTCTCGTTGTGTTCGTCGTTCACCACAAAGTACTGTTGCGATATAGAGAGATGCTGCTGCAATACCTGTCGGACCCCGTCCACTGGTGAGTTCTTTATCTGCCGCCTCTTTGAGTATTTCTGTTGTTTTAGCCTTTACGTCGCCACTAAGCTTTAATTCACTACAAAATCTTGATATATAATCCTGGGGTGTTGTAGGCATCAATTTTAATCCTAGTTCACGAGCGACATATC
>JAUWBM010000069.1 GCA_030601705.1 Thermoplasmatota archaeon
AAAACAAGATTGACTTATTAAAAAATCTAAAAGGATACAATGATGACTGTTCGATAGAATCACAAACAAGCAGAAAGTCACCTGAGAATAAATGATTTAAAATGAATAACCATCTCTTGAAAAGACGGTTAGTAAATTGTAGATTTGTAGGAGGTAAAGGTATGCTTCACATTAAATGCAAGACATGCGGTTGGCGTTTACCTTTTTCCAGTAAAGGAAATGTAGATACTGTTAAAAGCCGAGGAAACGGCAAAATAATATGTCCTAACTGTGGTAAAACATTGATTAAAGGAGTAGAGGACAAATGGAGATAAATAACCGTTTCTTAATACTTGGAATAGCTGTTCTGCTGTTATCTGTTGGATTTAGTGGATGTACTGAAACAAATCAAAATACAACCGATGATCCAAATGGAGACCAAGGTGAAGAGAAATTTACAATATTGCCAGATGGAACTAGAGTATCGGGAGATATTGATAAGTTAAAAATCCTTAATTACTCTGTTATCACTGAAAAAGAAGTTAATTATAGGGATTATCAAAAAATAGCAGATGGTTTTGTATACATCGAGAATGCATCACGGTATAGAATATATGGAACCACAAAAAATATTGCAGGCAAGATACTTAATGATATTAAAATCACTGTTGAATATTATGACGATAACAATATTTATTTAAGCTCGGGATCAGATACGCTAGGGATACTTGATCCAGGTATCCCAGATACATATACATGGGATTTTGAAATTATATATTACAAAGAGACTATTTTTGGCATGAATGAGTATTTTGAATATGTAGATCATATTGGTGGCTTTGAAATTTCAGCTTCATAAAAATAGACAATATTGTTGGTAGTTAAAATATTTGCTTTGCACAAGGGACGTAAACCGTGCTAATCATTGACCGTTCATAGTATATAAAGATAACGTTTTTGGGTTCTGTTGAATGGAGGGGTGTTGAATTAGCGGTGTTGAATCTGTGGTGGTAACTTGTTCCACAGGTAAAGATTTTGAGATTCAGTCGTGGAATGAACAAGGGGAGATAATAAAAGTTGAAGGCATGTTGACCATTGCTTTTTCTTTTATTTTTCCTTGTTCCCATATAGATAGAAGAAAAGAGTTATATCTTATCATAAAGATTCCCTATATGGTCGACATGTCTACGAATGAATATGTAGATGCAAAAAATGATGTTAAAGTAGTGAAACGGGCAGGGCCATTACTCACTCCTGAGATATATCATCACCAAAATGAGAAAATTAAAGAATTATCATCAAAAATTGAGAGACTTGAACAAGAGATGGAAAAATTAAAAAAAGAAAATCATCAACTTAAGATACTATGCGGTAAGGCAGATAGTGGATGGAAGTATGAATTGAATTGGGTTTATAGGTATAAACCAAATGGCGAACCTATAGGACATGATTGCCCACGTAATTTCACTTACGATATGGTAATAGGTATTAGATATTTTCTTAAAGATGGTGAGGAATGGTGTAGATTTTGGTATAAAAGGCATAATAGTTCTTATTCAGATGATTTTACTATGCCAAAAGATGCATTTCTATGGTTACAAAATAAACTTCCTGAACAAAAGAAAACAAAAATTAAAAAATCAAAAATCCAAAAATTAGAATTTAAAGAAAAAGAAGACATAATAAAACATCTTGAAGAATCTGATGAAAACATCGATGATTTAGTTTATCTCGATACTGTAATTGATTTTTTATGGGGTCGTAAAGGAAAAAAATTTGGAACAAATGATTTTCAACGTGACTGTGTTATAGGTAGCTCTTCCACTGTTCAAATCTATCTTAAAATGTTAGTAAGATGTAATATAATTGTTTTTTTGAAGAAAGGATGGTATAAAGTAAACATTAAATGAATAATAATCGAAGTTTCATCGAAGTTTGACCGAAGTTTCATCGAATTTTCTATACAATTTTAAAGATTATCAATTGTTACAAGATTGTTTGATAACTTTTTACCGAATTTTTATCTCTACAATCTAAAAATAGTCTGAGATACATACTAATTATTGCAGTCGGCTCTTCAGTCAGACGAGCTATGAGGTGGGGAGTAAAATCCCTCCCTCAAAGTTCGGGATTGTAATTATGAAACAACAGAAATTATGTAGTTTCCCTCCCGTACAACAGGAATACTTTCGGTCACCCCATAGGATACCTTATAAGGAGTGCAACAGATATAGAATTGCAAGTACAACCCTGTTGGATTTTGGGTTAAAAATTAATGACCCAAGGAGTAGTTCTAGTACTCCGAGGGTCTGGAGCCATGATAAGATGACTATCACAACCCCGAAAGAACCTATAAAAGAAGTAGTTGATAAGCCTTTTTGTTGCACTCATTGTGGAAGTGAGAATTACACGAAGTATGGTAAGAAGAACGGTAAACAGGTCTATATGTGTAAGAACTGCAACAGAAGATTTGTGGATAACCTATATTTTGAGAATCTTAAAGCTGATCCAAAAGTGATATGTGTCACACTTGATTTGTATTTTAAGGGTATAAGCCTTAGAAAAATTAGTGACCACTTACGGCAATTCTATGATTTAAAAGTTCATTTTACCACGATTTATAATTGGATTGTAAACTACATCAGTATCATGGATGAATATACTAGTCAGTTCCAACCACGTTTAGGTACAGTTTGGCATGCTGATGAAATGATGGTGAATATCAATGGTGATTGGTTTTACCTTTGGAATATCATGGATGAATTTACTCGTTTTCATCTTGCATCTGTAATTAGTAAGGAACGGAAAATCAAGGATGCAAGAAAGGCTTTTCAGGTTGCCAAAAAGAGAAGTGTCACGGTGATAGACCCAAATGTATTGTTACAGATGGTTTAAAGTCTTATTATAAAGCAATAAACAAGGAGTTCCATACGGTAAAAAAAGAGACGATACATATTGAGAATGTTGGCATTCAGGGTACAAAAACAATTCATGGTGAATTTGACAACAATCTCATTGAACGTCTTAATGGCACGGTAAGGGATAGAAACAAAACCCAACGTGGTCTTAAATCAGAGGATACAATTTTTACGAAAGGACATCAACTCTATTATAACTTCGTTAAACCACATGAATCACTTAATGGTTATACTCCTGCTCATTTTGCAAATATATATTTAGAATTGGGCGATGAAAAGTGGGAAAAACTACTTATGCAATCTATTAAATATCAAAGTGAGAATAAGGACTGAGGTTGATACAATATTATTATTTCTGGGTGCTGGGGCATCAAAACCTTTTGATATGCCAAATATGAGAGAATTGACTGATAATATTGTAAATGAATTTAAAAAAAGGTACATAGATACATCAGTTTTAAACATAATAAAAAAGAGAGTCGAAGATTTTGGATTTGTTCCAGATATTGAAGCTGTGTTAACTTGTTTAGATGCATTATCCGATCCTGGTATAGGGATCAAAAATGCAGGACCATTTGCTGCGTTGATTTCTGATAGAAGAAAAGCAAATGAAATAACTTTTGGTCCAAAACAAGAGAAATGTCGCAATTTTTCGATTGAAATACGAAAGATCATCAGAGAAAATTGTAATTTTCCACCTGCAGAAAAAGAAGGCAAATTAGTAGAAGTATATGACAATCTTTTTGACATTTTTAAAATTGAACAAAATAATGCTCTTGATGTATATACTACAAATTATGATCTTTGTTTTGAACGATATTGTGCAAAAAGAGGACGAAAGTTAAATAATTTATCTAATGATAGAAATCGAGTTGATTCAAAATTACTACAAAAAAAGGAGTTTTGGAATTTGTACAAATTACATGGTTCTTCTAACTGGGTAATTACTGATGATTGTGTGGATGGTGAAATAATTATAACAGATATGTTTGTTAAATCTGGAGATAGAACTGTAGATGGGGAAATGAAAGAGGAAGTAATGATTTATCCAACGACTGAAAAATATTTTTTAAGAGATCCTTATTTCAGCTTACTTTTAAATTTACGAAATGATCTTATATCAGGTATTTCCGATAAGGATTCAAAACTCATCGTAATTATTGGATATTCTTTTAGAGATGATGCTATAAATAGTGCCTTCATCGATTCATTAAATAAACCAGCGTTCAAACATAAAAATATATTCTTAATTGATCCTCATGCTAAAAGAATTATTTCGGAAAATATACCTCGGTTGTGTAAAATTATCGAACCTATAGATAAAAGGATTGAAGAGTTAAATAAAAATGATTTGAAAAGGGTCGATATTTAAAACCACCATGCCATTTTTGACACTGCTTTGTTCGACAGGATCACTCATTCTTACTATTTCTTCTTTTGTTTTCATGTTTTTCATTAAGCTGATCGTAAAGGGTAACAGGCATATTCCGTTTTTTGTGTGTTATTAAATTGTCATCAAGATATTCGTATGTAATTATTGTTTTATCTTCGTTATAACCCTTAATATCTACTTTATTTATATCAAAATTCCTTGGTAAAATACAAGGTTTATCCTCACGTTGTAAATCTGGATTCCATCGATAATAACTATTTCCTCTCATTTTCCATTTAGTGGCCATACCAAGTTTTTCTTTTAACGAAAAAATTTCTTGATTTTTTTCCTTTTCTAACTTTTCTATTCTTCGTTCCAACATTTTTATTTGTTCGTTTTTTTCTTTTTCTAATTTATCTATTCTTTGTTCAAATTCTTCGCTCTGTTTTCTGAGTTGATCTTCTAACCGATTTATTTTTTCATCTTTTCGTTTAAATTCTTTTAGTAATGCTTTAGCCATTTCTTCAGGTGATAACTCGTATTTCTCAAACAAAAATTTCCATTCCTTTTCTAAACATCCATAGAACCGTGCAACCCATGTTTTTAATTTTGAATATTCCTTTGCAACATCATTTTTTTCAAATGGACGTAAATCACCTAGTAGATAATTTTTAGGATAATATGGTTTTTTGGATGGAGGGGCTTGAATTTCAGACATGTTGACCATATATGGTATCTTTATGATGAGATATAATTCTTTTCTATCTCTATGGGAGCAAGAGAAGATAAAAGAAAAAGCAACGGTCAACATGCCTTCAATCTTAGTTATCTCCCCTTGTTCATTCCACGACTGTAGTTCATAATCTTTGGAAGAAGAACAGATTACCACCCCATTTTCAACACTCCACATTAAACACTCCTAGAATCAACAGTATCCGTTTTTGATACTTTTTTCCATATTAACTAAAAATTGTATGCTCTTATTTTCTACCGTATAAGAAATAAAATAAGTCATAAAAATTTCTATAATCAACATATAGTTTTACTGCACTTTCTGAGACAGTAAAGTTTTCATAAACTTTTGTTCCATGATCCGTAATTATTGCATAGCCGCCTGGAGCTATAACGGTTGAGCCATCTCCATGATCTGAGTTGCCTATTATGATATCTTCTTCTTGTCCATCATATAATGTCCAGTTGTTAACATCTATTGGAAAAGATGTTGGATTAAAGAGTTCAATCCATTCATTGTAATGATCATTTTCTACTGGAAAATACATGATTTCATTTATTTTGATTGGTAGAGGAGGTTCTGCTTCAACTATTTGATTAAAAGATAATAATAAAATAAACATAATAAAAATAATGATTGATGAAATAGGATAATAATCATTTTTTGACAAGTAGTGTCCCCCAGAGGGCGGGGAGGGATTTGAACCCCCGTATGCGGATCTGCAGTCCGCCACATAGCCACTTTGTTACCCGCCCACGTAACAGCATAAGTATAATGTCAGGATTAATTAAATGTTTTTGATGATAACAATCAATGTCGTCAGATTATAATGGTTGTTATCTATTCAGATTGCCTGTTATGTAGCTAGGAAGGGATAATCTGTTTTAAAAAATCATATGTATGAGATTGGAGAAATTGAACTCCCTGCCTTCATAATAAAACTAGAGATCTAATATCCTATTGAAAACGGGAAATAAGGATAGTATCCATTCAAGGAGTGGAAAACGCTGTACAAGTTTCTGAAGAAATTGAAGGAATAATGTGTTGGTTGCTTGCTGGCTCTTCGGCATGATGATTTTGAGATACCCCCAGTCACTTTCAGCACCATGGGGATCTTTTGCCTTCACTCTGATGTTATAGGTTCCCTCTTCAGACCATGAATGTGATTTGGTTATTTCTTCATCAGATTCATACGGTCCAAGCCAATCAGTAGTATCGCCATCATCCCATTCTATGTAGTAAGTGATATTGTCACCATTTGGGTCAGTTGTCACGAAGGTATAATCATAAGAAACGCCTATTGTTCCTGATGTAGGACCAGTGATTGTAGGTTTATCTGGTGGAGCATTTAGCTCCTCTTCAGTCGTGAAGTTCCAGACAGGGCCTTGTGTTACAGCACCATGGTTATCTTTTGCAACAATTTGCCAGTAATAATGCGTGTCGTACTCCAATGTCACAGGGTCATATGTGTTCTCAGATTGATCATCAGATACCTTAATATCAGGTGTAGGATCATTCGCCTCAAGATATACATCGTAGACGACTGTATCATTCTCATCTGGATCGCCACCTGTCCAGCTCAGATTAGCATCAACAGATACGTTTGTTGTCCCATCTGGAGGTGATGAATTACTTGGAGAATATGGCGGGTCATTTGGTTCTGATCCTGTGGTGAAATTCCAAACCGGTCCAGAGGTCAATGCACCGTATTCGTCCCATGCCACAATCTGCCAGTAATAATGCGTACTATATTCCATTGTACCTGGATCATAGGTTGTTCCCGTTTGGTTTTCGGATACCAATTCATCGGGGGTTGTATCGTTTGCCTCAAAATAGACGTTATAGGTCAGATCATCGCCATCTGGATCACTACAGTTCCAGCCGAGATCAGCATCAATATCGACATCCGTTGCACCATCTTCTGGTTCAGGATCACTCGGCTCATTTGGCGGTTGATTCACATTGACTTCTCCTTCATACGGTAGGAAATCTTGTTTGGTTACCGTAACATTCATTATGCCTGAGGTGGATGGAGATGGATTAAAGGTTACATTTCCCGTGTTGTTCGTATAGCCGGTTAGATATACCTCATCATCTTTCCATAAACAGACAGATGCATTATTGATATCGGTTCCTCCTGTAGTTTCAACATGAACAGTGAAGGATGAAGAGCCGATAGGTAAATTATCAGGATGAGTAACTGCAAAGTTTGATGGATTTTCTTTCCAAAGAGGCATCTCAGGATCACCAAGCAATGTTAATTCAGTGAAAATATACTTGTTGTAATCATTCTGGGTCATGCTGTTATAGGCATCCATTTTATGATCTGAAAAGAGATCTCCAAGCCTGTAATGATTCTGATCGAAAAACGACCTGAAGAAATAACGATCATATCGTAAGGATGCATAATCGTCATATCCCGGTTGATACCAACCATATCGCGAATTACCAACAAATGCAACTCCACCACCATCGGTATCACGCACAAAGTGTTCAGCAATGCAGTTGTCGTAGTCATAAGCGCAAGCCCAACACCCAATCGAGTACCAGGTACTTGTTTTATTTCCATTATTGAATGCATCTACTTCTGAGTTGGTCAAACCCCAATAATGATTGGTGTATCCTGTCCCCATATACTCTTCATTGCTATGGTCAATGTGATTTATCAGGTTTTGACCGTCATTGACGGCTGCATCAACAGCGTCTTCATGGTTTCCACTGTGGCTATCATAAACCGTAGTTACAGACCAGTTAGATGGGACATATAAGTCGTCGATATCTATTTTACAGTCCTCTCCATCAGTAGATGAATCTAAATCAAAGCCAAACAAGGCTACATTTTTTGTATAATTGGTAACTGGTGGGTTTTTTTCATAGGTTAATGTTTTGTTTACAAAGTTAGCAATTCCACCTGCGCTACTTCCAGTCTGATAAACTGAAGCACGGCCGACATGAACCTCACAAGTCCAATCGTCATCGTAATCTGAATAATATGTATCAGTAGGAATGTTATCACCTTGATAATACGCCGTATGATAGGGGATATAACTTGTATCGCCGCCTAGTAAGAAAAACGTAGTCCCCCAGGTGGCATGGGCATCTTGGATGAAGGCGCGTATCTTTTCCTTATTCGATCCGCTGTAGTTTTCATTATTATAAATCCAATCTGTGGTCACAATGTTTGCTGGGATGCCTTTTTTGGTTTTCCAGTCTGCAAGAGGTTGGAAAGCATTCACCCAGCTCGTGTTAGTGATAATAACATAATCATAATCACCAGGATCAACACCACGCTGTTGATTATTCTCTGCAACATGCAACTCCACATCTTCTGAATTTACAACCATCTCCTCAACCATCTTTTGATACATTTCCCTTCCCCCTTCTGATATCCCTTCAGGAAGATAATCACCACAAACGTATCCGTTGACGCCCTCTATGACAAATTCGAGTGATGTCAGAAGTTTTAACCTCTTCAAACTAGGGATGTAATGGATTGGATAGACTGTAATTACTGCTACTCCTTGACCTGCAAGATCAGTCTGCCCAGTTACTTCCACCCACTTCGAAGGATAAGGACTGCTTGATTCATAAGCTTGAGTGTCACATTGGACTAATACCAATTCTTCCATCGATTTATCTAACGTCTGTGGTAATTGTGCTGGAATAATTGTATATGTGCCAGGTATTTCCTTTTCTTTAACACTGAGAACTCTGACGTTTGTTGCTTTCATACCTTCCGGGAGTGCAATCATTATGTTTTTTAGTGGCAACATCGGCTTTCCGCTTTCATTTAGTTGTCCATCGCCTAGAAATCTTACGGTGTCGTATCCCATGACTGTGTCAAAGAGAAATTCTCTTTCAGAAAACGTTATGGTATCTTTAACTTCAAAATCCTTCAGTTCAACTCCAGTTTTTTTTTGCTCAGAGGTTATCTGAGCCGGTGCCAATGATGGGAGTATCACAAATATTGTTATTACTAAGATTGTAATTTTTCCAATTTTGTTATTCATTAATAATCTGTCCCCTTACTATAAATAACAATAATTATGATATTCACAATATTATTTAAAACCATCGATAATCATCAATGATACTGTCAACTTGATATGCATCCAAGAAGTTTCTTTTTATTCATAACCTCCTCTCTAACTATTGTTTCATAACTCATAACATTAGTGATATATTCTGTGACAGAAAATAAAGAAGGAACAACTTGGTTACCTATCTACAAACTAAGGATATATCAAAGATAATAAAGGGTTTTTGAAAGCTAAATGATTGAATCTGATAAACTATTCTTTGGACGGGTCTCCGTTAATGAAAGAATGAAACCGATAAAACCAGTGAATAGGTCAGTTATAATAAATCCAGCAAGAGTAAATACAAAAATTTTTTCCTCGGGTGCATTAAAAAGAATAGAAAATAATAAGATTGCGGTTAATTCTCGAGTTCCCAAACCAGCAAAGGTTATAGGTATAAAACCAACAGCATTAGCAATCGGAAATAGCAATAGAAAATAAAGATAAGGAATGTCAAGTCCCAGAGCTAAAACAATGATGTATTCCTGAGAAAAGATGATGATCCATGTGAAAATACCTAGAATTAAAGGAACAGTTAGTTTTTTAATTCTAGGAAAGTCAGCATAGAAAGTGTCAACAAATTTATTAAGATAACTTTTTAATTTATTTGGAGTGAGATATTTTATCAAGGTGTAAAATAATTTTTCTCCTCTTCCTTTTTTTATAAAATACAATAGTACTATTGCCAGAATTATAAGCCATGCAGTTGTTATAGGAAATAGTTCGGGAAGTGTTTCTAGGACTAGTAATGCCCCTATAATCATCATCCCATAGAGCGAAAGTGTATGTATTATGGTCTCAATTACTGTGTTTACAAATAGTTTTCCATAAGGTTCTCCTGTTTTTTCTTTCATGTAAGGGACTCTCATAATTTGTCCTATGTATCCTGGGGTGATACTCCCATAGAAATATCCTATTAAAAATATTTTAAGAGACTCAAAGAAACCAATTGTTATTTTTTGTTCTTTTTGTATGAGTCGCCATGCATAATTTCTAATTATCACTCGAGGAATTGTTAAAGTTAAAGAAAAAATTATGAAAATTGGATTGATTGATAAAAATGCGTCTATCATTTTTTCAATATCTAATGTACAAATAATATAGAAGAATATTGAAATGCCAAGTAAGGGAAGGAATTTTTTGGCTTGTTTGAGGATTTTCTTTGCCATTGCCTGGTAATTGAAACGAAATCTGTCTTTTATGATTTGTTAATCCTATCTGTTCATTTAAAAATAAAATGAAAGTAGAGAAGTTCGGATGGAAGGAATCAGGAATAGGTGAATTTATTCCCTCAGATTCTTATCCGAACCTCCCCATTTCTTCTAATACGAGTTTATTTATAAATGTAATTGCCCTTCAAATCTAAATAGAAAAGGAGATTATGAAATATTATTTACTGTATTGTTTAGTGAATCGCTTGTTTTTTAGATTAGAAGAACCTTAATACTGTGAGCGAATCATAATTGTAGTTTCCTGAACTATCAACGGCAACTATCTCAATATTACGAAAGAAGAAAGCGCCTTCCTCCCATTTCCATTTATACGGCTCAGTAGTATCAGTCCCTTGTGATTCACATTCACCATTTAGAAGAGTGATTTTGAACTCGACATATTCTATTTCTCGGTTGTCTGAAACATTGACTTCTATATCAATAGTTCCGAATATAAATGGTAGTAGGAATGGGTAGTATATCACCGCGTTACCGAAATAGATTGCACTTATTGGTTTTGTTATCTCTACTACTGGTGGTTCAGTATCTGGTATTGGGCAGATTACAACCGCTTGTTCAACTATTGTATAACTATATTCTGTTGGGTAGTCCGGTAACCAACATTTGTAATCGAGATCCGGATAGGGAGAACCAGTTGATACAGCATAAATGTCATGTGATACGTATTGTGCATCATTGTGATCATCTCCACCAGGATTAGATACATTATAACGTGGATCACTGAATGCAATCGATGTATTCTTGGAATTGACACCGGCACAGGTGACATAGTGCACTCCTCTTCTTACCGAGCTTGGCGGAGGATAGTAGTATTCTGTTTCGAATGTCCAATCAAAGGCAATATCATATGGATCATATGGATTTTCATCCATCCATCCTGTTCCTCTGTTATAGGGATCAGGTGACATGTAGTACCACTCATAATGATATCCACTTTCTGTTTGTCTCACGTCAAAATAATAAGTGTCATCAGGAGTGAGTTCAACAAATGGTTCAAAATGAAACTGAATCCATGTTGGAGCTACAAGATAACCAGGATTTAAAGTTGCTGTTCCAATTGGATCCCCGCCTTGGGATTCATATACATTAATCTCTACCTCACAAGTATCTGAAGAAGTGCTCTGAAGGAGGATTTTTATTGCATCGAGTCTCTCAACAGTAGGCCTAAAACTTTGATAATCCCACCAAGTGGAAGTTTGTAACAATTTGCCCCAAGATCTAAAGGGTTGCGACTGATCTACTACTTTATCGCCAATTACCCAATCATAAAACCCTAGTAGTAGAATAACATCCTGGCTTCGATTTATCTCGCCCTCAATAAATTCAAAAGTAGGTTCATTTTTAGTGGTTTCTTCAATTCTATTCTGAAGATTGGTATCAGCTAACCATTGATCAATTGCATCTTGCATATCATCTATAGACGTTTTACCTTTACCCGTGGTGTTCATTGCTCTCGCTAATTTTTCTATAAGGAGTGGTACATTATCTGACGAATGATCATCTCCGTTACCATAATCTTCTACTAATGGGAACTCGTCTTCCCCATCCCCTGGTGTGCCATCAGGATTAGCATATTTTGAGTCAAACCACCAGAAACAATTCGCTATGGCTACTGGTCCACAAAAAGCCCATTTCGCAACATCGTCACCACTAACGTTAGTATCGAGCCGACAGTTTTGTCCAGGTGCAACAATAATATCTCCAGGATTCACTTCACTTCCCACAGGAATAAGCTGTACGTCATCCCCAATTGCATTTGTATCTGCTATGCCATTGCCCCCATCAGAAATACTTTTCCATCGATTTTGGTTTTGATCGAAATCAGGCATACCGCTCGGTGCATAATTTGGATATGGTTCTTTCCAATACCAACTTCTATCTGTAGAAACCTCTGTTAAACCGTTACATATTTCTATTTCACCATTGGTAGTTTTAACAATCGCTGAGTTAAAAGCAGGGATTGAAGCAACCATTATTAATATTGAAACTATTGAAAAAACAACGGTCTTTTTAATGTATTTATCTTGCATTATTTTGTTCCCCGTAGGTTTATTAATGTAATATCTTGATTTAAATGTTTTGTAATAATAAATTTATTACAATACAAATAGGAGTATTAAAAGTATTTTAAAATTTCTAATTTACCTGTTAGAATTGTGTCGTGAAAAAAATTTGTTTAGCTCAAGAAATATCTAAAAGAAAGAAACATAAATAATTAAAAAAAGGAGAGAGAGACTTTCTGATTATTGGTCGTTTTAAATTCAACCGCCTGGGTTAACCTTGATAAAGAACAAGATTACTGAAGCACCTTGATTTCTGGAATCTGAATCCCCATCTGGTATCTCTGCCGTAACTATCACCCTTGTTTTTCCAAACCCTAATATTAACTTTGAGTTCACTGTTTCTTCTCCGCCTGCAGGAATGCTTAACTCAGTACCGGTGGTTTCTTTTCCCAGTAATATAAAACCACCATCGAGTGTGATCTTCCAACTGATATCATCTGCTGTCTCCAAACCAGGGTTTCTGATTGTCGAACTTACTTTGAATAATCCACCTGTGATAGCTGATATATCAACAGCAGGTCCTTCGAAAATTTCTATGGCATGGTCATTTGACCAATCGCTTTCTGCACCATTTTCGTCTTTAGCTTTCACCTTTACGTCATATTCTCCTTCTTCATCCCATGAGTGCGATGCACTTTGTTCAGAGCCAGAAGGGTAAGGACCTAGCCATCCGCTATCTGTTCCATCACCCCAGCCAAAGAGGTAATACACATCATCTCCTTGAGGATCTTCCGTACTCGCGAAGAATGAATATTCGACGTCGACAACTCCTTCTGTTGGTCCATCTGGTGTTGTTGGTGTGTTAGGTGCTCCTCCTCCGCCTCCAGGAGTTGCAGCAGATGTTTCATCGACATAATTTGAATTTGAATTGAAAACCGCTGCAATTACCATAATATTATCCTCAGTTACACTGGAGAAACCGTTGGCGCTACCATCCCACGTTGTGGAATCATCCCAAGAATCTCCAGAAGGTATTGAGATAACTTCATTAAATGCATAGTCTAAAAGTGGAAAGGTATACAGATGACCCCCTGTATCATACCATCCCATAGACGACACAATTTCTGTAATGTAGACTCTTATGCGACCGCCGTATGTGCTTGCTTCATTATTATCAACTGAAACATCAATTTGCATTTCGGTTCCTCCCAGCCATGAGACAACAAGATCTATATCAATATCTTCTACGAGTCTGTTGCCACAAGAATTGATACTGCTGGTATAGGTAGCTTTGGCACTAGGAACACTTCCTGCGCCAACATTCTTTCTATAATTACCGTCCCAAAATACAGTCGGATAACCAGTAAGACCCAACTCACCTGCTCTTTGAGATGCTTTCCCGTTTTTATCACATACCAATGAAACATAGTAAAAGTCCAACTCGCCTTCAGCATAAAGTTCCTTTAATGCACCATGTGCGTACTTACAATAGCCACACCATGTAGCAGTTCCATATTCTCCAAGTACATTATGGGTAAAACCGAATCTTTCATTGCTCGATAATTCATAATCTATGGCCTCAACATCAAGCTTTTCTTCGTCACTGTTTAGTGCAACGGCTCCAAATCCACTAAGGAGTAAAACTCCTAGTGTGCCCAGCAAAGCCTATAGATACTTACAGGTGAAAGTCCTGTCATGGTAAAACCAGAGAGCCATGTAGCATATACCCAATGCTGGAAGTGATTTCAACATTGAAGCGGTATGTATAAATCCCATACTGGGAGAGCAAGTCAGCAGTCCGTAGCATGAAGCGAATACTGCTGCGTCGTTATG
>JAUWBM010000129.1 GCA_030601705.1 Thermoplasmatota archaeon
AGATGGCAATAACGGCTGGTATACCAACGTTGAGATTACAATATGTGCCGAAGATCCAGAAATAGCTCCTGGAATACCAGGTTCAGGTGTAAAAGAAATCAAATACAAGATTGGCACTGGCAGTTGGCAAACCATCCCAGGAAACCATGGAACATTCATAATGGACGTTGATGGCGATGACATATCAATTGAATACTATGCAATCGACAACGCTGGAAACGAGGAAACACATCATGCATTTACTATCGACATGGATCAAACAGTACCTGACATAGAAGAGGTTGCATGGGAATCATTCCAAGATCCACCAGGTTACGGAAAATGGTACGTTACATTTACCTGCGACGCTACCGATGAGATGAGCGGTATGGACAGAGTAGAGATGTATATCAACGATGAGTTATACGAAAACAATGCAGGTCCAGGACCAGTCTACGAGTTTGTCATTGAATGGTCCAGTATATTAAAGACCGTTACCTTCTGGTTCTATCACTACGACAGAGCAGGAAACATGATTGCAGACGATTTACTAGGCAGTGAACCACAGTCTTATGCAAACTACCAGCAGCAACAATCAAATCCAGTATCTAGGCCAAGAACAATATATCAGTATAATAATAGAATGAAAGGAACTAACACTCCTTTTCTCTTTCCTTTCTCCCATATAGATTAATTTTTGTGTAAATCTGTAGGCAGCATCCTTTGTTTTACTTGTTTCTCACAAAATAAAAACAACTGGAAGGAAGAATAGAGGGGGAAAAAGGGGGTTTTTCAAAATAAAATTGTAATTCTTCCCTTCCTAACTGTTGTTATACATAAAATAACAAAAGATTCTATGCGTATTTTTCGCAGGTGAATATATACTACTATATGTGCAGATAATAATGTCTAATTAAACTTTATCTAATATCTGAAAAATTTCTTTGATCACCTCATCAATACCTTCATTATTCGTACAAGATATCTTCAAATGGGAAGAATTTGTTTTTTTAAGATCAACCTTGTTTTCAATGACTATGAAAGGTATATCATTAAAAATTTCTTTTATCTGAGACAGCATATTCAATTGATCTTCTAGCAAATATCCACATGTCTCTGAAGGATCTGAAATAAAGACAATAAAATCGGCAAGATGAGTAAGTGCTGCAATAGCCTGTTTTTCTATGTCATTTCTCTCAGATAATGGCCTGTCCAATAACCCAGGTGTATCAATTATTTGATACTGTTTTTTAACATATTTTTCTTTTTTTTCAATATGTCCCACGTGAATCTGTTTAGTCGTAAAAGGGTATTGAGCTATCTTGGGTTTTGCAGAAGACAGGAGCCTAAGTAGAGATGATTTACCTACGTTTGGATAGCCAGCAATCACAACAGTAGGGACATCTTGAATATCTGGAAATTTTTTCATTATATTTTGTGCAGTTGCAAGAAACATCAAGCGTTCATCGATTTGTTTCACAACAGAAGAAATCCTGCCATAAATCTCCTTTTGTTTTTGTTTTAGAAAATCTACATTTCCTGTTTTTTTCAACGCTCTTCTCTGTTTTGAATATATCATTGTACACGTTTTTCTCGCCCAATCAACTGCACCAAGTGATTTTTTAAGTTTGTTCGTATCTATTTTTATGTCAATTATTTCCTGGTAAAAAGAGGGAAGTTGTTCAATTGAAGGGAATTCTTTTACGTATTTTTCTAGTGTAGAAATAATAACTGTTGCAAATGAATCTATTCGTGCAATAGTTGTCTTTTTTATTTTGAAGCGTACATCTCTATCATGTAACTGTATCTTCTTTGTTTTTCTGATCGCACGGTCAAGTAGTTGCTCTGCATTGAGTATTATCGGTATTTTTGTGAACATGAAAGTGAAAAGCTTTATGTGATACCTGTAAATTAAGATATTGGTATAACCATGGATGAAGGATTTATACTCTCAAACAAGTACAGGAGAGCAATTTTTGATGAATTTGCAGCAGGTGAAGTAAACATACGAAGAATTGCAAAAAAACATCATATTATTCAAACAGTAGCCCAAAGAGTTGTAGATGATTTTATTAAAGGTGACATAGTAGAAAAACAGGGCAACGTCTATGTCTTTACCAAAAAGGGCGAGAAGCTTGTAGAAAGTATTGGAAAATAATGGAGGAGGAAAGTAGCATATGAAACCGTATCTCTTACAAACCTTAAAGGAGCTTGCACTGCTTGGTGCAATCAGAAACAGAATAGAAATTTCATCTCATGAATTGGCAAAACAATTAGAGATAAGTCAGCAAACAGCTTCTCGATATCTTTTGGATCTGGATAACTTACAAATGGTTACCCGGGAGTTAGGGATTAAAAAACAACTCATACAAATAACGAGTTTGGGGACAGAAATTTTAAAAGAAGAACGATCTCAATATAATCAGATTTTTGATCTATCGAATAAAGTTGTCTTTAAAGGAAAGGTTGTTTCAGGGATGGGTGAAGGAAAATATTATACTGAGCAGAGAGGCTATGTTGATCAATTTAAAAACAAACTCGGTTTTGTTCCGTATCCTGGAACGTTGAACGTTGAGATTGAATATGTTGAAAGAAATAAACTAAGACTTCTGAAAAATTATGGCGGGATCGTTATCGATGAATTCAAAACCAAAAACCGTACTTTTGGCAGTGTACTATGTCTCAATGCAACAATAAATAATTGCAAGGGAGCAATTGTTCTGCCAAAGCGAAGTCATTACTCCAACATTCTTGAGTTTATATCTCCACATTATTTACGAGAAAAACTACATCTAAAAGATGGTGGCGGGGTAAAGATGATCATTTATTTGGAAAAATAGAGAGAAGTACTATGAAAAACCAGTTTGTTGCTGAGATTTTGTACAAGATCGCAGATTTATTAGACGTGAAGGGAGAGATATTCTTTAAAACCAGAGCATATAGGATGGCTGCTCAGACGATAGAAGCAATGGATGAAGATATAGAAACTATCTCAAATGAGAATCGACTTCAGTCTATTTCCGGAGTTGGAGAGGCTTTGTCTAAGAAGATAAGGGAGATAGTAGAAACAGGCAAATTAGAATATTTTGAAAGACTAAAAGAAGAAATTCCAGAGGGATTGCTGACTTTGTTAGATATACCTGGACTTGGTCCTAAAAAAGTTTCTGCATTGTATGAAAATCTTGATATTTCAACAATTAAACAACTTAGAAAAGCGTGTATTGAAGGGAGATTAAGAGATCTTGATGGTTTTGGTGAGATAACTGAGAGAAATATTCTCCGCGGTATACAGCTTCGAGAAAAAACAAGTGGGCGGGTATTGCTTAATGTTGCATATGTTGATGGGAATAATTATCTGGATTATATGAAAAGATGTGACAAAATAGATAGGATAAGCATAGCAGGGAGTCTTCGCAGGATGAAGGAAACAATTGGTGATGTAGACATTCTCGCATCATCTAGGTATCCTGAGGATGTCATGGAATATTTTGTGCACTATGATGATGTTCAACGTGTGCTGTTAAAAGGAAGTACAAAAACAAGCGTATTATTACATGATAACCTTCAGGTTGATCTTCGCGTGGTTAAAAACGAAAGTTATGGTTCTGCACTTCAATATTTTACTGGCTCAAAGGAGCACAATGTAAAAATGCGCAGCCTTGCCATAAAAAAAGGTTACAAGCTTAATGAGTATGGTCTTTTTGATAAAGAAACTGAAAAGTATGTTGCTGGTGAGGTTGAAGACGAGATATACACAACGCTAGGTCTTTCTTATATTGAGTCTGAATTAAGAGAAAACAAAGGGGAAATAGACTTGGCTCAAAAGGGGCACTTGCCTAGGCTAGTCGAATACGACGATGTCATAGGGGACTTTCATATCCATTCTACATGGAGCGATGGAAGTGACTCAATTGAAGATATTTCAAGAGTTGCTCAAAACATGGGGTATTCGTTTGTCTGTATTGCCGATCATTCCCAATCCCTGAAAATCGCAAACGGATTATCTGAAGAGAGAGTTAATGAGAAGATTGATGAGATTAGAAAACTAAACAAAAAGTTATCAAATTTTAGAATTTTCTGTGGTACTGAATGCGATATAAAATCCGACGGATCTTTAGATTACAGCGACAGGATTCTAAAAAAGTTTGATGCTGTACACATAGGTATTCACTCTGCTTTCAAAATGGATGGAAAGGAGATGACCAAGAGGATCACTAGAGGGATGGAAAATAAGTATGTACATTTTCTTGCTCATCCTACTGGTCGTTTGATTGGTAGAAGAGACCCTTACGAGGTTGACATAGAACAGATTGTTGATACTGCCCGAGATACAGGTACATTTTTAGAAATTAATGCATTTCCTGATCGCCTTGATTTAAATGATATACATGCAAAATTTGCTAAAGAGAGAGGCGTGAAATTTGTTCTCGGTACCGACTCGCATAGCATTGCTAATTTATCGTTTATCCGTTTTGGAGTGGCGACTGCCCGGAGAGGTGGGCTGGAAAAAAGTGACATACTTAACACGTATCGTTTGAAAGAAATTGAAAAGATGCTCGGTGGTTGACAATGAATAAAAAGGAGGTAAAAAAAAGAATAAAAAAGCTTCGCGATGAGATAAATTATCATAATTTCAAGTATTATGTAGAAAACAGTCCTGTTATTTCCGATTACGAATTTGATCAGTTATTGAAAGAACTTGAATCTTTAGAAACTCAGTTTCCCGATCTTGTTACTCCTGACTCTCCAACTCAACGGGTTGGCGGGGAACCATTAGAAGGTTTTACCACAGTGGAACATAAGAAAGCCATGCTCTCTCTTGATAACACATACAACTATGATGAACTGAGAGAATTTGATGAGCGTGTGAAAAAAAATGTTGGTGAAGTTGAATACGTTGTCGAGCCAAAAATTGATGGTGCTGGAGTTGCTCTCCTCTACGAAAATGGTACCTTAGTTCGAGGATCCACACGAGGTGATGGAATACGAGGAGACGATATCACCTCTAATCTCAAAACCATTCGTAGCATTCCTCTAAGGTTGAGAGGAAAAAAGATAAAAAATATTGAAGTTCGAGGGGAGGTCTATTTCCCAACTGAAGGATTTGAAAAATACAACAAGGAACAAGCTAAAAAAGGAGAACCAGTATTTGTAAATCCAAGGAATGCCGCAGCTGGTTCCATAAGGCAGCTTGATCCAAGAATTGTAGCATCTAGACCTCTTAATATTTTTATCTATTACATATTATTTTCTGATAAAGATTTTCAAACTCAGGAAAAAGCAATAAATGCCTTAAAAGAAGCAGGATTTCGGATCAATCCACTAACAAAAAAAATTAGTAATATCGAAGAAGCTATCAAATATTGTAAGGTTCTTGAAGAAAAACGAGAGACACTGAATTATGATATCGATGGGGCAGTCATTAAGGTTAATTCGTTTTCTCAGCAAAGAGAACTTGGAGAGACTTCTAAGCATCCACGTTGGGAAATTTCATATAAGTTTGCTGCAAAACAGGCAACAACTCGTCTAAATGATATAGATATTCAGGTTGGAAGAACAGGAACATTAACGCCTGTAGCAGTATTAGAACCTGTTTATATTAGTGGAGCTACGATTTCAGGAGCGACGCTGCATAACTTTGATGAACTAAAAAGAAAGGACATTAGAATTGGAGATATGGTACTTGTGGAACGCAGTGGAGATGTGATACCACAGGTAGTAAAAAGTATAAAAGAAAAAAGAAAAGGTAAATTAAAAAAGAAAGGAATCCCAAAAAAATGTCCGGTTTGCAGATCAAAGATTGTTCACAAAGAGGGTGAGGTTGCTGTGCGATGCCCGAATCGCATGTGTCCGGCTCGTTTGAAATGGCGAATAAAATATTATGCATCCCGAGATGCAATGGATGTTGATCATCTTGGAGAATCAACTATTGATAAACTTATTGAGAACGATCTTATCGACAATATCGCGGATCTATATAATCTTAAAAAAGAAGATATTTTAACTTTGGAGGGATTCAAAGAGAAATCAGCTCAAAACTTACTTGATTCAATTAAGGAAAGTAAAAATCAGAGCTTGTCTCGTTTGATTTATGGCCTTGGTATAAGGCATGTAGGAAAATATGCCGCTCAATTACTTGCATCACAATATAATTCAATTGATAAACTAGCAAAAGTAGATATTGAAGAACTTAAAGAAATTCATGGTCTTGGTGATAAAACAGCGGAGGCAATTGGTACTTTTTTTGCTACAGAGGAAAACATTGAACTTATTAACAAACTAAAGAATATTGGAATTAAAACACATGAGGTTGCGAGAACGGAAGATATGCCACTAAAAGGAAAGAAATTCGTTTTCACAGGAGGATTACAATCACTATCACGTCCAGATGCATCAGATGTTGTTAAACAAAAGGGAGGTATTGTTTCGTCCTCTGTTAGTAAAGATACAGATTATGTTATCGTGGGTGAGAAACCAGGCTCAAAATTTGAAAAGGCAAAAAAATTGGGACTTACAATCCTTGACGAAGAAGAATTTAAGAAATTAGTCGGAAAATAGAGGTGTAGTATGGTAGAATGTAATGTAGAAAAGAACAAAATGGTTTGCAACTGTACTTATTCATGCGATAAAAAAGGCATGTGTTGTGAATGTCTAAAGTATCACTGGAGTCGTG
>JAUWBM010000067.1 GCA_030601705.1 Thermoplasmatota archaeon
ATGAAAAATCAACCATTCAACGGATATAGAACTCAAATTTAAACTATATACAAACAGCAAACAAATCTATGTATCAAACGACAAATAATTTAAAATAATTTAAAAAACAGGTTGATTTATTGTATTGAAAGAATAAAGTAAGTATGCATACAAAATGAAGGAATTATATCGGTAATTGCCGTAAACACTATCGGCATATGATATAAAAGCTAATAATCCGGCTCACGTTCTGACTTGTTTTTTTCTATCCTAATAGCCACTGCATTCTCATATATATCCCCAAGAAGGATCGAACAAAGTCTATCGAAATCAACTTTCCATTTGTCAAAATTAGATACGTTCAGTCGATATGATCCCTGGATATCAGTTCTTATCAATACCTTGGAAGATATCAACTCTCGAATGTAAATTTTAATAACTGCTTCAGAAAATTGCCCTTCTAACATACGGATAAGCTCTATTTGACGGAGTGTTAGATTTGGGTCGTTATCCCATAACGCTATTAATTTAACCTTATTCTTGACTTTCTTGTAGCTTCCAACTCTCTCATATATCTGGTTGATTTCTTCTTCATCTGTGCTAATTTTGTTTAGCTTAACAACAGTGGTTTCCAAATCTTTCTTTTTATCCTGTAGTTCTTGATTGCTCTTCTCCAATGATTCTGTTTTATTACCAAAGTCATTTATTTGTTTCTTCAGATTCTCAATCTGAGATTGCAATTCTTTTATCTGAACTTCATACTTTTCTACTGGCTGGATCTTCTCTTCAAGCTGTGATTTAAGTGTCCTGTTTTCCTCAAGCAATGGTGTCAATTTTTGCTTTAGTTCTTGCTCCACCATCTGTGGGAAGTCTGATTCTAATTGAGATAATCTCTTCAGTTGAGTTGATATCTCACCAGTTCGAATTGTGCATTCTCCAAAATCAATTCTAACTAGATCATTCCGTTGTAAATAATCAATACTTTCATTCGAATCAAACAGTAGCTTCATTTTTTTTCTATACGATATCATTTTTTATCACCTATTCATAACATAACAAAACCAGAATAATAATACCAACACACAAAGTAGCGTTACCCCAGATAAAACCAAACAGATCAACTTTGCACTCAGACCATCCGTGATCTAAAAGATATTTCCTGCCAATAGGAACTCGTGTTTTATCATTCAAACGAGCATGAATTTTAACTACTCTATCTTTTAAATTGATGTTCATGATGTCAGCTCTTCCTTCAAATGATTATAGAATCGCTCTGGGATGTCCCATGACAACTTTTTACAACGAGGGCATTTCTGCGGATGGCGATCTGTTTTCCAGTTATGCCCACATTTGAAACAGTATCTTTTTTTACTCATGTTTATGCTCCCGATTCTCCCGTTTCTTAAGGATTCTTAGATTCCTTCGTAATTGCTTTCGCAGTAGCAGTTTCTCCCTTCGTTCTGTCTTCCTCACATTATTCATTTCTAATCACTCCTTTCAAAATTAGAATATACACCTTGTGCAACAAAGAACTCCCAAAAACAGCCTATTTTAGTACCGTATAAGTATACGTAACGTATACGTATTCGTATAGTATAGATAGTATATAGATAATTATTTAGTATTAAAGATATAATTGTTTTACTCCTGTTGAACATACCCTCATTATACATACGTATAACTAATACGTAAAAACGATACGTATACAAAATACGTATACAAAATGCATATAATTTAGGGCCATTACTTTCAATCATTTTTCCCTCGCTAAAAATACCTTTTCGTCTTTGCTTTCATTCAGATAGCCCTTACTGATAAGTTCCTTGATTGCATCTTCATTAAAACCAGCTCTTAGAATATCCTGCCATGTAGCTGGTAATATTGATTCTACAGCTCTCAAAATATATTTTTGTTGTTTGGTAATACCTATTGAAATCGCATCTATGTCCTCAACACCCAATGTGTCAAGGCTATGCTTGAATAATCTGATTGCCCTGTTAACATCATCTGCAGTTGCATCCCTTGATAACCTCGCTTTCGCTCCTGCCTCAGTTAACCTCCTAATGGCTTCATAATGTCTATAATTGATATGGAAATCATCTATTCCTCTACTGTCGATAAACCATTCAACTATCAAATGGTGTATATCATCAGATATTATGGGTTTAACCTGTTGAGCGGAATGGACATACTTTCTCAAAAAATCAGCAGTTAATCTCTCTTCGTCACTTGTACCAACATTAACAGATTTATGGATATGGTCCACTATTTTTTTATCTTCGTCTTTGTTCGGCTTGTCTTCTATAGCAAAAGTAAGATCAACTCGGGAGAGCAATGCAGGGTCTAAATCTACTTGGTCAATATTTTTTGTATAACCATCAAACCTGCCTTCTTTTGGATTCATTGATGCAAGTATACTTGTCCTTGCAGATAGTGTCTGATTGACGCTCCCCATCTTTGATTGTTCCACTACTCCCTGCTCCATTGGGGTATGTAAACACCCCTGTACTTCTTTCGGTAACTTGTCAAATTCATCAAGGTAACAAGTTCCACTGTTGGCACGTACCAACGCCCCTGCTTGTAGCATCCAGCCCTCACTGAGTGGGTCTCTAACTGCACCAGCGGTGATTCCTGCTACTGTCGCTCCTCTTCCGCTTGCCTTAGTGAATATGGGTGCAATTCTACATGAGGCTTGCATTAAGGTGCTTTTTACAGTTCCAGGATCTCCAACGAATAATATATGAATAGACCCTCTTTTTGTCGTCCCATCAGGGAGATCATACCATACTCCACCGAACTGTTGCAGTAGCAACGATTCCTTTAGTATCAGGTTACCATAAATGCTAGGGGCAAATGATTTCAGTAAGTTCTTCCATAATTCTGGCGATTGCGCCAGCTTATCCGCTTGTTTCTTTTCGTCTTCAGTAAATTCTAAATTCTTTGACTGGGGAGATTCGAACCCATAGGTAAAAAAATATGTATCTTGTGTCAGTTTCTTATCTTGTACGTTAACGCAGTATTGCCCGTTGATTGTGATTGTTTCGCCAGGTAATATTTTATTACAGTGTTCTTTATAACAGTGAACTTCCAACTCACGCCGATGTGCCTCATAGTATGGATTTGTTATGAGTATTTTCTGGAAATCCGCATATGTTGATAGATTTGCAACAAGAACAAAAGAGGTGATCCTCCCACAGCCACTTTGCTCTTCGTAGCATTCTGTCGGTATTCTTATCGAATTGGTGTTTGTCGTCTGTTGTTCAATTTTTATAATTGCTCCACACTTTTGACATTGGAATGCACCTGCCATCAACCGTGGATTAACAGATGTGACTTGCACCACTATTCCTTCAATAGATGATAATTCTCCCAGGTGTTTTGTCCTCAAGTCTACTATATTACGTTGATTTATCGGTGTAAGTCCAACTAGATCTATGTGAACGTCCTCTATTTCTTCATCTCTGAGTGCATAATCCAGATTGCCGAATGCTTTTGTGGGATTATTTAGTATTAGTTCCCCTAGTTCCTGGTCTGCTTTATCTACATTCTCAAAATTTATCTTAAGAATTCCTGTCGTTCTAGCTGTCTCTACTTCTCCTTTTAAGTGATTTATATCCGTGAGTATTCTTTCCCACTGTTTGATCACTGTCTGGTCACCGAGTATCTTAGCCACTTGGCATCAACCCCTCGTGCATTGACTTAATCCGATCCTTTTTATCTACGTCTTTCCTCTTGGTTTCCTTCAACCGTGACAGCAACTCTTCTTTCTTTGTTTCGATTTCTTGGATTTCTTTTTGTATTGCATCTGGATCGTGGGCCATCTCATTCTCGATAGATCGAATCAGCAACTCACTGAAACGAAGCTTTTTATTTTTGACGTATTTGTGATATTTGTCCGGGATTGAAGTCGTCAATTTCTTAGATGTCATTGCCTCTGCCTCCTACCATTGCCTTTGAGCATATCGTTTTCCACGGTCAGATGTCTGATTTCAGTTTCCAGTCGTTCGATTAAGTTGATTATTGCCTGCTCATATGAGTCCATTGCCGATCTTGCATTTATAAAAAATTGCCTCGCCTCCTCAACGTTAGAAGACACTTCTTCACCCGTCGGATTATCACCGTTCATGGCGTCCCCTCCTTGGGTAAATTCCGTCGATCAACGACGTATAAAAGCTTGTCAGTTGATTGAGTTAAATAGATAATATCCAACCCATTGGTTCTGTTGATAAAATTCTCCAACTTATGCAAAACGGCTTGGTCGTCAGCTTTTAAAATAACTCCAACGCTAATTTTCATTCTATACTCCTCACCTATAAAAATTTGAATTAGCGTGGTCTTCCAGATGCTTTTTGTCTTTCTTTTTCAATCTCCTTAAGTAAAAATTCGACACGTTCAATCCCGTGAAGATCAGAATAATCATTTTCCATGATTACCCTCCCCTTGCAACAGCCTAATGGTGACATTCTTCTCAGTGATTACTTCAACAGTGTCTCCAGTTTTCAATTGGTGATATCTGCAAAAACCAATTGGAATATTCACAAAAAGAGAATGCCCAATCCTTATTAACCGTCTGGTTACTTTCTCCATCTATATTTTTCCTCGGTATTCTTCTTGGCGGATTCCCATCCATGTATCCTTACCAAGTCAACGGAGGTCCATCTCAAAGTCCACGGTTAACATTTGGTTGAGATTCTATCGGCTTTCTACCAATATAGTTAATCTAATAGTATAAGCGGATATATAAATTTATCCTCTCACTTTTTCTTTCTTAACTTTTCAAGTTCTTGAGCAAGATATAGAGAGACACCTTTGTCCAATCTCTTGTTAATATCATCTAGTTGTTGTTTCAGATCCTTAATCTCCAGGTCTTTCTCTTGTAGCAGTATTTTAATATCTGTAACATCTGTGCTTTCTTTCTCGAATAAAAGGAGACTTTTAACACCTTTCTGATAATACTCTGCAAATTCCTGATCTGTGTATCTTTTGTAACTACCATTCATATAACCTTCATGTCCTTCCAACTGTTGATATATCGCTTCTGGAATCCCTGCCATAGACATTCTAGTTTCAAACCATTTCCTCAAGCTGTGAATATGTATGATATATCTCCCTGTGCTGCGGTCTCTTTGATTATAACCGCTTTTTGTAATCAAACGTGTCCACATTCTCAATGCAGTATGATAACTGAAACAAAAGATCGTCTTATCATTTGCATCTTTTTGATGTGCAAACGGGCTATTGATTGTTTTTGCACACGCTTGTCTCAAATAATCGTCACGTACTTTCAACCATTCTAATAATGATTCTTTTGCCTCAGAAGAGATAAAACTGATTCTTGGTGAACCGTTCTTTGCTATCTCTCCACGTATTCTTATTTTAACTGGATCGTGTGTTAGGTCTATGTCCTCTAGTTCTAGTTTCAATGCCTCATCTACTCTCATGCCACTTGTAGCAGTAAAAAGAAACAAACTTCTGTCTTTTATCGTTCCATGTTGTAATATTGCTTTTAGTTCTGTGTTTGTTGGTATGGTATCGTGTGTTAGTGGTTTTGCTCTGATCCTCTTAATTGTTTTCTTGAGTATCTTTCTGGATACTGGCACATCGTTTTCTTCTAAAAACAGTTTTACTACATTCAAACGTGCTGCTCTAGTGCATGGTGACAAATCATGTATTGCCCTGGCAAATTCTAAAAAGTCTTGGTTGTAGTCCCTTCCATTATCAAAATATTTTTCAGGATCTGTTTTAAGGATTGAAAAATAGCTATTGATATGCTGCCTGTATGCCCTTACAGTGTTTGCCTTTTCAATGTCTGCTACAAATTCTTCTATTTTATTCATTTTGCCATCAGACCTACATACACTTTGATATTAAAATAGTTTGCGGTAAACAAAATGATACAAATAGTTATCGTGTAAAAATGTCAAAATGAAAATATTTCTTTTGTATTTTTATTTCATCTCACAATAGTAAAGTATTCACATTTGAAAAATAATTATGGAAAAAAATAAAAAAAAGATTTTTTTTTATTCGAATTTTGTATATTTAACGTGTATGTAGTAGCTCGGACCGATAATACCATGTAATCTTACATAATAATGTGTTTCGTTGCCGACTCCAATCCCCGCTACATAGGTACCGTTCCCTGTTGCAATGCTTCCAACTCCTCCAATGAAAAATACCCAGAGCATAAACCCTACTAACGCCCCTGTTGCATTAGTCTCGTTGAATTCCGCAAATACTCCTGCGAACTTACCCAGGCCAATGTTTTGATAATAGCCAGTTATCCATCCTATTGGTGAGGTTGGAATACCAAGGATATTTAATCCCCATACACCAGTAAAATTACCATTTGCCCAGTCTGGAGGGTTATCTGTTGCAGGGATAGTCGTCTTGATGGGAGCTAAGTTTGTCTTAAGTTTATTCATTTTTGGCAATGATATTGCTGTCATCGCTGGCATTGCTACTAACAAAAAACATATTCCTATTATGACCATTAATTTTTTCATCTTATATTTCCCCTAATTCAAACAGATTGTTGTATATTTTAAAGATTATTTAAATATTGCCGTATCATCTATCGACATTTGACGTATATGCACGAATTCTAACATGTTCTAAGCGTTTTGAATGGTATTAATCATACCAAAAACGAGAGAAAATACGCCAGAGGGCTTATTTGTACTGTTTTTAGACTAATTTCAACAGGGTTTTTTCATCCCGTCCTGATTCTCTAACTCTGTTGAGGATCTTGATTAATTTTCACTCTCGTAGCAAAACCCATGTAATAGATGGTTCTATCCAAAATGAGTTTTTTTCGGAGGAAAGGTCTAAAATTTTGGTAAAACATTGTTTTTCTAATATAAATTAGCTATTATTTCACAAATAGCATACTGTCTTACATTTATACATCTAAGACAAATGTTTATAAAGCGAAATATATTTTAGATTATTGGTTAAATTTAGGGCAGAGTGTTATTATGGGATTAGGACGCATGATTTTTGGTGGAAAAAAAACAGATGTGACAGAAGGATATGTGGATCTTGAAAAATATGTCGAATCAAAAACAGATGAAAAAACTTCTGCTAAGATGCACGTTGCAGTTGGTGAAATTCAGAAATATGAAGATATAAAACAATTATCGGATTATGTATATGGTGGAAACGTTTTAATTCTAGATTTCTCACCAGTTTCTGATGAAGAAGTAATACTTAAGCGAATAACAGATGAATTACGGAGAATAGCAGAGGATATCGGCGGAGACATTGCAGGCATTGGCAATAATCTTATGATTATTTCCCCAACTGGAGTAAAAATAGACAGACGTAGAATAAGGGGAAAATACGCATAGTTTTTCATTATCTACTTTTTTTTATTAATGACGCTATTTACTAATTTCCCTCTTTTTTGGATTTTTGCCTAACAATACTACTCTTGAATCTGATTTTTCCATGATATTTTCATATCCTATTAACCTTGCAAGTTTATTTCCAAAATCCTGTACACTTGCATGTGATGGCATGTTCGAAAGATTCATCCTTTTCCTTGAGTAACCAACAAAAACATAACCTTTAGGTTCGACAAACATGGGCGATGCTTTTCTATCTAATTTTTCGTATTCTTCTATAAATTTATCATCCATGTTCCAGTTTTTTACCAATGTATGACGTATGACAGTCCGGGTATCTAGGGATGGCAGTAATTCTAACGTTTGATTCAGTTTTTCCCAGCCTTTGGGAATCAATGGTGAGCATATCTTCTTGTACACCTCTTCATTTGGTGCAACAACTGAGACATATAGTTGTTTTGGCAACGGATCTAATTTTTCTAGTATTTCTGGTGTTGTTCCATTTGTTACTAAAAATGTGGTAATCCCTCTCTTATGACAAATTTCAAAAAATTCTCCAAGTTTTGGATATAGCGTAGGCTCTCCAGATAGCGAACAAGCAAGCATATCTGGTTCGTTTGCTTCCATCCATTTTTTTTGATTGCATCGAGAATCCCCTTTAAAACCAGTAATAAGTCTCCTTTGTGCGTTAATAGCCTTATCTAATATGTATTCGGGTTCATCTACTTCCTTTAATTTATTTTCTGTAAAACCTTGAAATCTCCAGCAAAATAAGCATGTATGAGTACATTGATTTATAGCAGGCGTCATTTGTAAACAGCGATGTGACTTAATTCCATAAAATGTTTGTTTGTAGCATTCTCTGTTGAAAAGAAGACTTTGTCTCATCCAATGACAAAGTTTTACACCTGAGTGTTTGCCAACGATTGCATAATGCTGTTTTTCTAGAATCTTTTTTAATTCAGGATTCATTTGAATATAGAGTTAGCCATATATTTGTATTTTATATTTATTGTGTCGTTTTGCACAATTTACTTTATAAATTAATACTTGTAAAAATTTAACTAGTTAACTAACAAGCAAAATCATCGATATCTGGATAAATGTCGTCGTTAAAGATTATAGACATTTTACAGAGATGACAGATCCCTTCTTCATCATTTGGAGTTAGGTTACCGCCGCAAATAGAACAGTACTTAGTCATCTGTTTTATCAATCCCTAATCATACGTGTAAAGCAGTTATGGAATATAAACATTTCATTTTAACTATATCAATATTATAATTATTTTCATATGCTGTCAACAAGTTTGTATTTGTGGATTAAATTGGCATCAATTATTCGTTTTTCAAACTTTTCATACTCGATATTTTTTTTCAGGGGAGAAAACCTTTAATAATAAACTATATATACGAATTAAACCAATATATTCAATATATTAAACAAAATATATAAACACTAAGTTTAACGGACATAAGGTAACTATGTAATGGGGGCTATAAGTGGTAAAAAAATTACATAACTCAAATGCCATTCTAGTAGTAATCATTATTTTTACAATGTTTGGAGGTGCTGTATTACCAGCTGTTATTGCCGACTCAAGCAAGATTTACGCAGACGGTTTTGAGAGGGGCGTCTCCTGGAAACCGTATATTCCTCTTAAAAGAACAACATTTGTACAGCTTGATGAAGAAAGTTATATTGATGATTATGCATATCTTGCTGCAGTTCCGACAGCAGTATTTTATGATAAAAACAAAGATCAAATTTTCTCCAATCCTTTGCTCTTCTATCAGGATGAATATTTCGCAGAAGAGGAAAAAGAACGTACTTTGAATGCTTATCAAGGTATTGACTACTTCATGGAAGATTGGATGCAATACTGTAAAGGGCATCTGGATCAAATGACGCTTATCAATGTTCCAAAGAGCAAACTGAACAGCGATTGGGATGCAAGGAGCTATACAACCATTGATTGCACCGATCCATACAATATTGCCAGTCAAATAGCCCTCCACGATTGGTCATATTCTAAGGATGCTGTGATTGCAGTCATCGAAGAAAAACCAGATGAAAAACCTGATAATAGAACAGAGGGAACTAGAGAAGGCTCTCTCAACTACAAAGAAATGATACCTATAAATTTTAAAGTACTACAAACAAATGAGAAGTACCCAATTTATAATGATTTTTATGTACCCGAAGGGTATAAATTTCTTAAAGTGCGATCCTGGTATCCATGTTTTTACTTTAGTGCAGGCGTCCCAGGATTTGAAGGAATCGTCAATATGTCTATCCCTGCAGGTGATAGGGACATTCAGTTGTATTGTGAGCGTAACGGACAGTGGATGATGGCAGGAATTACAAGCGGGTGGAATGCTCAAGGCGGCATGGACATTGACAAAACATCTGCATATGTCTACAATAGTGGAAAATGGAGTGTAGCACTTACAGACGTTCCTACTAAATCCATTGGAACCGAATCATGGATCCCAGAAAAGGATGACACGATAGAGTCAGGGATCGAACCACAAAAACATAGGGAGCTCTTAATTTTTAATTTTGGTAGATTCGGGCGAATCTTGGATATAATTAAAAACATGCGACAAGTCACATATCAAATTGATGTAGAAATGTATCCAGGAGTCAATATTGATATACCAGAGATTCCACCTTTTGGCTGTAGAAATGCTCAGTTTGAATTGACTTGGGATGATCCTTCTATTAAGCTTGGCTTCTCCCTAATTGGTCCAAGCGGTGAAGAAGTATTGTCAACCCGAGAACCAGGAGTTTCGTCCAAATGTAGCTTCCCTAGTGATAGTGAGGAAGTTGCGATGCCTACAAGAGCTGAAAACGATTTGCGAGTTGAAAGACTCGGTGAATGTCTCCCTGGTGAGAAGTACTCAATTTGTGTGTACGCTATGAATGATGTTGGAACTTCCACTGATTTCACCATTGAGTACTCATGGGAACAAAATATTACACGCAGGGAAGGGGATTGCCTTGCTTCTGCAACAGAAGGGGCTGTTCTTTCATCGTTATTAAATGCTCCTTTACTTTATACACGTTCATCTGAAGTCCCCAGTTACACCATAGATACGCTTCACAAACTTGGTGTAGAAAATATCTACGTTTTGAATCTCGGTGATTACCTTTCATCAAATGCGAAGGAACAACTGAAGAACGTTGCAACAATAGAGCAGCATTTTACTGAATACGATGAGATATACGAACACATTAGAACGTTAACTAACAGCAACGATGTTATATTTTCAACGATCGATCCATTTAGTTATTGGTATGTTGGAGATTTAAAAGTAGCGGGAGAGATGCCCGGATCTCTATCTATTGGTCCTGCAGCCTATCTCGCAGCACACCATGGAAGCCCTGTATTACTTATCGACAACCATCCAGAACTGTCCTCTGCGGTTGTTTGGCATAATGAGCTATGGAGGCGTCATCCAGACGGTCACTCAAAATTACCAGCGGTCTCTGAGATGTATATTACTGGGACAAGAGTGTATGATTTCTTAAAAGATCATAAGTTTGATCAAGAAGGTGAAGAAACAATTATTACGATTGGAGGACAATTTGACATTGGGTTACCATGGGATAGAGTCTTTGTTGGTAAAGGTAAACCTGGTCGCTTTATAGGATCCCCAACGGATATTTCTGTATGGATTTCAAAAACCGTGTTTTACCCACAGATCGTATTTGAAAACCCTGCGTTGAAGAATCCCGATGGTTATGAACTGATTAATGGTAGTAGCAGCGAAAGGCGTCCCATATTGAGTAGAGGTAAATTTGGGTTGAAGATAACAAAGCCTTCACAAGAAGAGACATTTAAATATCCTGTACTTGACACGCTAGTATGTTATGATCATAAATTTAATAGCAGAGCAAGCAAATATTATGGATTTACCTATGCATGTGCAGATGGTGATATACCCGGAGAGACGCCATCGAATGAACGCATCGACGATGGAGTGATGGTAGCAGTGAATGGTAAAAAGGGTGCGTTCTTTCCAGATTTAAGCGGATCTGAAGTTCAACCGTTCTATCTCAGAAAAGCAGGATATGATCCTGTTTTTTCCACAAATTTTGAGGCAAGTATGCATAACCTCAATCAGGGTGTACTGCTTTGGCTTATTAATACACATGGTGGGCCCGTTAATGGTGGTGTGCTTATGTTTTGGGATGTTGAAGCAGAGAATCCTCGAGGCGGCTATCCAACTATTCCTTTCGCAGGATATAATAAAGAAACAAATCCTTGGCGGGGATATGAATGGCTTATGGGATCAACAGAAGAACCAGATACTATGACTTCAGAAATCCATGGAATACTACCTGCTTTAATGGGAAACCCTGATCCAAGGGGAATGAGAATATTTACTACAGCTCTTGATTGGGCTGCTTCGAACAGACCGATCCGTGACGTTATTGGCAAGATTGCAAATCTTCCAATTCTTCGGCTCTTTGCTCCGGAGTGGCTAAAAGATACAGAGGACTATCATGATGGTGTTATTATCACTGTACTTTTGGGTAGATTTGGAACAAGTTGGTATACTGGTATTCAAATTGATGATGCCCTAGACAACCTTCACTCAGCAGGTATCAGTAGCGTAGCATGTCTCCCTGCCGGAAAATATCTGCATCTAACAATGATGAGACATGGCTCTGTTTTCCAGATAATGGACCCCTGGGCTACCTCATGGTATTCTGATGTATGGCAGAATGGAGTTCCTCGAGGAATTGCTTTAGGACAAACGATAGGTGAGATTTACTCTGAAGGGATCAGTAAAGTTGGGATTCTTTACATCTCAGAACCGCCACAATGGTGGTGGGATCAAGCGGAAAATGTTTGTTTATATGGGGATCCTGATTTGAGGATTTGGGTGCCCAGCACAGAATATAGCAGTAACAATCATTGGAGTATCGCAGACGTTGAATCAGTACAGTACAATGAGGAAGAAGGATTCTATATTGATGGACATATGCCTTTCGGTGCTGAGAATCATCCAAATGCAAGAGAACCGGTATCTCTCATGGCACAACTTACTTGGATAGTGATAATTGTCGCGGTCCTCGCTGTGGCCATTATTGGTGGTACTGTACTTATAAAAAAGAAACGATGATGAAAAAGATATACATAAAAAAACCATCATAAAGGCAACTATCTTCAACTTTTTCATTTTTATAACGGTAAGTTTTTGAAATGCTATAGGATTTCAAGATGGATTAAAATGAAGATTGACCCTTGGAGTTCAACTACATATCAGGACTATACACGACTTCGTGACGAGTTTGGTATTCAGGAATTTTCAGAAGATCTATGGAATGATCTGCCACACCCCCATAGGCTTTTGAGAAGAGGCATTGTTTTTGGACATAGAGATTTTGAGTTGGTCCAAGATGCAGTCACTAAAAAGAAACCTTGGGCCATCTTAACGGGGCTCATGCCTTCTGGAAAAATGCATCTTGGGCATAAGATGGTTATTGATGAGGTAATCTATTATCAGAGTATTGGAGCGGATATTTTTATTGCTGTAGCTGATATAGAAGCGTTTGCAACAAGAGGCTACACTCTTCAAGAAACAAAAGATTTGGCATTAACTGAATATATTCCAAATTATATTGCACTTGGTTTAAAGCCAGAGAATTGCCACATATACTTCCAATCAAAAAATCAAGATGTCAAAGATATGGCATATATTTTAGGTAAAAAAGTTAACTGGTCACAAATAGTTGCCACATATGGCTTTAACGGATCAATCAATATGGCACATATTTTTTCACCATTGCTTCAAACTGGTGACATTTTACATGTTCAACTTGAAAAATATGGTGGAGTTAGACCAACCTTGGTTCCTGTAGGAGTTGACCAAGATCCCCACATGAGATTAAGTAGGGATATTGCACAGGCCCATAGATTATATAATGTTACCCTAACAAAAGATAACAAAATAGGCATTTTTGTTAAAACTGATAAGGATGTCGAAAAATTATTAGATAACGCAGAAGAAATTCTTGCCCAATTAAATTTTACTCAGTTGAAGAGAATAACTGATTACAAAGCCATTTATATAAACGAAGCAAAAGAAGAAGATATCTCAAAAATTGATGAACTACTTGCCAAATCTGAAGTAAAATTAGGAGGATATGGATTTATTCAACCTTCATCTACTTATCATAGATTTATTACCGGACTTACGGGAGAAAAAATGTCTTCTTCCAAACCTGAAAGCGCTATCTTTCTTACGGAACCTCCAAAGGAGGCGCGAAAAAAAATTATGCATGCGAAAACTGGTGGAGCAGTGACACTGGAGGAACAAAAAAAATCTGGTGGCAAACCTGATGAATGCATGATTTATGAGCTCTTCTTATATCATCTCGTAGAAGATGATGGAGAACTAAGGAATATTTACAATTCATGTAAGAAAGGGGAACAGATGTGTGGCAATTGTAAAAAACATGCTGCCGAGCTGATGGAAAAATTATTGATAGACCTTCATGAGAAACGAAAAACAGCAACTGAAAAAATAGAAGGTTATCTGCGCTGATTCTTAGTCGTATGAACTGTATAGACCATCATCTGCTGCCATTTTTTCAAATTTTTCATTAAGTTTTTTTTGTTTTGATGCAAACGTTTGTTGCAAATAGTTAAACGTATTCTCTGAGGTCGAAGCTTTTCCTTTTACAGGCATTGTAATCCCTAAATCATTTCCCTTTAATCCTTCTTCAAATATTTTCTGTGGATGTATACCTTTTTCAATATTTTTGATAATCTTCTGGATATTTCCTTGGATTATTCCAAAACCCTCTGACTTTTTATTTATTCCCTCTTCAATATCATCGTCAATACGTCTTGCTATCTTCGTTCCGATCCCAGTTACTTGAAAAGGATTTTTTTGATATTCCTTAAGAAGATAGATCCCTATGTTGGGATTAAAAATATAATAGTCAGTTGAGAAAAGTTTTTTATCTTTCCCCGAAGCAGCTTTCCATCCTTCTGGAAATTTCTTAGAATCTTTAATGATATCATTTAATATTTCATTTCTTGGTTTGTTTTTCATTTGTATCTATAATGCTAAACTAAAATAAGAATATTGCGAATAAAAGATACCATCAATTTGTTATTAACTTCAGTAGTCTCTTATTTGCTTCTGTGATTTTACATTTTTGAATCTGTTGGTTCTTAGTGTAAAAAAAGAATGTTTAAATAATTTCATAATATTAAAAAAACTCTCTTATTTTCTCAATTTCAGGATTCGTTATTCCACATTCTTTTATTGGGAAAATATATTCCATGATATCAACTTCACTTATTATATGCTGGAATTCTGTAATTAGAATTTCACTGAATTTTTTCACATGTTTAATATCTTTAGCCGTGATTATGAGTACCCAATCATATTTTCCATGAAGATAGCCACAAGATAGAACATCTACTCCAATTTCTTCCCCTTTTTTAGGCATAGTAAGGTCAATTATCTTATTGACTGCATTGCCCACTGGTTGAGCAGATTTTTTAATAAGCATTATATAACGTGTCCTATCGAGTTTTTCATCATCTACTATTGCAGAGTATCCCCAAATTGTTTTGTCTTTTTCCAGTCTTTTTTTGATTCTCCATACCTTCTGTCTGGA
>JAUWBM010000102.1 GCA_030601705.1 Thermoplasmatota archaeon
CTACACAAGTCTTACCGTCCTCCCTTAATTTTACAATCAATTCCCTTTCTTTTCTTTTAGCTAAATTCATGAGTGCACCAAAAAGAATATGCATGACCCAGTATATACAATTAATCCATTAATTAATGTCGCATACTATATATAGATTTATTTAAAATAGGTTTAAAATGGGTAAATTATAGGTTTAAATAATCTTTCTTCTATGTAATAGTGTTTTTCCTTTCTCAGAAATATGTACAGTTTTTGATTTTCCGTGTTTTTTTATGAAAATCAAACCTTTCTCTTCAAGTATGTTTAGTCGTTTTGCAGTTGTTACTCTAGATATTGAGAATTTTTGACCGATTTTTTTAAAGGAAACCAGTGCATTATGTCGGTTTTGTTCATCTATAAACGTTAGAACACCAAATAAGTAATCTTCTAGGTCTATAGCATCTATTTTTTGGCTAGGCAACAGCTTTAGCTCTTCTTCAATAAGTGCAAGTTGGCTTGTATTAACAACAGAAGGATTAAGGCGCATTAACAAAACACCTTTATTCCTTGCAATGATGCAAAGCAATTCATGTAGGGGCTTTGATTTAATAACTTTTGAAACTTTTTGATATGTCTGATTTTCATTCAATGTGTCATTTAAAGTTTCTTCATTTTTCATTTTTATCTTTATCTTTCATATTATCCGTAAATCCCTACGCCAGCTAATATATCTTATTGTTTTTGTTTTCTTTTATAAAACACAGTTGGGTTTTTAATGCTGCAAATAGTAAAAAACCATTATTTTCTATTGATTTCAATGAAAGCTTTAAATACGTGATGCAACCTAGTATTACTGAGGGAAAAATATGAGAGTGAGTAAAAGCAACCTTTTTAAAAAAGGTTTAGGAGTGGGAATTGTAGCTTTGTTTATAGTCGCAGCTTTTGTTCCAAGTATAAATGCCAGCAATTCTGAAGAGACAAACGTTATTTCTGGCAGTTATAAAACTGTAACAAAAACATCTACAAGTACGATGGAAGTTGTGAAAGAAACTGTTGATAAATATTTGAAGATGGGTGAAAACATATATAAACGCGAAACCATCGATGATGGATCGCATTGTTCTCCTCAGCCTGTACTGGGCGATAATGAAGTATTTGGGTTGTGGATTCGTATTGTATATAACGGCAATGAATTTCTGGAGAAAGTAGATATCGATCCACAAATGATAAGGGGAAAGCTTACAGATCCCAAATATAGGACACCGATTAAATTTGACGTGGATGATGATCCAGAATACGACATAGAAGCCGGTTTTGGTTTCTTTCGCTATGGTATAGACGAAATACATGAAGATGGAAGTACCACAAATCACGATGCCTGGGCAATCGCTTTTGATTTTTATCAGATAGACAGCCAGCTCGATGATCAACTAGGCGAAATTGAGGTTTGGCAAGAATTTCGTGTCAACCTTGCGCTAATAAAAAATAAAAATAACGCTGCTGAAAAATCAGCACCCTCCAATTCTAACATACTACCTCAAATAACTAAAAAAACACATTCTTCACAATCTGTACTGGAGCAGTTGCAGAAAAAACTAGCAAATACTATGAGGCAAACCGGTTTTGCTGTTATACACAAACTCTTGAATAACATTCTCAATCATCTTGAAATGAAAGGTTTTAAGAAGATTATGCCAAGAGATGACAAAACAAAGCCGATGTCAGCTGATGAGGATTATATTGTTACGCGAGTAGGTTACCGTTCCATTGCCGGTCAGAAAATACCTCTTAAATTTGAAAAAACCTTTGTTGTTGATAGGGGTACTATTTTTAGACCCTTTGTTTTCCAGCATGAGATGAATCCAAATGATATTGTAGGTACAGCAAGTAATGATGTAATGTTTGGTTTTCAGGCATATCGCGCAGGGCACAGCAGCCCTTCCTACGACGTTGAGTTTGATGTTAACTTTGACCCCGCAGTATATACTGTTACACAATTCATCCCTAGATCTGGAAAGATAGTCTATTATTATCACAATATTGGTGCTGGTGATCCATTAGATATCACGTTTTCCTCAAATCTTCTTAAAGGAGGTGATCCAGATGAAGAAGAAGAGGGCACTCTTTCTCTCACGTTATCGCTTGATACGCCTAGTGCAGTTGCAGGTTCTGGGAAATGGATGATTTTCGATCCAAAGATAATCAATGATGGTTCACCATTGGGTGGTAAATTTGTCTATGCTGCCAGCCACAAATTTGATGTTGGTTTCACCGTAAATTCTCCTAGATTTGAGGAGAAAATCGAAATTAGTGGAATACCGAAAAGTGCAGTGTTTTCATGGGGTGTCGATGTTGATATTAATATTGTTCAAGGGGAGTTATTGGAGGTTGAAGTTGAAGGATTTGCCGATCTTACTATGAGTAGCACACTTGATGACATTATTGTGTATTATCCTAAATCAGATCCCGATCACCCAGATGTCACTTGTCTGAGAGTTACTGATATACCGAGCTCTCGAGAGTTACGTGCTGGAGCATCATTAGCTATAGACAACGGAAGCATGTTAAAGCTGGATATTGGTGGATTTGTTCAACATGATATGAGCAGTCAACTTGGAGATATAACGCTCTATTGGCCTAAAGCAGATCCTTATGATCCTGATGCGGTTTTTATCGATGTTCCAGGGGGTAGTTTTTCAAGCAGTGGAAAGACAAGTGCTGATGCAACACTTTATGTCGATCTTGATGACTTTACCAATCCCAATAATTACATCTATGCAAAAGCTGAGCGCACGTCTAGTTCTGATTTTGGTGAGATAAATTTCTATCTTCCCAATATAGATATTCCAATTGTCCAGGTTTATGATATCCCCGGCAATGCGTTAGCCAGGGGAAAATTCGAGTGGAATAAACTTCAAGGATATGCAAGAGTTCAACGATCATCATCCAGTGGAAATAAGGATCCTATTAATGTGAATCTTGTCTTTGATGCACTCATCTTGAGTAACGAGTTAAGAATTGGTAACGGGCATATACAAACCGATTTTAAAATTGCTGAGGAGGGATTCTTTAAATTTGACACTTCTAACGACATGCTTGGCAATACTTTTGAAGTTAGCAATTCAGATACAGGAGATTCCCTTGTTATAGATGCCGGTACGATCTCAGCAGAAAACTTCGAGGCAGATTGGGATCTTGACACCTCAGGCCAACAAATTGAGGTAGAGGAATTAGCCCTCACCGGTTCCCTGAACGCTTTTAAAAATTTCAATATTTCTATTGATCTAGATGGAAAGAATGTTGATTTTGAGGGAGACTGGTCTATGGGCAAGGAAGGAAGTTTTGAGGTAGATTTTTACCAGGACGAAAACATAGTACTTGATTTTGACCTAGGCAATGTCAGTGATGATATTGAATTAAATGGCCTTGTGGAATTGAAAAACGATTTACATTTTGATATGAGCTGGAAATGGAAACAGGGAGAATGGGGAGATCATGCCTATTTCAAAATCAATGAAAACACAAATGAGGCAAATCTTGAGGAAATGAATTTATATTTTACCTATAAGGATACGTGGGGTGCAAATATAACGCTCCATAATGGAGGTTTATATGTATGCTTGGAATGGTGTTGGTACAATAACAAACTCTATACCTGGCCTGTTATCGAAGTTTATGGTACACTGGATTTCTGGGTACTGTTAGATTGGTTAACCAATTATGAATGGCATAAAATAGTGTAGGATGGAGGAATGGTTATAATGATAGGTGATAAAAGATGAGGCAAGATAAAAACTCCAGACGTTTTGGAAAGCTGGTAGTAATCTCACTATTCATAATCCTCGTGACGATGTCTGCATCACAGGCAGTTATAAAACTCAATATTTCTGGGCTAGAAAAAACCATAGATGCCGATAGCTACGATTCTGGTAATGGGCCGCCTCCAATGCCACTTGATGATCCATTTTTTACATGGGAGGACGATTTTGATACCATGGAGTGGATAGACCCTGACCCTGCCATGTCATATGATTACGAAGTTGTTGATGGCATTGTAAAGATGAAAAACACTTACGCCCTATGGACTGATCCCGATTGGGAGAAGATAAAGCCTGTCGAAATTTCTAACTCTGGCGGATCATTGTACAACTATGCGTTACATCTCACTGTTGATTATGACTCTGATATGCAATCTGATTATGATGATCTCAGATTTAAACATGAAAATGCTGGGAATGTCTATCTTGATTACTGGATAGAAACCTATGATTCGAGTTCAGCGAGCGTCTGGGTGAAAATCCCGCATATCCCTTCGGGGGATAGTTGGATGTATATGTTCTATGGGAACCCCAGTGCACAAGGTGAAAGTGATTTCTATAGTGTTTTTACTGATTGGGAGGAAAAATGGGCGAATGATGAACAAATATCCTATCATGCTAACCTAGAAGGCGCATGGGATCCTGATGTTTGTTATGGTAGTGGCGAGTTCCTAGTTGCTTGGGAGGAAGGACAAGCTTATTTTCCGCCATACACATATGGGTTTAAACAGGAGATTAGAGCCTCAATTTATGATACAGATGGAGATACTTTAGTTTTTGATAAATTAGTGTATAAAGATTCAACTACTTATTACAGAAATGAGAATCCATCTATTGCATATGGTGGTGGAAAATGGTTCGTAGCATGGGAACACTATGAACCGAAAAATCTTCCACCACATAACCCAAGCTCCACAACAATGGATATAAAAGCCAGGATGGTACAAAGAAGTGGCGGTAATTTGCAGCTTGGTAGTGTCAAAACTGTATGCAGTGCACAAAACTGTCAAGCGGATGCAAATGTTGAATTTGATTCTGTAAATAATAGATTCTGTGTGGTATGGGAGGATGCACGCGATGGTACCAATGATTACGATATCTGGGGGAGACTTTATGATACAGATGGTAACCCAGTTGGAAGTGAAGTAGAACTTACTGAAAATGCTGCCAATTCCCAATGTGAACCATGGGCTGTCTTTGATCCTGTTAACGAGCAGTATATGATCGTGTGGGAAGAGGGGGAAATAGCGGATGACGGGCCATTTAGCATTAAGGCTGGGTTATTTGATGAGGATCTGACTCAAATTGACAATACTATAACTATAGCTACTGGTAATGACAATACCGATTATAATTTCCCCTGTGTTTGTTTTTGTGAAGAAACAGAGCGTTTTCTTGTTACATGGAATGACGGTGACATTAGCGATGGAGACTGGTATGGTAATGTCTGGGGTATGATTCTGGATGACTCTGGAGATGTTGTTGTCGATACATTTTCTATTAGAAATGGTAACTTCATACGGACTGATATAGTACCCTATTTATCATCATCATTCTTTATATCCTTTGACAACGATGGGGATATATGGGGAAAACTTGTTTCATCTGAGGGAAATGTGTTCAGTGGTGATATTCAACTATCTGCCAGTACTTCTGCTGTTGCTGACTGGGCGAATATGGCTGTTGGCGAGGAAAAAATCTTTGTTGCTTGGGAGGACACACGTGTCTATTATCCACCTCCATGGAATAACAATCCTGACGCCTTCGGCAACATATGGAATTTAAATATTCCAAGTGGTTCAGAAGTCACATATGTTTTTGGAACTGAAAAGAAACTGATTTTAGAAGCGCAGATAACCTCAAAAATCATTGAACCAGAGAATCTAATAAGTTGGTATGAATTCTATGTAGACTATGATGGGAGTATTACATTCGATATTTTGGATAGCACTGGCACTATTGTACTTATTGAGGGGGCAAGCAATGGTGAGGATCTAAGTGGTATAAACCCAGATGACTATCCTGGTATCCGCCTTCGAGCTCGCTTTACCCGTGACAATCCATCGTATACCCCAACTCTTGACTGTTGGAGTGTCATATATGTAGGTATTGATGAAGAACCGCCACAGACAACCATCAAAGAAATAATTGGTACACTGGGTGAGAACGGTTGGTATATAAGTAACGTGAAAATATTCCTCGATGCAACTGATGGACAATATGGGACTGGTGTAAACCACACCTATTTCCAAATAGATGATGAAGATCCTCAAGAGTACGATGATTCAATTGGCATTAAGCTACCGCCAGATGATCCAAATGAACTTTATGGCACGTGGGATGTTTTTTATTGGTCTATTGACAAAGCAGGTAACGAAGAAGATCCACAGGGGCCTGCCAACATAAAGATCGACAAAGCACCTCCACACTGTGAGATATGGAATCCCCCAGATCGAGCAAATGTCCCGTTAGAAGGTAATTTCTGGGTCCAAGCAACAGCTACAGATGAGGGATCAGAGATCCATTACGTCTCCTTTGATGTAGGGCCACCATATGAGAATCCAACAAAGGTTTATGATGATGATCCTCCCGGTTCAGGAAATTACAAATGGCTATGCGATCGTCATTATAACAAACAACAGTGGAAACATATAATCGCTCAGGTCTATGACTACGCAGGGCACATGTACGAATATAACATATACGTGTTTTTTGGAACTCCAAACGAATATCAATCTGGATATGTATATCTCTTTGGCAATCCGTATGGTCCCTTTAGTATTTTGTCTATCTTTGAATATGCAGTAGCAATTGACGAGAATAGTCTTCCGGTGATCCTATCTAACTTGGATGAAAGTGCCACATATGTTGATTTTGTAGCAAAACAGCGTTTTCGTGGAGAGGAATTTACATGTCGAGATGATGATCTTTCAGATGGTTGTAGGTGTGATCTAGACATTCCCTTTGGAATCTACTCAATAATTGCCAAGGAATATGACAACGGCAACTTACTAGACGAGCATACAATAATATCAAAAATATTAGTTCTTCTGATTTAAATAAGATTAACAATTTGTCCCTCTTTCTTTCACCTTTTTTAACTCCATAGAGTAATTGTGGAAATGAAATCAGCACAATAACCTATAATGATTTTTTCCCCTCTTTTTTTAATTTTATCCTAAAGATTTAAATAAAATCAGATGTATTACAAAATTATGTATTTGGAGGCAAAAATATGAGAAATATAAAGTATATTTTAAAGGCAGCTGTAATCATAGGTATCGCCCTTGCGTTAGTAATGCCAGGGGCCGCAGCATTCGCTAACACGAAAACACTATCAAAAGATGGTCAAACTCCAACAATTAAACCCTTGGGTAGGGATGGGGGATGGATAGAACAAGCCTCAGGATTTTGGGAACCTAGTAGAGGCATCAACTACATTCATGCTGTAGATGAAAATATTGTTTGGGCATCAGGATATGATGGTAGTGGTTCACAACTACCCGTTCAAGAATTTACCAAAACAACAGATGGTGGTGACCTATGGGAAGCAGACTTAATCAGTGAAGCGCCAAATGACGGAGACCTTGCAATGATTATTGCACTAGACGAAGATACAGCATGGGTCCCAATCCATTCCGGTGATCCGCAAGGTATATGGAAAACATCCGACGGCGGATCAACCTGGGTACATCAGACAACCGCAGCGTTCAACGGTACTGGTGCATTCCCGAATGTCGTTCATTTCTGGAATGAAAATGATGGTTGGTGCCAGGGTGACCCTGTTGATGGGTATTATGAAATGTATACTACTACCGATGGTGGCGATAATTGGATCAGAGTCTCTTCAGAAGATATACCTGCTCCTTTATCTGGAGAGATGGGTACTGTTGGATATTATGATGTTGTTGGTGATACAGTTTGGTGGGGTACTCAATGTCCAACAAGTCCCGGGCGTATCTTCAAATCAACCGATAAAGGGAATACTTGGACCGTTGCAGATACTCCATTTACCAGTAGTGGTTGGGTAGATGTACGTATGAAAGACGCGGATAATGGTCTTGCAATGGATAAGCGTTTAGCAGGATCTTATTTAGCCGAAACCTCAGACGGTGGCGAAACCTGGACAATAGTGGAACCAACTGGACCATTTTATGGCTATGATATATCATACGTCCCAGGTACAGACAACATGTGGATAAGTACAGGAGCAGCTTCTGGGGCCTCTGGGGCGTCATATAGCCTTGACGGGGGGCATTCCTGGATAGATTATTCAGAAGTTGCAGGTATTCAACTGCTGGATTGTGATTTTATTGAAGGCACAATAGGATGGGCTGGCTCGTTTAGTGTGGATGATGAGACGGGTGGAGTTTGGAAATATACCGCTCCAGATGATCCCATACCTGATTTATATACCATTGGAAGCCTCAGTTGGATAGATGTAAAGCCAGGTTCGACTGTTACTGATGATTTCAGGGTTAAAAACGTTGGCGACCCTGGTTCAATGCTTGACTGGGAGGTCACTGAATGGCCAGATTGGGGGGCTTGGACTTTTACCCCATCAAGCGGTGAAGATCTGACACCCGAAGATGACTATATTACTGTAGAAGTAGAAGTTGTTGCACCAGATGAAAATGAGGAAAACTTTACTGGAGAAGTAAAGGTGGTTAACCTGGAAGATCCTGATGACTTTGAGATAATAGACGTATCTCTTACCACACCGAGAAACAAATCATTCAACATATTCCTGCAATTCCTAAGCTTCCTGGAGCAACACCCAAATCTGTTCCCAATACTACGACACCTACTGGGACTATAGAGCAGTCCACAAACTCTCTTTTTTTCTTTTTTTTTAAAAACGGTACGATACTTGTTTAGAATACAAATAAAACGTTATATGTAGCCTCTGTCATATTTTCTTTCATTTTAGACAATTACCATTTGCATGCCTTAGAATGGCCTATTTTTCGGCAATTGTCGAACATATTTATGGCATTGTTTAAATAACCCTTAAACATATAATTATGTGTAGGAACGGAGGAAGGAGTTTTCGACCTTACAAGTTTCTTCATATTTATATCCCCCAATGTTTTTCCCTTCCTTCAAGACTTCTTGATTCATATTTTTATGTGTTATTGATCCCTATGTATGTGGGAGAAAAATGGAGATTTTAATTACAGGGCGCAGAAGTTTATTATAAAAATTCTTGTTTCACTTATTTTATGGATATACTAAATTTTATCGTCACCGTTGTTCTTATAACGGCATCAGGTGCTCTTGCGCCAGGCCCTTTATTTTTTGCCACTATCTCTCATGGTACCAAATCGGGTGCTAAGAGTGG
>JAUWBM010000003.1 GCA_030601705.1 Thermoplasmatota archaeon
AAAAAGATAGAAGATATATTCAGATTGAAAAAATCATAAAAGCCAAAAAATGTAAGAAGTCCCATGGAAAAAAATACACCAGAAATCACAAATACAATTAAAAATATCAGGCGAATAACTATAGGCAGTGTTTTATTTTTAATTTTAAGTTTCTTTACGGGTATAACATAAACAATTTCCTGCAATGCACCAATAGGACAGAGGTAACCACAGAATATTCTTCCAAATATAAATGTAAGAATAATAAACAATATTAGACCAAGTAAAACAATTTGAACGGGTGCTCCAAGTTGCTTAATATTGCCAAGGACAAGAACTTGGAATTGATTTGGAAACATTGGTGCAAAAACCAAAAAACCCATCGCTGTGGAAATAATAAGGAATAAATATCCAATCTTTCTGTTAAACTTGTCACTATGAAACAGGTAAACTAAAATAAACAAGGAAACTAGGGCATAAATCATTCCGACCATTTTTGGTATATTATCAACAATCATCCTTCGATACCTCTTTTTCCTTCAATTTTATTTCTTCTCTCACTCCATCCAATTATCTTTTCAATAGAAATCCCCATGATTATTACAAAAATAATTGTTAGAATTAGTCTTAAAAACATAAATTCTGCTCCAAGGAATTGAAACTCTACCATTTCCTGTGGTATTTTTATGCATGCCCATGCTGAGAGAAAAACAATAATATTAGAGACGCGTGCTCCTTTCTTGATCAATGTTGCTGCCATTGGAAAAGCTATATAGAGCGGCCCTGTGGGTAATGTACCGATAAGGATAGATATTGCTATGCCTTTGATTCCTGAGGTTTTTCCCAAATGTTTTACAACCGTTTCGTTTGAAATAAAAACAGCGAAAAGACCCATGATTATCATCACTGCAGGAAGAATAATAATCATCTCAATGAAATATTCCTGAGTTGTTAAGGTTACTGCTTCTGTTTTCGTTGGAAAAACCGATAGAAGAATTACGACAAAAACAATAGCAATGCCAAGGAAAAACCAATCTCGTATCATTTTCTTCTTCTGCTTTGTCTGTTTTTCTCCTGGTTTCATAGAATTATCCCCATTATAAAAGCAATTATGATTGCAATGATGAAACTTATTCCATTTCGCAGTAGAGCTATTTTCTTTCCTAGTTCTTTTATCTCTAACGGCAAGGTAATCATCCCAATCATAGTCAACGTGGTAACAAATGCAGCAACAGCAGTAATCGATGCACCATTTTCAAGAATTGAAGATGCCAATGGAAATGATAACAAAGCAGGGATATGCATGAGAGCCCCTACTATGCCTATAATTAGTACGCCTCCCATTCCAGATTGTTCTCCCACAAATCGTGATATTTGATCAGGTGGCACAAAACCAAGAAGCAAGGCGATTGTAATAATTATGATAAATACCATTGGAAGTATTTTTATGAAGGATTTTCCAGCCATTTTGAGTGATTGTATTGCTTTCTTCCAGTCCTTGATGAAAGCTATTAAAAGACCTGCTATTGCTATACCATTGATGATAATTGCAGTAGCATTCATTTTTTCTTCCCCCTAGGTAGCATCTTCTTTTGTTTTAAGTAAATCAATGACAATTCTTTTTATTTTTAATTTCCAGATTTTTTCTGGTGCGCCACCACCTTCCTCTAAATATTCTGCAACCTTTATAATATTTGCATTTTTCAGTTCAGAAAGGTGGTAATAAAATCCAGGTTTCGTTAATTTCTCACCTTTTTTAATAAGATGGTTATAAATCTCTTTTGTACTCTTTTGCCCACTACCGATATATTCAATGATTGTCCATCGGGTTCGAAAACGAAGAGCTTTACCATACTTTCGAATTATAAGCCATTGTGGATGTGCATCCCCTGGTGGCTTGCAGGGAATATCATTACACATGCGTATTACCATAATGTTATTGTATTATACCATAATATTATGATGATATATAATAGTTTTGTTCTGAAGATTAAAAATTAGAATTTTCCAATCATTCTTACATTCAATCATACAAACTTGTTATTTTTCCTACTCAAAATTAATCATGTTGCACATTAACACAAACCTGGCGGGTTGAGAGCAATCCAACAGGAGGAATTCTATTCGGATTTTTATAAAAATATCGAAGTTTAGTTTTTTGTAAGTTCTTCTCACTAAACCCCTTCTTTTTCCATTTTCTAAAAAATAATGCAAACCATGAGTATACTATTTAACAAGTTAATAACGGACCTGGCGGGATTCGAACCCGCGATCTACAGCTTAGGAGGCTGTCGCCCAATCCAGACTAGGCTACAGGCCCTTGAGATAAACAAAGAGTGGATAATTGTTTGATTTTTAAATATTGGTAGGCCGTTTTACATCGATTTATAGTTTATTGAAAAATGAGCAGACGTTGAGTCAGTATCTTTATCTTTATGACTTCTTAATTCAGAAAGTCTAATCGTTTCAAATTCGATATTTTTTGCTTTTAGTAATTTAGATATACCAGGGACATGACCATCACCTATACACGCCATAGTTTTCTGATAATGTTCGTTTAGCTTCGTTAATTTGTTTACCATGTAGATGTCTCTTTTATCAATAAGAGTTTCTTTGATCGTTGGAAATTTTTCCCCGATTTTTTCAATATAGGAATCAAAATCATCCTGAAAATTTTTAAGTTCTTTTTCAACTCTTTTTTTACTTACAAATATACCCCCAAAGCCAGTTAATAAAAGTCTGAACTTTTCAGAAAAAGGCATAGACCTCCACATTTCTGTAAACAGATGTTGTGCATTCATATCAATGAATTCTACAGGTAATTGATGAGACTGAGCATAGGTAATCGCTGTCAACATTTCATCTCCAGCGCTCACACCATATTCGTTTGCCATGCTCTCCTGAAATCGAGCAAGTAATTTGTATACAAGGGGTAGGTTCTTTTTTACCTCCCTATACGATTCTGGTTTATTTCGTTTCATCATAATTGCTTGAAATCGTTGTTTATCTAATTCCACACAAACCACATCAGGATTTTTTTCATCAAATATTTTAAGAAGAGAAGAGGATAAATCAAATACATGTCCTGTACCAATCAAGACAATCATAAGATTACCCTATAACATATAACTATTAAAAGAATATCCATGAAATTTAATCTGATATTGTATGATTTCTAGGTTCCCTCTTGCCAGTTGTCCATGTACTCTTTTTGTGTTTTTGTAAGCTCATCTACTTTCACGTTCATGCTGTGTAACTTGTGCAATGCGATCTCTCGATCGATCTCCTCGGGCACAGGGTATACTTTTTTCTCTAACTTTGTAACATTCATTTTATTAGATAGCCATTCGGCTGTAAGTGCCTGATTTGCAAAGCTCATATCCATTACCTCACTGGGATGACCCTCAGCAGCAGAAAGATTTACCAATCTTCCTTCAGCAAGTAAATAAATGGTTTTCCCGTTCTTCAGATGGTACTCCCTCACGTTTGGCCGGATCTCTATCCACTCCTTTGAACTTTTATCCAGGTGACCAACGTTTATTTCATTGTCAAAATGCCCGCTATTTGCTACAATAGCCCCATCTTTCATCATATCAAGCACAGGAGCATCTATTACATACTTGTTTCCAGTGGCCGTAACAAAAATATCGCCAATCCCTGCAGCAGTTTTAATCGGCATTACCCTGAATCCGTCCATTTCTGCTTCTAACGCTCTCACTGGGTTGATCTCTGTTACGATAACATTTGCTCCCATACCACAAGCACGCATTGCTATACCTTTGCCACACCAGCCATAACCACAGACAACAAATGTTTTCCCAGCAATTAATACAGAAGTAGCACGAAGAATGCCATCAATTGTTGACTGCCCTGTCCCATACCTATTATCAAAAAAATGCTTAGTCATAGCATCATTAATAGCGATGATAGGATATTCCAACTCCTTTTTTTCAGCCATAATCCGCTGCCGGTTCACACCTGTTGTAGTCTCTTCTGTACCTGCTATAACATGTTTTAAACCCTCTTTCCGAGTCGTATGCAATCTCGTCACTAAGTCACTGCCATCATCCATACTAATATCGGGTTTATGATCAAGCACTCGATCTACACACCAATAATATTCCTTGGTATTTACACCACGCCATGCATAGACAAAAATCCCTTCTTCAGCTAGTGCTGCAGCAACCGCATCATTGGTACTAAGTGGGTTTGAGCCGCAGAGTGCAACTTTTGCACCACCAGCTTTCAATGTCTTCATAAGCACAGCTGTTTCTTTTGTAACATGCAGGCAACATCCAAGAGTTAAGCCACTTAATGTCTTCTTTTTTTCAAAATCTTTTCTTATTCTCATTAGAACAGGCATGTGATCTTCTGCCCAATGGATCAGATTTTTTCCATCTTCTGCCAGTTTAGTATCCTTTACAGCATAATCCTTCGTTTTTGTTACCAATTTTCTTTCAACTCCTTTTTATTTCAGTATAAGTTTAGCGTCAACAACACACAAATCATCCCCATATACAAAAACAGGGTTTAAATCTAACTGGTCAATATGTTCATCAAGCTCTTGACCAATTTTTGAAACTTTAATGAGGAGATCAACAACCAATTCTTTATTCGCAGGTATGTTTCTAAACCCCTCTAACAGTTTTTTACCTTTTATCTCCTCTATCATCTGTTCAGCGTCATACCTGTCAATTGGTACAACACGGAATGTTACATCTTTATAAAGTTCGGTGAAAATCCCACCGATTCCACACATGATAGAAAGACCAAATGTCGGATCCTGAACAAGGCCAACGATGATTTCAACACCTTTCTCTTCCATTTGATCGACAAGCAGATTTTCCTTTGGAAATTTTTTCCTAAACTCTTTGAACCTTTTCTTAAGTTCATCCATGTTTTGAATACCGAGCTTTACACCGCCGACATCGGTTTTATGTAAAATTTTACTAGAACACACTTTCAAAGCCACTGGGAATTTCAAATCAAGATTTTCTAAATCTTCCGGCTTGTTTACCAGTTTATAGTTCGTAGTTCGAACCCCATAAGCCTTCAATAGGTCTTTTACCTCGTTTTCAGCAAGAGGTCCTTTTCTCGTTAACATTTCTTTCAGATTTTTTTTCATGGCATCGTTTCCATTTTCGAGTTAATAATGTAATCCATAAGGCTCCCAGCACGAAATAGATTTAGTATTATTAAGTTTGGTGACAAAATTAAAGCGACAAAAGTTTTAAATAAAGAATTACTTTCCTTAGCCCCTATCCGTAGCAAGAACAGGTGTACAAAATGGTTAAAAACATGTATGATTACGTAAGAGAACAATGGAAAAAACCTGATACCTCATATCAATCGCCTCTTAAAAACCGTCTTATCCAGTGGAGAAAAGAAGAAAGTTTCACGAGAGTTGAAAGGCCACTGAGAATAGATAGAGCAAGATCGTTAGGGTATAAGGCCAAACAGGGATACATTGTTGTACGAGCACGAGTACGAAGAGGAGGCCTTAGAAAACACAAAATAAAAGGGGGAAGGAAACCCTCATCAAAAGGTATGAAAAAAATCACAGCCGCAAAAAGCATCCAAAGAATTGCCGAAGAACGTACAGCAAAAAGATACCCAAACATGGAAGTGTTAAACTCTTATTGGGTAGGAGAGGATGGGAGATACCATTACTATGAGGTTATTTTGGTAGACTCATCACATCCCGCTATATTGAATGATCCGAAGATAAATTGGATTTCTGACCCTGCCAACAAAAGAAGGGTGCTAAGAGGAAAAACAAGTGCAGGACAGAAAGGAAGAGGGATGCTGCATAAAGGCAAAGGTGCTGAGAAAGTAAGGCCGAGCATACGTGCACATCAAAGCAGGGGAAAATAAGGTTTATCTTACTACCATAACAGGCTTATGAGCATATTGAACTACTTTATTTGCAACACTGCCAATCGGATACAATCCTAATGCGCTTGTTCCTTTACTACCAAGGACAATCAAATCACAATTTAAGTCATTAGCAGCATCAATAATTTTAGCGGCAATATCTCCTTCTTCAACCAGCCCAGTCACTTCAAATTCGTGAGATCCTATATCCTCTACAACGTTATCAATGAGATTGTATGCCCTCTTTTTCAAAAGCTCATAGGCCGTTTGATCTACAAGATTTTTATCAGAGGGAACCGGTATTACCGCAAGTAAAATAAGCTTTCCATTTTCGTTGATAAGCATCATTGCCTTGTTCAATGCGTTTTCTGATCCTTCAGATCCATCAAATCCTACTAAGATTCTTTTCATACTCTCATTTTTTCTTCCAAACAGGACCTTTAATTGTGTCCTGAAGTTCAAATCCTAGGTTCTGGAGTTCGTTTCTTATTCCGTCAGCTTTTTCCCATTCCTTTTGTTTTCTAGCTTCTTCCCTAATACCTATTAATGTTTTTATAATTTCTTCAATACTTTTTGTCTCAATTTCTTTATCATATTTTAAAATAAGTTTTTGCAATTTTTCAAGTAATACAGTTCCATCTTGTTGGATTTTTCTAGGTTGGAAAAGTGTCAGAGTGTCGCCTAATTTCAATAATAATTCAAGTGAATGCCTGCATAATGCAGCATCTACCTGTTCATTGTTTTCTAAAAACCTATTACTCTTATTGACAAAATCAAATATTACCGCAAATGCCTTAGGCGTGTTAAAATCATCATCCATGGCCTGTTCAAATTGCTGTTTAAACTCATTTATTGTTGTAAGGTATTTTTTCTCTGCCTCTGTTAAATTGTTCTCATCCATTTCAATATCAGCTTTAGATGGTTCCTCTAATTTTTCCTTTAGTCTGTATATCCTTTCCAAACCCTTTTGTGTGTTTTCAAGTGCTTTTTGGCTAAAATCTGGCGGACTACGGTAATGTGCCTGAGCAAAAAACATTCTAATAACTTCAGGATTCCACTCTTTCATTAGGTCTTTAGCATTAACTATGTTTCCAAGAGATTTTGACATTTTCTCTCCATTAACTGTAAGGAGACCGATGTGCATCCAGTACATAGCGAACTGTTTTCCAGTTGCAGCTTCAGCTTGTACAATCTCATTTTCATGATGAGGAAAACGAAGATCCATACCGCCACCATGTATGTCAAACGGCAATCCAAGATATTTACTGCTCATGGTAGAACATTCAATATGCCAACCTGGCCGTCCTTTTCCCCACGGCGATTCCCAAGATGGTTCACCCGGTTTCGCTTGTTTCCAAAGTGCAAAATCAAAGGGGCTATGTTTTTTTTCGCCAGGTTCAATACGTGTTCCAACTCTCATCTCGTCAATATTTTGGCCAGAAAGTTTTCCATAGTCTTTGAATTTTTCAACAGAAAAGTAAACATCGCCATCAGCTACATATCCAAACCCCCTGTCCAATATCTGTTGTATCATTACAATCATATCAGGAATGGTCTCAGAGGCTTTGGGATATAAGTTAGCTTTTCTTATTCCAAGATCGTCTAAATCATTAAGGCATCTATCAGCAAAACGCTCTGAATACTTGATGGGGTCGACACCTTCCTTACTTGCTGCTGCAATTATCTTGTCATCGACATCTGTAATATTTTGAACATAGGTAACATTATATCCAATATATTCCAAATATCTTCTAATTACATCAAATGCTAAATACGTACGGGCGTGACCAATATGTGCATCACTATAAACAGTCATACCGCAAACATACATCTTTATTTTTCCTTTTTCGACAGGAATAAATGTTTCTTTTTTTCTTGATAGTGAATTGTAGAGTTTTAATGTCATATGCAGAGCGCCTTGTTTTATCGCTAATGGCAGTAAAAATATATACTTTACTAAAAGTGTTTCCAAATTCTTTAAATATCTTTTAATGATACTCAATCAAAGATGGAGGCTTATAATGAAAACTACGTTTAGCATTATTAAAGCAGATGTGGGCGGATGGCCCGGTCATGTATATGTACATCCAGATCTTAAGGAAATAGCAAATAAAAAACTCACAGAAGCACGTAAATCTGGTTTATTAAAAGATTTTCATGTTACTAACTGCGGAGATGACCTTGAACTTATTATGACGCATACCAATGGCGAAGATAGCAAAGAGGTTCATAGTCTTGCTTGGGATACTTTTTGTGAAGCAACAGAGAAAGCAAAAGAACTAGGGCTCTATGGAGCAGGACAGGATTTACTGAAGGACGCGTTCTCTGGGAATATAAAGGGTATGGGTCCAGGTATAGCTGAAATGGAGTTCACTGAGAGAAAAGCTGAGCCAATTGTTGCATTCATGATGGATAAAACAGAGCCAGGAGCATTCAATTTTCCAATTTTCAAAATTTTTGCAGATCCATTTAACACTGCTGGATTAATCATAGATCCCAATCTTCATGATGGGTTTGTGTTTGAAGTATGGGACATTCAAGAACATAAACATGTATTCATGGAAACGCCTGAGGAGATGTATGGCCTCCTTGCACTAATAGGTGCAAAATCACGGTTTGTCATAAAACGAGTGTTTCCAAAGAAGAGTTCGAAGTTACCGTCAGATGAGCCAGTTTCGGCCATATCAACTGAAAAATTATACCAGATAGCTGGGGAGTATGTCGGCAAAGATGACCCGGCAGGTGTCGTACGAGCACAGTCAGGCCTTCCTGCTTTAGGAGAAGTTCTTGAGGGTTTTTCCCTTGGGCATCTTGTCTCTGGCTGGATGCGTGGTTCTCATAATGGTCCGCTGATGCCGGTTTCTGTTGGTCAGGCGAAATGTACCCGGTTTGATGGTCCACCACGGGTGATTGCTCTTGGTTTTCAGCTTAAAAACGGTAAATTGACAGAGCCGGTCGACCTGTTTGATGACCCTGCATTTGATCGTACACGAGTAGAGGCACAACATATCATGGATTATATGAGAAGACATGGACCGTTTGAACCGCACCGTCTTCCAATGGCAGATATGGAATATACAACATTACCCAAGGTTATGAAAAAATTGGGAAGTAGATTCGAAAAGACGAAATAATCTTCAACCTTTAGTTTTATATATTATTACCTTATTAGGGCTTCCCTTACAAGAGCATTGGAGTATAAGACAATGGCACGAATGCATGCAAGAAGAAAAGGGAAATCAGGATCTACCCATCCAATTAGAAAAAAACCGCCTGAATGGAGTTCACTTAACCCTAGGGAAATAGAGGCAAGAATCATAGAATTGGCAAAGAGTGAGAAATCCACAAGCGAGATAGGGATGATTTTACGAGATCAATATGCTGTCCCAGATGTTAAAATTGCAACAGATAAAAAGATTTTACAGATACTAGAAAATAACAACATTAAATTTGAGATGCCGGAAGATCTAAGAAATCTTATAAGAACTGCATTAAAACTAAGAAAACATCTTGACACAAATAAAAAGGATTTGAAAAATAAAAGAAATTTACAGCTTACTGAGTCGAAAATACGACGTCTTACAAAATACTATCATGCAGAGCAAAGACTTCCAAAAGGATGGAAATACAGTCCTGCCCAAGCAAAATTAATGTTTGAATAATCACTATCTTTTTTATATAGTGTAAGTTTTTACTTTTAAACATGTCAAATGATATTTCAAAATTAAGTAAAAAAGCGGCAGAAATTGTTTTATCATTGCCAAAGTCTACTAGAATTAGAGTTGTTTCTCATTATGATGCTGATGGAATTTCTGCTGGAGGAATAATATGTAATGCTCTTTATCGAGAAGGATATGATTTTCATGCAACTCTCATGAGAAATCCTTTTGACAAAGGTCTAGAAAGACTGGCAAAAGAAGAAAATGAACTTATCATCTTTTCTGATATGGGGAGTGGGCAGATTGAAACTATGGAAAAACTTGGATGCAAGGTTATTATTTTTGACCATCATCAATATCTTAAGTCAGAAGTTGGAAAAGATGTTCTGCAAATAAATGCAAACCTATGCGGAATTGATGGTAACTATGAATCATCTGGTGCTACGCTGAGCTTTTTCTTTGCAAAGACACTTAACGCTGAAAATGAAGATTTATCTTCGTTAGCACTAGCTGGTGCGATTGGCGATAAACAACATATTGGTGGTATCCGAGGTTTTAACAAAGAAATTTTAGAAAGTGCTCTGGAGGGAGGATTCCTGAAGGAACAGATGGGCATCAAACTTTATGGAGATTCATTATTTGATGCTCTCTATTTCTCTATTGATCCATACTACAAGGGTCTATCTGGCGATAAAGATGAAATTGAAAGGATCCTTGATAAACTGAATATTAATAAAAATACGAAAATCGAGGATATAAATAAGGATAAACTGATACGATTGCAGTCTTTTCTTTTATTCAAACTTATAAAAGCAGGCTGCCCAAAAAATATATTAGATATTACTATCAGGAAAAGGTATTTTTCTGAATCACTAGGTTGTGAATTGGAACGATTTGCAGATCTCCTAGACGCATGTGGGAAGAATGGTTATCGTGGCCTTGGGCTATCAATCTGTCTTGGTGACAGTAATGCTTTTGAGGAGGCGAAAACCGTTGAAAAGGAATACAAACAGAAAATCCTAAAATATCTCATAGAACTAGAAAAGGATGAAACAAAAGAAGTAGAAGGAATGAGGTATTTTTATAGCGAAAGTTCCTCACTTGGTGGTGTTGTTGCGGGGATTGCCATGAACTACATTCTTGATGAGAAAAAACCGTTGTTTTCGATTGCAAAAAAAGAAGATGAAATCCATGTTTCTTGTAGAGGCAATCAGAATCTTGTAAAGAAAGGATTGGATCTTGGAGGTGCAATGAAAAAAGTCACTTCAGTACTTGGAGGACACGGCGGTGGACACAAGATTGCAGCAGGCGCTACCATAGCTTTAGAAAAAGAAAAAGAATTTTTAGAAAAGGTTGATAAAATTCTTGTACAACAATTAAAGGGATAGTATGAAAGTGTCTTGTAATATAATTTTTGAATACAATAGCTCAGAGAAAACAGAGAAGATTCTTCGTTCCATCAAAGTCGATGATTTTGATTTTGTTGAATCCAAGTTGAATGGAAACCGGCTTGAGGTATTAATTGAAAGTAAATCTGTTCCATCGCTTGTCCATACGCTCGATGACTATCTGGCTTGTATATCTGTTGCTGAAAAAATAATAGATAAGAATTGACACTTTTTACTGATAAAGCGAGTACAAATCTCGTCTTGTCTGATGAATGTGAGAATGACTCATCTTATTTTAGCATGGTTTGCAGATAGTTTTCTTGTCCACTATTTTTATCAGTTTTACAAGCTTTTTCTCGTCAATATCCTCCAATGAATGAATTTTTATATGCCTCATTGTTTTGCCACTTCCCTCAAACAAACCTATCTCTTCTTTGTTCAATCCATTGATTGCAAAACCAACATGCACACGGTTCTTCATTGCAGCAATATAAAACTTACCGCCCGCAAACGCAATGACTCCCCACGCTTTTTTTTCTTCACAACTTGGAAGTGTTTTTAGAAAAATGTTTCTTACTTTTTGTATAATCTCTTTTTGCGGCGATTTTTGTTTTTCTATATACTCATCCACTTGTTTATCCATTTTATTTCTCTATCGCTTTTTGGGTATTTAGTGTCTATTTTTTTAATTTGCTTCAATTTTAAATCATTAATCTTTAATTAAAGTATCACATGAATAACATTTACCATTATGAACACAGATTATCTCACCGCATTCTGGACATTTATATTTTTTTTCTTGTTCTTTTAAAAAAGCACCCATCCCCTGTTTTTTTATCATTCGAAGATTGTCTATCATACTCATTTTAAACCTTTTTTGATAGCTTTGGTCAAGTTTTTCAAGGTGAATACATGGAAAATCTATGCACTCATAACAATACTCAATTTCTTTTTTCGTTAGTTTTTTGCAGAATTTTTTTAGGAATGCACAACTTTTATCCCTTGGCTTGCATCCGATACATTTTATTTTTCTTTTTTTTCCATTCATAGTATATCCAAAAAAACCGATGCATATTCTGCAGTTCATTCCACAGGGGGCAATTAATTTTTCTGAAAATCCTTTCATTGTTTTAATCATCCACAGACTATTTTTTTAATGGTAATGTGAATAGTATTTGAAATTATCTTTGGTATTTCGTGGAATTGACTATAGTTTAGAAATTGAGTATTATATGAAGTAAATATTCTCGAATTAAGTTAATGTACGCATGTTATAGATAAGAATTAAGTATAATTATAATATAACTATCTAACCATGAGATTTAATTTAGAGGCACATTTTACGTTTAGCGGTGACATATCCTCCATAAAAAAAGATATGGAAAAGTTTATTTCTGATGCTAACGAAGATTTAATGAAGAAATATCATAAGGAAATTGCAAATATTGAAATTTTTAAGATTGAAAAAAACTCTCTATTTCTCAACATTGTTTCGTATGGGAACTTTCGACCACACAATGCATTACTTCAGATAAAAAACTCTCTAAGTAAAGAACTTGGTAAAAAACATCATATTGGGATTAGAGAAGTAGAGATACATAATTACAAAATAGAATTTAAATTAGAACAAAAACCATTGAAAGAAATTTCCATTCCTTTTGCTGAAATAAAATTAAAAGGAAAACAAATAACCATTATCTTGCAGGATGTTTCTGAGGAGTTTTTGAGAAGGAACTATATTGACAGAATGATTAATCTTGTAAAAGAGAAGGTTGAAAACCAGTATTACGAAGGGAAAGGAGAATTCTGGAAATCTATATGGGAATCAGAAGAAAAAAAACCTGTTTGGATAAAAGATCCGACAGAAGAAATGATCAAGCTCGGTTGGCTAAAACAAGGCCCTACGAAGGGAAAATGGTTTTATCGTCCTCAAATCGCAACGATATTGAGGACTATGGAGGAAATAGCCATAAACGAAGTATTGAAGCCTCTTGGTTTTCAGGAAATAATTGAATCTCATATTGTTCCATTTGACATTTGGTTGAAAACCGGACATTTGGAAGGTATGCCTGGTGAGTTCTATTATGTTGCAGAGCCAGCCACTCGCGATGTTGAGAAATGGCAGAGATTCGTTGATCTCACTAAGATTACAAAGGAAGTACCGTTTGATGAATTGAACAAGAATCTGAGCACCCCACATGCAGGGATTTGCTATGCTCAGTGTCCTGTTATCTACTGGTCTTTCAAGGGGAAAACAGTATCAGAAGAATCTCTCCCGATCTTAGTTTATGATAAAACTGCTGTTTCTGCCAGATATGAAAGTGGGGGAAGGCATGGCATAGAGCGTGTTGACGAATTTCATCGCATCGAACCAGTTTATATTGGAACGAGGGAGCAGCTCCTTGATCTTCGAGAGAAGTTATTGGAACGATATAAAAATGTTTTCAACAATATTTTTGATATTGAATGGCGCATGGCGTGGGTTACTCCATGGTATATGCAACAAGCAGGAAAAATTGGCGATACAAATACGCAACAAGATACTGGCACCATAGATTTTGAAGCATATATGCCCTATCGTGGTAGCCGTAAAGAGTCAGAATGGCTTGAATTTCAAAATCTGAGTATCCTTGGAGATAAATATATCAAAACATTCAATATAAAATCTCAAAAAAGTGAACTCTGGAGTGGGTGTTCAGGCATTGGACTTGAACGATGGGCAATCGCATTTTTAGCGCAAAAAGGCTTAGATCCTAAGAAATGGCCAACAGGTTTTAAAAGCTATTTGAAAGAACTGCCTAAAGGCATTGAATTTTTATGAGAATATGATCAAAAAAGATTTATCAACATATAAGAGAAAATACCAAGCATTTAGACATCACGCCTGGGCAGGTCTTGGATTTATCTCGGTGTTTCTAGCCATTATAATGATTTTTCCAGAATCTTCTCAGATATTAACACCGATAATTTTTATATTGATTATATACGTAATTGTTGCTTTGCTCTTCACATATAAATATCGTGCAGGGTTATCTGTTGGAGAAAAGATTGTACAGGTCCAGCCTCCAATTGAAGTCGAGAAGGGATTAATAAGAGCGAATGTTGAGAAAGAACGATTAAAACTAGAGAAGAAAAAGGCAAAGGCTGAAATAAAAGCCAAGAAAAAAAGTAAATAAAAATATGGAAAAAATCTTTATATAGAAATCAGTATCCTGGCGTTGTATGGCTAAGAAGCGAAAAGAGAAAACAGAAGAAGAAGAATTTGACTTTAAGTTACCAAAGTTCGATGAAGAAAAATTTTTAAAAAGAGAGCGTAGAAATATCAAAACACTGTTTCTTTCGTTTCTATTTGGTTTTGTAATTGCCCTCCTCTCATTTGGCTTTTGGAGTCTTTTAAGTGGAAGCGCTTTCCGCTGGGAGTTGATATTATTACTTGGGGTCTTCAATAGCCCATGGTTGAAATATCTGTTTCTCAAACTAGACGTCGATCTTACTGATTTCGGAAGAAAAGGATGGTTTGTATCATATGCCACCTATTTCTTTACGTGGCTCATTGTGCTCATAATATTTGTTAACCCGCCATTTTATGATGAAGAAAATCCAAGAGTTGATATAGTTGTATTACCAGACATGCAAGAGCTGGGTGGAACAGTATGTATTGTCGCTCAAATCATTGATAATGTTGAAGTGAAAAAACAAGACATATCATTTACCTTACTCGATCCAGATGGTAAACAAATAGCTGCAGATTTTACTTTTGATGACAATATTTTTAGATATACTCACGAAAGCCCTGATAATCTAACAGGAGATACTACATATGCTTTCAAAATAACTGCTAAAGATGTAAACGGCCATATAACAGAAGAGGAAGGCTTTTTTAGATACAGCAATGATGCAATTAAACTTGCTGAACCCATTGGAACCGCAATAGCGCCTGGTCCTACAGTGACATATTCCACTGATATCAAATTCGACGTTGTATCCGATGTTAGTAGATTTTACTATACCGTTGATGACGGAGATGAAATTAATATTACTAAAGGCGATGATTTTTATGTGACCGCTCCAAAATATGAGGGATGGGTAAAAAACAAAAACGTTACCGTTAAATCATATGCAGAGGTGATTTATTATTTTACAAATTGTCCATTACAATTTAACAATACTATAGTGGACTATGAGTCATATTATTTTAATGTCAGTGACGCAATCGAGATAGGTGGAGAAAAACCTCCAGAAATATCTCTTCCCGGACCTCGTTATGTTGGTGCTACTCCAGGATTTGAAGTCATAGTATTCATACTATCATTGATCATTGTTGCTTTAATATTCAAATTCAGAAAGAAAGATAAAAAGATATGAATGAATTAACACAACTCTGTAAACTCTTGAAAAAGGATTTTACTCCCAGAATACGCGATCCATCAAAACCGGTTCGATGTTGGTCTGAAAAAGACTTTCTAGAAGATAAGGTAGTAGATGTTTACGTCATTATTCTCAGAACGAGAGGCTGCTCCTGGGCTCTTAAATCTGGATGTACCATGTGCGGATATTTTAATGATAGCATGTGGGAGAAAGTATCTGATAAAGATTTGTTAAAACAATTTGATAGAGCTATGGAGAACTATTCTGGGGAAAGATTTGTTAAAATATTTACTTCAGGTAGTTTTTTGGACGATAATGAAATTAAACCTGCAGTTAGAAATGAAATTCTGAGAGAACTTAGTGAAAAGACAGATAAAGTATCAGCTGAATCGAGACCAGAATACATCACAGATGAGAAGCTGTCAACTATTAAAGAAATTTTTCAGTCTAAAACGTTTGAAATAGGAACAGGTTTAGAAACTGCGAATGATTTTGTACGAGAACATGCAATAAACAAAGGATTTACATTTAACGATTACAAAAAAGCTGCTCAAACTTTGAAAAAGTATAACTTCAAACTAAAAACATACGTGCTCATTAAACCTCTTTTATTAACAGAAAAAGAGTCCATTGACGACAGCACAAGTACTGTTGATAAAATTAAAACATATGCTGATACTATATCATTTAATCCAACAAACGTTCAGCGTAATACAGTAGTGGAATATCTTTGGAAAAGAAAACAGTATAGACCTGCATGGTTATGGAGCGTTGTTGAAATATTAAAAACAAGTAAAAAATTAGCGGGTAATGCAAGAATTAAATGTGACGTTGCTGGTGGCGGCAGCATAAGAGGAGCACACAATTGCAACAAATGCGATCGTAAATTTCTTGATGCAATAGTAGATTTTTCCTTGTTGCAAGATACAAAAGTTTTTGAAGATCTTGATTGCAAATGTAGAGAAAAATGGCTCGATCAACTTGATATAGAAAATCTAGGTTTTGGTTCTTTGGTTGATTTTTCAGGTAGATATCAATGAAAAAATGTGTAGAAAAAAATGATGTAATTGTTCTAATCGATTCAAATTTTAGAAAATATATTGTTGACACAAATAGTAAAACAGATAAAATCAAAGGAGTTGGAGTGCTGGACCCGAGCAGTCTTATTGGAAAGGAATTTGGAAAACAGCTAGAAATAGGAACTAAGCAATTTTGGATCTTATCTCCAGCCTTACAAGATAAATTACAAAGCATACATCGTCGCGCTCAGATCATTTTACCTCGGGATGCTGCCCACATACTTATTAATTGCTCTATTGAATCGGGACAGCACGTTCTTGAAGGTGGAATAGGTTCTGGTTCGTTAACAATAGCTCTTGCAAGTGCTGTAGCACCCAATGGCAAAATAATATCATATGATGTCAGAGAGGACTTTATAGAACATGCTCTGAAAAATATTAGGAAAGCTGGATTGGAACAATACGTTTCCACAAAATTGAAAGATATTACAAAAGAAATAGAAGAAAAAGAATTAGATGCAATAATTCTAGATATACCTAATCCTTGGGAAGCTATGGAAAGTGTATGGAATGCATTGAAGGTGGGAGGCTACTTCTGTTCATATTCCCCACTTATTTCACAGGTCGAAAAAACAGTTAAAGAGCTAAGGAAACGTAGTTTCATTGAGATTAAAACATTTGAAAACATTCAGCGGGAAATGGTTGTTTCTTCCTATGGCACCAGACCTAGTTTTGATATGCTAGGCCATACAGGTTATCTTACATTTGCTAGAAAAATATTACAGCTATAGGTTAGTACTGTCAGGCTTATTAATTGTGATTGTTCAAACTATAATTAGAAATATGGAAACGGTATTCAACGCATGGAAAAATGGTCAAATCAGCAAATGGTAGTTACATAAATCTACAACACAAAAAACCGAATGCGATAGGAAAACTGTTGATTTTTTTAACTAAAAAAGCATCAAATTATTTCTGGGAAATTACAGACATTCTGTCCAATAAATTCGATAAATTTGCTGAAATATATGAAAAATCAATAGAATCTCAATATAAATTGGAATATGAAGCAATTGGTATTTCTCAAGACAAAAAAGTGCTACATATTGGCTGTGGAGCATATCCTATGACAGAGATAACACTTGCAAAACTATTTGGTGCAGAGGTTACAGGAATTGATAAAAGCCCTAATGCCGTAAAATTAGCAGAAGAAGTCATCCACAAATACAAATTAGATAACAAAATAAAAATCGAACAAGGAGAGGGGGCTAATTATTCTGCGAGTAAATTTGACGTGATAATTATTTCAAGTTGCTCACATCCTAAAGTAAAGATTCTGCACCACACTTTTAAATATGCGAAAAAAAACAGTATTATCATTGTTAGAGAATTAGATATTGCCACAAATGCTATTTTAGAATGTATTGATTCACACAAAGATATTATTCTTGAAAAAAGGATACATCATACAGCTCCTCTTTTCTTACCAACCGGCTGGGATGCTTTCTTTTTAATAAAAAGATAATTATTCCTCGAAATATCCTAATTGTTTTTTAAATGAAACGGTAGAAAAATTTAATTTTCAAGTCATTAATTTTATTTATTTTTAATGTTACCACATTGATCTTTGGAAAAATGTAAGATCTATCCGATTCCAATCATCCCAATCATTTTTACCACGTGAACCGTCTGAATAGTCTACCATAAAATACACGTAACGATAATTCATAGTGCTTTTATAAGGTTGCCACTTCCACCAGTTCTTCTGCCAGGGAGCTTTGCCCTCTTGATCATCACATCCTGGAGTATTGCCATGAAATATACCTAGTGTATGACCTGTTTCATGCATGTAGACACTTGCATAGGCAATATCTTTATTTAGAGGGTTTTTTAATCCTTTTCCAACTCTAGAACTTGATATTTGAAATGAATCAAGGTAGGGACCTACTCCACCCCAGAAAGCAAATCCTGCCCATGTACCATCATAGACTATAAGACCATAGTGAAATACTCCCCGTCGCCAATTATTTTCGTCTTCATGAAGGAAATACTTCCAATAAATTTCCATGAGTTCTTCACGTGGAGTTTCCTCATCAAATGGAATCATGTCACTTCCACCCATACATCCATCATCAAGATGATATACGACGTTTTGTCTATCATATGCGGTTTGTAATAACTCCTTCGATTCCTCCGACAAGATGCTTTTCTCACCTGTCGGACTTTCATCCATTTGATCAAGCTCAATAAAAAGATCTTTTCTAAATGGATCGGAACCCCATTGAGAAGTCAAATATTCTTCTACATTGTCTATTCCATCTTGATCTGAATCGAGATTTGCATGATCATTCCATTCAAATGGGGGGTAAAACCATTCGTGTTCATATTTATCATCATGCCAATTGTACCAAAAGTAATGTCCCCACTTATGTTCCCATTCAATTGGAACCCCATCATCATCAGCATCCTCACCTGTATTATCCACCTCAGGATTGGTTCCGTAGATATTTACTTCGGTCCAATAAGGAATACCGTCACCGTCCAAGTCGTTTTGATAGATATCAAACCAAAGTTCGCAATCTCTATCTCGTTGATAAATGCTACCATCATCACATCCATTAAGTCTTCCATAACCGCTAGGATCTACACTAGTAGTTTCTGGATCTATAAAATCATCACCCATCCAATGTCCTGTTTTTATGCTGTAAATAAGTTCTATGTCGAAACTGTCAATAAAACCATCAAAATCGCTACTAATGTCACAGAGTCTGTCCATACCAATATTCCAGTCCCATAGTTGAATTTTTATGTTTACAAATTCTTCATCATCAGGAACATCAAGTGTTATTGACCACTGTGGATCGTAAATGTATTTAGTATTATGCCAAACCGTACTAGTAAATTCCTCATCATTGATAAAAACTTTAACATAAAAATCAGGGTCGCTAAACCAATCGATTTTTTCTATTACATGGAGTCGACGATCAAATTTCCCAAGGGATCGTATTTTTTGGATTTCTACTGTTACAGCTATATCAACTAATGGATCAAAATCTGTTTCGCCAAGATTAGTTGTTGATGGTAAATTTTTCAATTTCACAGGAGCAGCAGATGCTGTAGAAACTAGAAAAATAGTCATTAACGCCGTTAATATTATTCTTTTTACAAATGTTTTCTTCATATGATTATCCCCTTAAATATTATATTATTAAATTAATTATTATTTGTTATATGGTTAATAATTAACACCGGTATATATAGTTTTTTATTCTCCATTACTAAAGGATGGGAAAATTATCTCATATAAATAAAAATTTTTATATTATTTCTAATCATTGTACTTGGCTCATAAGAAATGGACTTGGAATTTAAATTTATAAGGTGTCAAGTGGACTGTGTCCCTATTTGTGGACAATGAGTTAAGTTAATCTATTTAGTTTCTTCATGTATACTAAATCATCTACTTTATTTTCTAGAAGAAAGTAATTTCGGGATAACACACTGAGAAGATGTTACAAAAAAGGCTTTGCTTTTTAACGAATAGGTAGAAGAAATTAGGTCTGGGAAAACTTTCACCTATTGTTATATCTCTCATGTAAAATTTGAAGAGGAGGCGTGAGACGTTAGAGTGGCAGTCATTTACCATTTATGTGATAGACGATTGTCGATGAGGTTCTCCGAATCCTTTAAATTCCTTTTGAATATACACTGTTCCAACAGAACGGTGATTATTGTGACAAGGCACATTTATAACTTTTATGCAGGTCCGGCAACCTTACCGCTTCCGGCCTTGAAGAAGGCACAGGATGAGTTTTTGGACTTCCAGGGAACAGGAATGTCGCTTATGGAGATTTCCCATCGTTCCAAAGAATATGCCAAGATGCATGCAGAGGCGTCATGGTTAGTCAAGGAACTCATGGATCTTCCAGACGATTACAAGATCATGTGGCTCCAGGGTGGTGCCTCCTCACAGTTCTATATGGTCCCCTTGAATCTTCAGCAAAATGGGAAGGTAATGGAGTATGTAAACACTGGTGTTTGGTCCAAGAAGGCCATCAACGAAGGGAAGTTCTATGGTGATGTGAAGGCTGTTGCCAGCTCTGAGGATGAAAGCTTTTCCTATATTCCCAAGGACATTCAGTTTAGTGATAACGCAGCATTTGCCCATATTACAGGAAACAACACAATCTATGGTACTGAGTATCAAGAATGGCCTAAGGTTCCGAGCAATGTTCCTCTTGCATGTGATATGTCTTCACACATAATGGACAAGGTCATTGATCCAAAGAAGTTTGGAGTCATTTACGCTGGCGCCCAAAAGAACATGGGACCCGCTGGAGTTACTCTAGTTATTGTAAGGGAAGATCTTCTTAATAGGGTGCCTGAGAACACACCGACTATGCAGAAATGGAAGACTCATGCAGAAAAAGATTCTTTGTTCAACACGGGCCCATGTTGGGCGATTTATATGTGTAAGCTTTCCTTGGAACATCTGAAGAGTTTGGGTGGGACTCCTGCTATTGAAAAGATCAACAGGAGAAAAGCCAAGATACTCTATGACGTTATCGATAACTCTGGCGGCTTTTATAAAGGACATGCCAAGCCCGACTCCAGGTCCCTGATGAACATTACCTTTAATCTGCCTACACCAGAGCTTGAGGAGAAGTGTATTGCAGAGGCACTGTCGAAGGGAATGGTTGGTCTCAAGGGACACAGATCCGTCGGCGGTATGAGGGCTTCCATCTACAATGCAATGCCGATCGAGGGTGTACAGACACTTGTTGACTTCATGAAAGAGTTCCAAGAGAATAATCAGTGAAAAACTTAGAGAATGGCAATAGCATTCAACTCTAGAGGAATATTTGTAAGCGCTTCCTCTATTTTTTATATTCTAAAAATTATCTAATTTCCTGATTTTGCTTTCTTTTATAACTCTTTGAGCGGTCTTCCATGAATGTCTAGTATCAGGAGGTAACTCTCCATAAGTTTCAACCCATGTTCTAAGAAATTTTATAGTGACTGGATCAGCAGGATAACCACTACCAAGAGGGAGATTTAATTTCCTTTGCAAATTTTTTGACAATTTTTGTACATTTTCATCTCTAGCAGTTTTAGCAAGAATAGAAGCAGCTCCTACAACAGGATATATATCATCGGCCTTGTGCTTTGATACAATCTTTGGTTTAAATGAAAGCTTTGACAATATATCCTTGCCAAAACGCTTCTCATTGACATCGGCAGCATCCACATAGCAAAATTCTGGTTTTAATTTATCAATAATTTTACTAAATGCATTTACTTCAATTTCATTTAATGTCATAACCTTTCGCATATCATCTATACTGGAAGCGGGGATAACCAAAATATCATAATCGACTGCAATTTCTTTTATTTTTTTAGATAGAACTTGTCGTCTTTTTGGAGATAGTTTTTTTGAATCTCGAATTCCAAGTTCTAATAATCCTGAATCGTTTTCAAATGTTACACCAGCAACCACTAATGGACCAATAACCGGACCGCGGCCAGCCTCATCAGCACCACAAATCATTCAGAACTTGTAATGTATAAAAGTAAAAAGATGTTGCGGAAAAAATTAATGATAGGCAATTTTTTATTATTGAACTATATTCAAACCCAACATGCCGCCGTAGCTTAGCTGGTGGAGCGGCTGATTCGTAATCAGCAGGTCAGGGGTTCAAATCCCTTCGGCGGCTTCAGTTACTATTATACAAATCCCTAAATATAAAATAAGATAAGAAAATCGTAACTTATATAAACAAGCTCTTATTTACGTGGTTTATGAGGTCCGGTGAGGATACGTGGATGTGAATGTTCCTCCAAATATTAGCCGATATATTAGTTAAAAATGGGGTCATATCGGTTCACGGTTGAATCAATACGTGTTTTAACTGGATATCTACGGAAAAGATGGTAAATTTGTCCTCAAAAATGGAGAAAGTACCTTTAAATACTTCTAAATTGATTAGTTGGTAAGATGAAGAGTGATAATATGAATATCAGGTCACTGTTGGAAAACCCGTATCTTAAACTAATGCGTCTTCCCAATTCATTTGCGACTGTATTTGCTGTTATCGTAGGTGCATTGGTGGCAGGTGTCAATATTTTTGTTTTGCCTGTTTTCTTTGTTTGTATTATAGCTTTTCTCATAGTTGCCGGCGGGTTTGTCATCAATGATTACTATGATATAAAGATTGATATAGCTAATAAACGTGATCGCCCCATCCCATTAGGTCAAATACAGCCAGATACTGTAAAAACTTTCGGCTATTCCTTATTAACTGCAGGTATTCTTCTGGCTATATTTACACTACCGCCTTTTGCAGTTTTAGTTGCAGGAACAAGTGCATTCCTTTTAGATTTATATTCACGCGTACTTAAACCGAAGTATACATTGATAGGTAATTTTGTAACTAGCTATTCTACAGCAATCACATATGTATTTGGTTGGTCATGTTTGCTCAGTGTTATCTCAGAAAAAATAGTTTTAACTCTTTTTTGGATGTTTGTGATATCGCTATCTGCATGCCTTGGCAGAGAATTTATCAAATCAATTCAGGATAAAAAAGGCGATTCAAAATCCGGCGTAAATAATATTGCAGTAAGATATGGAGTGAGAAACGCAGCAATACTAGCAACCGTCACCGTATTAATTGCAACCATTTTCTCCCCAATGCCTTACATACTTGGGCTCTTCGGACTTTCATACTTAATACTAATTATTGTCGTCGATGTCAGCACTCTCCTTTTATGTATTTTGCTAATACGCAAAATTCGAGAAGTCGGAGAAGGGGAAATCCTCTATGATTATGCAAGAAGAATTAAAAAACGGTTCCTCGTCACAATGGCATTAGGTATATTTGCATTTTTCATGGGGATGATTGTTTAATACATTAGTTTACAGTTTTTGGAGACGATTATTTAAGTTAAAAAACTGGAGGTAAAAAGTGGTTGCTCCAAATCAAGAGTTAGCTCAAAATATCGGTTATATAACAGCAATTGGTATGTTTATAATTGGACTTTTATATCTAAAAATATTAAGAAAGTTTCAACTTAAATTGCCAATTTTGATGGAACTAGCCTTTGGTTGTTGGAATTGCGGTCTCGTAGTATATGTAGCAACTTATTATTCTATTTATAGGCAGCCAGAAATATTAGTCCTAATCGGTCCTTTGCTCCTTCTTGTATCTTTAATAGCTGTTTTTTATTTATATTTTTATTTGTTATTTAAAAAAAAATAAGTAATATTGTATCATCAGCCCAAAGCATAGGAAACAAGCATTTATTTTATCTTGAAAAATGATGTTATACAATTGTTAGGTAAAACCAAAGATAATCAATTGAAATGTATAACAAACAGTAAACTCATAGCCCAGGCTGTTATACACTTTTTCAATAATGATATTCAGGAGAATACAGTGCTTGATGATGATGAGCTGTATAACAATTTGTGGCTTTGCCCTAAAAGTCGATATTTTATTGAAATCTATAGAGAATTGTAAATATTGTAAATGGCGAGATGAAACACTAAATGTTTAATAAATAACAATTGGATTATAGTATAGTCAGTTAGTATTAAATTATTTCGATGGTTGTCTGCTTTTACTATTGGTCTCCCTTTTTTTGCATCGAATCAAGTCGTATAACCTTTACTCTACAATTAAGCCAATCAATAGGTACGTATACACGTCCTGAATTGCCACCAGGCTTAACAATTTTTTCTATGGCTTCATAACTCTAAACTTCAACTCTCATGGGTTTTTCGGCTGAAATTTGGTCACTCATATTAATCTACATTATAGTTACATAGAAATGATAGAAAATGAATAAAACATGGAAAGACCAAAACACACCTGCACTTGCAATAGTCGCAAGAGGTGACCAAATTACTTCTATTAACCCAAATTCATTTAGGGTTAAATCACAAAGCAATTTGGATAAAACGTATTTAGTTGAAAAACAGGGTTCTAAAGGTTTTTAAACGTAGAGTTTGTTACATAATCACTATTTGAGGGAGGCAAAGGATATGAAAAAACAATTAATACTACTCGGAATAATTGTTCTACTCTTGACTGTTGGGTTGAGTGGATGCACCGAAGTTCCTGTTAGTGGAAAATCACCTGCTAATATTAATCAATTTATGTCTGTTCAGGAGGGAGAATTAATTAGGTTTTACTTTTTACTTGAGGATAAGGATGGAATTAACACAGTAAGTGATGGTAATGTTCGGATTGAGATATTTGATAATATAAATTCATCGCTTTATTATCAAGAGTTTAATGTTAAGGCATCAGAATTCGTTGATTATGCTTTCAAAATTTCTGGAACTGGCATAGGAAAGGCATACGAGTGGAGAGTTCCAATAGAGGATATTGAAAAGGGAATTTCAATATTGGGTTTTGGTAAGGCAGTTCTTACATTTACTACTCCTGATGATAAAACTCTAAATGCCGAGGATACGCTTGTTCCGATACACAGTTACACGGAAGAAGAACTTGAAAATATGTATGAAGCAGAATATGAGAATTCTTCAACTGCTGTAAATAAAAAAATAACCAAAGGCAACTTTGAAATAACAGTAAGTAAAGTTGGATATTTTAATAATCGGTTATTTGGAGTAACAAATCAATATTTTAGAGTAGATATGGAAGTAAAGAATGTTGGAAGTGAAAGTGAATATTTCTTACCATCTGGAATTGCAATTATAGATAGTCAAAGCATCCAATATGAATATACATATGGTGGAACTTTAGATATTCTATCAACAGTTTATCCAGATGTAACCAAAACAGGATACTTATTATTTGAAGGTGTCCCAAACACAGAAACATCATTAAGACTTCTATTTGAATTGGGTTATGACGAAAACTTCAATCCATACTTATTTGAATATGATATAAATTTATTGTAGATTTGTAGGAGGCAAAGGTTGATTCACATTAAATGCATGACATGTGGTTGGCGTTTACCTTTTTCCAGCAAGAAAAATGAAGATAATGTTAAGAACCGAGGAATCGGCAATATAGTATGTCCTAATTGTGGTAAAACATTGATTCAAAGTAGTCCTTTAAACAAGTTCAAACTCAGTGAAATTCTTGAACTGTAACAGTAAATTTGAAGCCACCAGTTCCATCAATCCCCTGTCCAAGTCATAATCACTGATATCACTTGTGGGAATCCCACGTCTGAGTTCAGCCAGTGGAAGTCTCTCCAATCTTGTCTCCCTTGATATGCGTTTGATATGCTTCAGAATCTTATTCGCATCAGTGGTCAGGTTGAATCTGGTGGGCATCTGGGTTAGTGGGTGATGTGATGTTCTCCCAGTCTCCTTGGCATCTTCAATGAAATCAAAGTACTCAGAGAAAATCCCTTCCACATCATGTTTCATGTGGGTGAAATCATCTTCAGTGATAGTCTGTTTGAAATGTAATCGTGCCCATGAATTTGCTAGTCTCAACAATCCTGTATTATCAAGTGGTAACTGCATATCTGACTTGCGTAACAGGGTCTCTCCAGTCCGCTGAACTATCTTAGCAAGTCTGACTTGTGTTGATTGTTCAATGTGTGGATGTATCAACATCGCACTCATTTCATAATCAAACACATCTCTGTCAAGCCCCCATTGTCTCTTGGTATACTGAACATCTGGGATGATAACTGGAATCTGAGTGGGCATCATCAACCTTTCAACTTCAGGGCTGAGACTGAACAGGTAGTTGAATGACAACTCTTCAGAAATCATCCTTGTATATACCCTGTTAGCCGACTTGGCATCATCAGGTGTTCTGATGGGTTTGTACATATACGCCTTGTTTTGTTTGAGAAAATCACTAGGTAACAACCATCTCAGTGATGTATTCAAATGTACCAAATCACGTGTTGACCCCAGTGGAGCAAATGACTGTGCACCAATCCCACCAATCCCATAACTGGACTTGGGACATGACAACACATTGATAGCGATTTCTGTACTGAACAAGGGTGATTCTTCCCCATGCCAGTTATCAGTGAGTCTGTGGAGAAATCCATCCAATTCAAGGTGGGGTTTTGGGAGTTCTTCAGGTTTCAATGGCTCATACCCATCAACAATGCAGAATTCACCAGTGTAAGAACCATACGTTTTCCTTCTTGGTATTTTGATATTTCTTTCAATCTTTTCTACAAGTACTCGAATCAACCCTTCCTCGATAGGGATATGAACTTCATCGGGAATAAGATATGTATAAGGAGACATCGGATGATTACTAAATGGGTTTTTCTTTAATCGAAAAGACCTGCTGTCAATCCATTCAATCCAGCCTACATGGACATTTTCAGGTTTTAGTAAGTAAATTTCGAAGTTAGTCCATGGTCCCTTTTCTCTCTTATCTAAACGCAAGGTTCGTGGCATAGAAACCAAACCTCCCATCCTATGTCTAAAAGTTAAATGAATATAAATGGCTTAAAGGTTTGTATCTCATCACCAGAATCTATCAATTTTCGAAAAAAGTTAGGAGTCTTGGAGGGATATGATAAGAGAAAGGATACGAATATGAATGACTATCTCTTGATTGTTTGAATTCATTTTTATCCTTCAAAACCAAAACAAAGAATTATGGTAAACACGATTAGGGGTAACGTGGAACGCTTTTGCTAAAAAACATTCATAATCCTACGGCATCTGATGCGTTAAGTTTTATTGAAAAATATCACAAGTCCAAGCCTGATAAAACCATGCTTCTTTTGATGGGTGACTGTATGGTTGATTACCATGGGCGTGCACGGTCGTTGCTTGACTGGGGAGAACGTGTTATTATGTTTAAGCAGGATGGCACGGTGTTGGTTCATCAGCCTGTTATGCGTGAGCCTGTGAACTGGCAACCCTCTGGGACAACAATAGAGTGTAGTGTTAAAGATAATCAGCTGATTGTGAGGTCTCGTCATACTCGTCCTCCTGAGAAGATGAAGATTGTCTTCCGTAATCTAAATACAATGATGGTGATATCGCTTCGTGATAGTGCTGAGTTGGTGATTGCGGGTATGGAAACTGATGTTATTAACCAAATAATCATCGACCCAAGCATTATTGAAAAAGGGTTGCGTATTAGTAAACGGGAGAAACATGTGAAATCAGGGCTTATCGACCTTTTTGGATATGATAACGAACATGTCCCTGTCGTTATTGAAGTTAAACGGAGTGTGGCAAATATTAGTGCTGTGCAGCAACTGCGGATGTATGTGAATGATATCAAGAAGGATGTGAAGAAGGCGAATGTCCGTGGGATTCTCTGTGCTCCTCGTGTTCCTGATATGGTAAAGAAGCTTTTGCTGGATTATGGTTTGGAATGGCAGGAGGTTGAACGGCAGGTTGTACTGCCTGATGACTGGCAGAAAACGCTAAAAGATTTTTAAAGAAATAAATGTTGTAAAATTGTAAATTGGAGGAGGCAAAGGTTGATTCACATTAAATGCAAGACATGCGGTTGGCGTTTACCTTTTTCCAGTAAAGAAAATGAAGATGATGTTAAGAGACGAGGAGACGGCAAATTAATATGTCCTAGTTGTGGTAAAACATTGATTCAAATGGGCGGAAGGGTGAATGAATACGAATGACCATCTTTTGATAATTGGAATTGTTGTTATACTATTGGCTGTTGGGTTGAGTGGATGTAATGAATTATTCGGTGAAGGTGGAACAATATATGCCGAGAAAATGAATGAAAAACCCGAAAAATTCATAAATATAAGTGAACAACAAATGGAGCAGTTTCCCCATCTAAAACTAGCAATTAATCAAACGGATTCACACATAGAACCTCCAACAGATGAATGGAATGAATTAAGAGATTTCCTTGGAGAGACCTATGCTTATATACATTATCAAAGTGAGTATTATTATGTTCGTCTGTTTGGGATAGTATAAATCATTACGTGTAATTTTTTATCACGATTCGTTGGTTAAGTAGGTTTTTAAATAAGGAGAAGTTATTAAATTGTAGATTTGGAGGAGGAAAAATATGAAACCTGGACAAGCAAGAGGCTATTATTTTGAAAAACTTGTGAGAAAATTAATGCAGAAGACTAATTATATTCAAGTACAAACTGGAAAAGTCCTGGGAAGAGGAGCAAACCATAAAATAGACTCATATGGAATTTTTGCATTTACAATCCCATTTGTTTATCCAATTAGATTGATTGTGGAAGCTAAGTGGTATCAAAAAAAGAAAATAGGATTACCTAAAATAAGAGATTTTGTTGGTGTAATAAAAGATATTAGTGAGAATTATTTTGTTCCAGTAAACATTAGAGGTAAGAAAGCTGAAGGATTTTTATTGGACCGATTTACTGATTGTGGTGCATATTTTTCCGTTGGTCCTTATACTAGAGATGCCCAAGATTATGCATGGGCACAAGGAATTTATTTAGTCACATTCAGTAATAATTCATTGATATTTCCAATAATAAAAAGGGTTAATGAACTAATTGAACAAGATATTTTTGATGATAATAAAAAACAAAATATATCTATAAGTGACATAGGTAGAATATCAGATAGACATTTTGACAATGATGTAGAATTAAGAAATGCCATGAATAATATTTTTGCATACGTTGGAATATTGGATGGCATCTATCCAATAATAATTATTTCTGATGGAGATTTTCATTTTAACCCGATTAATCCGGATGATTTGAATATTGAAGAAGGGAATATAAGACGAGGTGCAGTTAAAGAATATCGTAAAGAAGACAAAGAAGGAGTTAATTTCAGATTTCATTATCGAAATATTAATTTTGAATTCGGTCTGCCAATTAATACAGGAAATAATATTATTAAAGCAATACAAAGAACTTATAGTGGAGAAGCTTTTGCATATATTGATATACCAATTCAATTAAAGAGGGAAAACGAGAGTTATAGGAGAATTTTCAAATTGAATCTATCTCTTCCACGAAAAGAAAATATTTTAGATGAGATAAAAAATAGAGCAACTGAGATAAACTTTTTAAGTAAAGAAGAAAAGTACTCTCTTAACTTATCCTGTTGAAAGAGTATTTGTCTGGTAAAAAACAAATTAGAAACCTTTCAAATCATCACAGAATTAATTTATCCTCTTCGGATTAACAAAAAGAAAATAACACATACAACAATCCAAACTATGAACAAAGTTATACAACAGTTGGCACTTAATCCTAAAAAGAAATCGTCATCACTATCTTCACTACTATCATTTATTTGTTCAGCAGGTATTTCTGTATCTGATACACGCCATTTTCCATTTTCTTTCTTTACATAACAACTTTCAGAAAATGAACGAACATATTCCCAATCTCGGTATAGTTCTCCGCTAATGGTTACTCTCCATGCATCTTTACCATATTCATAAACAGATGTCTCTTGCTCCACTATCGCAAAGTGATACCAAAGTGAATCAATTTTCTCATTCAGGTACTCTTCGCCCTTGCTTTTAGCTGTTGCTTCATCACCTATGCAACCACTTAACACCGTTACAAGAAAGATTGATAATAATCCTACGAGTATAACTTGCTTTTTCATAACCTTGCCTCCCATAACCTAGGCTTCATAAAACATCTCCTTATTTAAAAAACTATCAATTGATATCAGTAAAGATTATGATGTTACAGAAGCAGGAGAGATAAGAGCTGATTTACCTCTCCTCCCACATACATGTAACATCAGATGGTGCCTCTATTTCAAGACACAGACTAGGATTATTAGAGTCCTTAGAATATCATTAAGAATCGCCAGTTCACGTGCACTAATCTCCATTTGATTCAATCTCCTTTCAATCGATACAGAAGGACATACATGTATACAAGATGGAGTTGCCTCCAAATTATAAAGTATCTCCTGATATAAAAAATATTTGTCACATATAGGATTTATATAAGATAAAGATATATCAAATCGTGTCTATTGGAAGAGGTAAAAAATATGACAAGATGTGCTATGTGTGGTAAGGAATTTGGTTCACATGGTGGAACTAGAATCTTAAAAACTGATAAAGCAGTTATACGCCAATATGGTGTTGATAGTTATATCTGCAATAAATGTCGTAGCATGCAATGTCAGGAATATTCAGAAAGAAAAAGGCAACTCCAACCTGAAATAAAATGTCCTTTCTGCGGACATATGTTTTCTCCCAAAACTAAAAGACCAACAAGTACAACTGGAAATATTGTAAGAGGAGCAGTATTTCTTCCATGGGGTGTTGTAAGTGCGTTGAAAAATAAACCATTTGTTCAATGTCCTCATTGTAAAATGAAGATACCACAAGGTTAGAGTATATGTTATGAAATTGTAGATTTGGAGGAGGAAAAATGGAATATAAAAAGAGATTTTATGTAGTAATCATAGTGCTTATTGTTATTACTATATCATTTGGTAGTACAACAGCTTACTTCTACAATGACAATATTAGATATAAAGGTAATTTAGAGGATTTAGAAGAGGACTATAGCACACTAATGAACAATTATGACAATTTAGATAATCGCTATGATGAATTGAATGATGATTATTATAATCAAATAGATGGCTATAATGACTTATTGGATGATTATGAAGAAATTTATGAAGAATATACTAACCTATATGCTCCATCGACTCTTATAAAAAATGGGACAGTTCATTGGAGATTTGAAAAGGTTGATGGAACAATCCCAGAATGGAATGTTGATATCGACACATATCTTTATTATGCTATGAAATCCGAACCCTTTGGATATAAGCATTTGCACAATACCAATACAGGGGAAGATTATACAGTAAAAGACCTTACCAAATATGTAGATTCTAGTTTTTTCAAAAATGTAATTTCTACATTATCTAACGGAAAAACTGACAGGGAGTTTGTTAAAGAAGTTGTCCATCTTAAGAATCAGTTAATAACATATGGCTCTGGACTTGGCGATAGTTATCTATATCCTGCTGAAACTCTTACAGAAGGCAGAGGTAAATGCGGAGATACATCAATTTTAATGGCAAGTCTTCTTTTGGCAGGTGAAGAGAAAGAAAACTATGGATTAGATGTATATTTTTGGTATTGTGATTCAAAACATATGACTAATCCACAAGAGGTAAATCATTGTATAGTAGAAGTCGAGTATAATGATGGATATTTTGAACTAATTGAACCAACATCAGATACATTTTACACTTATGGAGAGATTGAAGGTTGGAAATTTGAGGTATAGAAGGGAGGAGATAAAATTTCAGAAGAAAGAGAAATTATAGATGAGATAGATAAGAGGTTAGAAGGAATAAAAGAGCCTTCCAAACCTATAGAAACAAAACCAGTAAAACCAGATGATAAACCAATTAAATCTACTGATAAGATAAGTAAAGAAAAGAAGAGTAAGGTAGCATATGTCATTTTGGTTACTGTTGTAGTAATAGTAGCTATAATATTAGCAGGCTTTCAATATGGTATAATTGATTTAGAGGGAGTCAAAAATAATACAGATGAAGATTATTTTGATGATAATATCTGGGATAACAATGGATATTTTACAGATGATGTCCTTGAAGATGCAGAGCCATACTTGAGTGAAATTGTAACAAGTGATGTAGAGATTCGAGCATATGCTAATTCAATCATTAAAGATTGTCCAGTTAACGACAAAGAATGTCAGATAAATGAAATATATCGCTATATTGTTGAGAATTTTAATTATGTAAGCGACCCCAGAGATATCGAATACATCCAAAGTCCACAAGACACAATACAAGTAGGTGGTGGAGATTGTGAAGATTTATCTATCCTATTTAATTCGTTATTAGAGAATATCGGTATTAAGACATATCTAGTTCTTACAGATACTCACGCATACTCTTTAGCCTATGATGTAGATGTGGATAGTCTTTGGGTATATGTAGAGCAATCTTTAATAGAGCAAATTGAGGAGGACTGGGGAGATAGTGTAATTCAAACATATGAGAAAACATTTGTTCTTGATGGTTATAATAATTGGTATTACGGAGGTGATGGGACTCCAGTTGAGGATTATAATACTGATTACTTGAACATAAGTTATACAATAGAATCATCCCAACCACTTGACCTATACGTTGTGCCATCTAGAGATGATTTTAATGATTTTGTTGATGGAGAGAGTTTTTCCCATTACTCTGACTGTAAAGAAGAAAATATTTTATCTTTGACAGAAATGTGCTCATTCTTGGGTAACAATGGTGGAATAATCTTATCAAATAATAACTGGGGAGATGCTACCGTCCAAGTTAATCTTGAATTCTATTTTCGACCATCATTTTATGAAAATTTCAAAGATAATGTCATTACCTATTATAATATAGATGGAAAAAAGTGTATCGTGGTAGACTGCACTGCGGGTGATTACGGTTATCCTGGTTATGATGGCGATATAACTGGTGAAAAGATAGCGATAGACCCAATCACATTAGAATATACTTATCTTGATTGAGAGCTGATATGAAATTGTATTTTGGAGGAGGAAAAGGTTGGAGAACTCGGTTTCAAAGAGTGACTTGATAGAGCTTATCAATGAAATTGAAAAATATAAGAAATTCAAATTAATCGGATATATTTTAACTCCTTTAATTATTGGTTTCTTTATTTTAAGACACTGTAATAGTAAGTTGGACAAACTTGAGAAAGAAATAAGAGTTGATATAGAAAAAGAATTAGAATCGATAAGAAGCAAATATAGAAATGTTGTAATAGATGATACTTACCTTATATATTCAGTTAGAATTACTCTCATAGATTATTGTGATAATTGTATTGGATGGATATCTAAGATATTGTCTTATAAAGATTGTTTTAGTTCTGAGTTAATTGAGTTAATTGAGGACTCAAAGAAAGAAGTTAGTGGGATAAGAGACAAGATAGATAACTTCAATAAAGAATTTGTCGAAAGAAGGAAATTAAAGTATGGTTATCTTCTAAAGACATCCAATTATCCTTTAGATGATAATCAGAAAACTGCAGTGATAACCGATGATAAATATAATCTTGTTGTTGCTGGTGCTGGTTCAGGTAAAACAGAGGTATTAACCAATAGGATTGCTTATATTATTGAAAGAAAACCTGATACGGTTTCACCTGATAAAATTCTTGCTTTGGCTTTTCAAAAAGATGCTAGAAGGGAAATGCAACAAAGATTAAAGGAAAGATGGGGTCATAATAATGTTAAGATTAAAACTTTCCATGCATTTGGATGGGGGCTGTTGGAAAGATATTACGGTAGCGAACCAAAATTGTTTGGAGGGGGAAATCATGAATTTGAAAGAAAAAAATTATTTAAAGAATTATATGGCAATGAGTTAAAAAATTCGGAATTTCAAAATCTTGTTATAAATTATATGGGTTATATTGGTTCTGAAGAAAAGATATGGGTAGAAACAGATTTCAAAACAAAAGAAGAATTTTATAGTTATCAAAGTACTCTTAGGATAAAAACATTGAGTGGTTATGGAGTTAGAAGTGAAGCTGAACGAGATATAATGAATTTTTTCTTAACTCATAAGCTCAATGGTGAATACATCGATATTAAATATGAAATATCACCAGATGAGATGGACTATAAAGATGAGGGGGGTATCCTAAAACATGTGTATCCAGATTTTTTATTTCCCAAGTATGATATTTATCTTGAGCATTGGGCAGTAGATGAAGATGATATATCGATTTTCGATGGATATGAAATTGGGATGAATAAAAAGAAGCAATGGTTTGATGGACAAGATAAATATATTCTTATTGAGACAAGAGCATTTGAATATGGGGATAAATCTTGTTTCTTTAATAAATTAGAAGAAAGATTTCTTGATGCATTAAAAAAGAGATGTCCTGATAAGCAGTTTGAATTCACCCTAATTGAATACGATGAATTGGTTACAAAAGTATGGAAGGATTGTAAGGCATATGTAGAAAAGATTCCCCTTCATATTTCAAATTTTGTTAAAATTGCGAAAGTTAATGACTTTTCTCCTGATGATATAAGGAAACGATTAGATGATGAATCTTGGTTGCCGATTCAAAAAGCATTTGGCAAAATTGCTGTTAATATTTATGAAAAATACCAAAATGAACTGGCTAACAGAAACGAAATTGATTATGAAGATATGATTAATGATGCTATTGAAATTTTAAAAACAAATAAAGAATTTTATAGAGATACTTTTGAACACATATTAATAGATGAATACCAAGATATAAGTGAACAGAGATATTACTTAATTAATGAGCTATTGAAAAAGAATGCCTCATGCAAATTATTTTGTGTTGGGGATGATTGGCAGTCTATCGCAGGTTTTTCTGGTTCTGATTTAAATTATTTTATTAATTTTCATGATTTCTTTAGGAATAATGCAAGGACAGATTTAACGGTAAATTATAGAAGCAATAAATCTGTTGTAGAAACTGGTATAGAGATAATCAATCATAATTCAGATAAAATTGTTAAAGAAACGATTGCAAAAAATAATGAAGAAGGGAGAATACAGATATTTGTTTCAAACCATGAAAAGGAGGGCTTCTTGGGATACTATGAGGAAATTGCTCAAAACTGTCTTGATGATATTCAAGAGCTCATTAATAGTGAAAGTAATAATCATAAACCAAATGATATAATGGTTCTTACTAGGATGTTATCTAATTCAAAACTCAAGGATATTTTATTAAAAAGAGCTGAAGAACGAAACATACCACTTTACTGCCCCAGAGATACTAATAGATTATTTTCAAACAAGAACAAGATACCGTTAATGACTGTTCATGGAAGTAAAGGACTCGAAGCAAAAACTGTTTTTATTTTAGATGTTTGCAAAGGATTATACGGTTTACCTTGTGAACTTGAAGATTCTATAATTTTCAATGTTGCAAAAAACCATAGAATTGATGATAAAGAATCAGAGGAAAGAAGATTATTTTATGTTGCTATAACTCGAGCGAAAAAGGATGTGATAATTTACACTCAAAAATCACAAGAAAGCAAATTTCTAAATGAAATTAGTAAATATGTATCAAGGACAAGTATAGATGACAAGATAATTTCAACTTCTAATATTAAAAGAGAAAATAATGAGAATAATAAAATATTCAACTCAAAAAAGAGTGAAATAAAACAAAAATATAGCTTACATAAAAGAGTTAATTGAAATTCAAGAACCTGCAATTATTGTAACCAAGTCATTCCAAAAGAATTGGAAACCTGTCCAAAATGTGGAAATAAATTATTACCGATTATTGAATGAGAATATAAAAGTAGCAATTATAAAACACATGGACATCCAATTGAAGGGCAGGTTTCTTATTGGGTATAATATCAGTGATACCAAAGGAAATGGAGAAGCAAAAAGAAAAATGAATAACCATCTCTTAAAAGTTGAAATGAAATTGTAGATTTGGAGGATGTGAAAATGTCTGATTATAATATTGAAATCAACAAGTTGGTGAAGGAGACGGAAAATGGCATTATTAAAACAGAGATTTGGGCTGAAATAACTGACAAGGAAACTAATGAAACCATGAAAAATCGAATATGGTGGGAAGATGATGATGGTTATCATGATGGAGTACCAGATTTGCCAGTAGAGTTGCGGGGAGCTGTGGATAACGCTTGGATTGAAAAGAGTAGGAAATGGTAGAATTAATCATAGAGCTCCTAGCAGCAATAGGCGTGATTGTGCTATCACTCATCTGGTATTTTTACCTCTATCCTGCAATGAAAAAAGAGTATCAAAGGAAAGGTTGGATGTGGAGACGCATCTATGATATTGAGGTGGAGAACAGGAGGTCATATAGGGAGTTGGCTGGGATTATATGGACAACGATTAGGGGGAAATAGTGTTTATAAAAGGATAGATGTTGTGAGATGGTAAATTTGGGGAATATAATATTAAAAATAAGGAGGATAATGTCAAAATTCAAAGTAATTATACAAACAGTCGTCATTTCGCTAACTTTCTTTGTAATTCTGTTCATTATATCTAGTGAGAATTTATTTACAAATCAACTTGGATTCAAGATAGAGTCCCTACATGTATTTATTGCGTTAATTCCGCTTGTTATATGGTTAATAGTCTCAGGGAAGTTAAAGGAAATCAAAGGTCCTGGAGGAATTGGACTTTCAATGCGTGATGAAGTACAAAAACCTGTTTCTCCTGATTTAACTGAGACGACATTGAAAATAGATAAGGCTATTGTTAGGGAGAAAGGGGGGCTCGATGAACTTCGAAGTCGAATTTCACAGGTTCATCCTACTACTCTCTCATTTGTAGTTGGTAAGAAAGAGTATTATGGGCAGTGGGCGATAGGAGAATACATTCGGGAATTAGGGGAATACCCCAAATTTCGGTTCATTCTTTTTACTGATGCCAAAGGGAAATTTAAGGGATGCATGAAGGTTAGTGATTATAAAAACCTTCTCCAAACTAGCGACGTAGTTGAAATGATTGAAAGTGGTAGAATCTTGAATGATGACAGAGTGATTAGAAATTCAGTACAAATAACTTCAACAAATAAGCAGGCGTTAATTGAGATGGACAGAGTAAATGTAAATATGTTGGCAGTTGTTGACCACAAAGATAAATTCATTGGAGTTATTACGCAGGATGAAATCGTCAGAAATATTATAACAAAGGTACTTCGTGAAGCATGAATATGTACCCAAAATGATGGCTAACACCATTTTAATGCTATTTGTGATGATTGCAAGGTTTCAGTAATTAGTGGTGATGATATACCGCCGAACATCTAATAAATATGGATTTTTATCTCGTGTTAGTTTAAGGGAGGTTTAATTGTGCCAGAAGATGCTAGAATATGGAAAATTCTTGATAACGACGAATTAAGAGAAATTAAAAAAGCAAAGTTAAATTTAGAAGAACGCATTGAAAATTGGCTTGAAAAAGACATTTCTTTGTTATCAAACGAGTTGTTGGTAATCGGTAGACAAGTGGAGACGGGTTTTGGTGGAATAATTGACATTCTATGTTTGGATAGTAAAGGCGATTCTGTTATCGTTGAGTTGAAGCGTGATAAGACTCCTCGTGAAATAACCGCCCAGACGATTGATTATGCTTCTTGGGTGAAGGATTTGTCTAATGATAAGATAACAGAGATTGCTGATAAATATCTTGGTGATAAAGGACCTTTAGAAGAGGCTTTCAAGAACAAATTTGGTATAGAGTTACCAGAAACACTCAACGAAGAACATAGTATGCTTATTGTGGGTTCAGAGATTGACGCCAGTTCTGAGAGGATTATTAACTATCTTTCTGATACATATGGTGTTGGTATTAATGCAGCTACATTTCAGTACTTCCGTGATGGTGAAAAGGAATTTTTAGCACGAGTGTTTTTGATTGAACCAAGTGAGGTAGAATATAAAACAAAGATTAGAGCATCTTCTAAAAGAAAGCCCAATTTAAATTACGAAGAGTTAGAGGAAATTGCAGAGAACAATGAAGTTGGAGAACTATATAACCAACTTGTAGATGGACTATCGGTAATCTTTGATGGGCGTGGAACTACTCGGAGTTCGATTAGTTTTACTGGAAAAATAAATGAAAGCCGACTCGCAATTTTTAATTTGATTCCAAAGGACAGTAATCCAGATACAGGGCTGAAATTTCAAGTATACATAAAAAGATTATCCAGATATCTTAACACAAAAGAAGATAACCTGATACGATTGTTACCTGTAAAACGAGAAGAATGGATATATATAAGAGGATATTCAGAAGAATGGTCTGGTTATGCTGGATTTTTTGGAAATCTAGATGAAGTGGATAAATTCTTGGCAGGATTGAAGGAATTTAAGAAAAAATGAATGAAAAACTCATAATACTTGGAATAGTCGTTCTGCTCTTGTCCGTTGGGTTGAGTGGATGTGTTCAACGAAAAACTCCTGTATCAGAAGAAAAAGTTGACTTTAAAATAGAAGATGTTTGGGTTACTGAAGTATCCAGTGAGAGTAAATTAATTATAGTGTCAATAACAATAGAGAATAAAGAAGATAAATGGTTGGCAGTTTCCACACCAATTATGGGTGGTTTAATTGATAATGAGGGAAATAATTACTTTGCAGAAATGTTTGTAGAAATCAACGGTTCAACACATTATGTAGGAGAATTAACATTAATTGATGAAGATGAAATCTTTGATTTGGTTGCCGATATATCTCCAAATTCAACGATATTGAAAAAGATTGTTTTTACTATACCAATAAAAAGAGAGCCAAAGAGATTAAAACTGGATTATGGATTCCGAGAAAACAAAGAAACATTGGTAAAAGATTGGTTTGATTTGCCTGAAATGGAACTCCCATCAAGCCAAGAAAAATCTATGGATGATGATTTTTGGGATGATGATTATTGGGATAACTTTTGGAATGATGTAGAAACTCCAGTGTCAGAAGGCAAAGTTAATTTCAGTGTAGAGGATGTAATAGTTACTAGTGAATTAGAAGTAACTACTCAAGAATGGGTGAATTTGTCTCTGGTTAATGTAACTAAGACAGAATTACTTAATGATTCTGAGGTCGTAATCATATCAGTGTTAATTGAGAACAAAGAGGATAGAATATTAGAGGTTGCGGAATTTTGGAATGAAGGTCTGACAGATGATAAAGGAAATAGATACTATCATAAGATGTTTATAGAAGTCAACGACACGACATATTCCATAGAGGATATAACGTCAATCGAAGAGGAGGAGGTTTTCGGTGGTGACATTTTAGGTATGAGTGAAGATTTCTCACCAAATTCCACAAATTTACGGAAGATAGTATACGAGATACCGCCAGAGAGAGTGCCTGAAAAGCTAATACTTACTTATGGATTTAAAGACCACGAATTAACAGATGTAGAAGATTGGTTCGATATCGAACTTCAACTTCCATCTTGATATCTGCTAGATAGAAAATGAAATGTGTTTACGTATTGAGAAATGTTACCGATGTGGGTTTACTTTACATATCCAATAAAATTAAATAATCTATTTTGTTACTAAAATGATGATAAAATGGTTGTAAGTGAAGAGACTCCATATTACTCAGAGAGAGGTGAAACAATGACGGTAAATGTAGGAGATGGCAAGGTGTTGCTGGATGAGTTCAACAAGAACTTTCCCCACGGTCTTATAAGAGCAAAGAGACATATTATAATCTCACAGATTGATAACAGTATTAAAAACATACCTCTTGCTATTATGCAAATCCTTCAAAGGTACACAGTTGGGGAATTAATCCAGTGGTATTATGGAGAAAAGGGAGAGTGGTGAGATATGAGGAAGTACAAGGCGTTTCTCAGTTGTAGCATTCGTTCCGAGGATGAAATGATTGTGGATATATTTGAATATATTTTGAGAGCACATCAATTTGACATCGTCATAGTTGGGCGAACAAGATTTGCTCCCCGACCAACTCCTGAGACCATTCGAAACGAACTTGAAGATTCTGATTGCATTGTTATATTGGCAACAAGAAGAGAGAAAAAAGGGAAAGATTGGAAAACCTCTGAATGGGTGGAGTATATAGAGCCCGCCATGGCATATATGGGTAGAAAACCTATGTTAGCGTTTGTTGAAAGAGATGTCGTTGTCGATAAATTAATACCTCAAGCCACTCAAATATTCACATTTGATATAAAAAATCCTTTAAAAGACAAAGAAAGAATAGATGCATACATCAACAGTCTAAAGAGCGAGTTGCTTGAAGTAGAAAGGAAGAAACAGATGAAAAATCAAATTGAACTCCAGAGAAAGCGTGATGAGGAGTTCTGGAACAATGTGAAGCTTGTACTTGGAATACTGGGTGGTATTGGAGCTGGTGCAGCTGCTACGTATCTCCTTACAAAGAAGAAAAAGTGATGCCCATGTCGATGAGAAAACATAGAATAAAAGATTGCCCCTTTGCCGGTTCTGTTTTGTTATGGCTGTTTAGGAAATTGGTTTATATATGCTTTGTGGATTTTCAGATATTAATCTCCCATAAAATTCTAAAACATATCTGTCTGTCATCCCTGCAATAAAATCACATATAAGACGTGTTTTATCCTCCTTTTCTAATTTCTTATATATTTCTCTATAATCGTCTGGCAATAATAAATTACCTTCAGGATTTTTTAATACATTAAATATCGTTTTAATAATCTCATATCCTCTATATGCCGGAATTTTTATTAAATTTGATGATATTATACTTTTATATACAAAATTCTTTAAAACTTCAACTTCCTCTCTTATTTCTTCTTTTAAGTTAATAGACATTAAAGGATTGAAGCTACATTCTTCTATATAAACACCCGTGACAAATCTTGCAATTAAACTAGATGTTAATCTTACACGCTCATACCCATTATACTGAAATGTATTAGCCCTTTCATAAAAAAGTAGAGATGATACTAAAGGAGGTACTTCCTTGCCGTCAATTTTTTGATATGATTCTTTAAAATCATCTAAGCTCAAAGGTTCATTAAAAATTCTCATAAAAATATTTTTTACATCCTCGTCTTTATAATCAGTTCTTACCAATTTTCCACATTTATTTAAATTTTTATACATATATTCAACCACTTCTTCTTTAGGTGCAAGACAATCATATAATGAGATAAAATTTCCTTTTAAGGCGTCTTCAAAATCATAAGTAGAATATGCAATATCGTCTGCAATATCCATTATTTGACATTCAATTGTTTCAAAATCTTTCTGCTTTTCATTTTTAATAATATTTTTTTTAATTTTTTTTACTAATTCTTCTTCTGATTTGTAGTATCCCCTTTTTATTATTCCATCATCCCAATTTTTCAAAGCTGAAATAATTTTTAATTTATATTTTTCCAAACCATTACTTAATTTAGTTTTTTTCAGTTCTTCTAAACATGGTTCACATAAATAGCCCTCATCATATATAACTCCATTTTTTTTCAATGTTTTCTCAATATTTTCAACATCAATCAAACTATTTGCTTTTTTTATTTCAGTATCAATCTTTTTTTTCAGTTTTTCATTTTTAAGTTTATTTTCATATTCTTTTTTAATTTCTTCAGTAATTACTTTTTCAAAGTGATTTTTAAAAATTTTTTTTGATAATTTTTTATTTCTTGTTAAAGGTATTAACTTATCATATTTTAGTATAGATGCTAAAGAACGATAAGTTAAGTTTAACCCATGTCTCTCATCTTTACCATTTTCTATTCCTAAATCATCAGGGTTTTCTCCTTTTTTTTCCTTTTTTTCTATTTTAGCAAGTATCCTTAATGTTTGTGCATTTCCTTCAAATCCGCCATATTCAGCCATACAATCGTCCAGAGCTTTCTCCCCTTGATGTCCAAATGGAGGATGCCCTAAATCATGAGCAAGACCAGCAATTTCAACAATCTCAATATTGATTTTTTCATGACATTTTTTTTCATGTTCGATAAATTCAGGTTTTTTATTCAAAAATGATGCAATTACTTTTCCTATCTGTGCTACTTCCAATGAATGGGTTAGCCTATTTCTAAAAAAATCCGATTCTCCAATTGGAAACAATTGACATTTACATTGTAACCTTCTAAAAGAAGGTGAGTGGATGATTCTGCAGTAATCTCTATAATATTCATCTCTTGGGTCTTTAAAATCTTCTAAATTATAAAATTTTTTATATTCCTTATTAGAATACCTTTTTTTATCATCAGCAGAATATAAGATATTTATTTCCTCCCACAATGAAATTTTTTAAAATTTACATTATTTTTCTTTAGATTTAACTTGACTGTTATTTTGATATAACTTGAATATGTAATTATTTCTAATGAAATTATGTACATATTCTAATCTTTCTTCTTTATCCATGTATCTATAATCTGCTTATTGTTACTTAATTCTTTGCATTCTAGGGTTCTGTGAAAAAGTACTGTGGGGAATTAACTGTGTAAATTGTCTTAACAATAAGCTGAACCTATCGCCAATTCTATCAAATCTCCCCAGTTCTGTATACCTTCTCCAATTCCAGACAATTACTTTTATGACGAAGTATTGGGGGATTGCACTGGGTGACATTGAATACACTGAAGCGTAGTTAAGTAATATAGAGGATTGCCCTTAATCACAGATTCTTCTTGACATAACCAGGTATAGACCACAGCCATAGCAGAATCATTGCACGGCTCAAAGTCGCATGATGCTAATATTTGTTGATTAGTGCTGCCCAGAGTTGTCCAGATACGTTAAAAATTGTCCAGGTGAGATACTGACCACTGTTACAATAAAAAAATCATCAGAACATTTAAATTATATACGAGGATTCAAAATGGGGCAAAAGAGGCAAGGTTATGAAAAAAGGAAATTTCCTTTTAATTAGTGAAAGAAAATGTCGTATCATTAGTAATAGGATTTTTTGTTGCCTTAATTTCAGATGTATTGATGAATAATTAGCGAGAGTAATATGAACAAATCAATTTCCAATGAGCATTTTAATTCTCTACTTAACTATTATATTTCTTGTCTGGAAAAGGAGGATATGCTATCATTAACTTTCAATTTAAAGTCTGATGGTAAAAAATTCCATTCAAATATCATAAAGAATGAAGAATTATTTCAAGCCAAAAAAGAACAAATACAAATAACAAAATCTTTGAAAATTGAAAATTTCATTCAGAATTATAAACTTACTCAAAAGAATAAATCTATGTTCTATGGATATCCTCTATACATAGACTCAAATGGAGATGTAAGTCCAATTTTTTTCATAGAAATATTTCTCGAAGAAAAAGATAATAATATCATATTTACAAAAGAATCAGTTACCCCCGAATTTAACCATTATATATTGAAGAAAAATGGTTTTCAAATTGAAGAAATTGAAAAAATCCAAATTGAATTAGAAGAAGAAGATAATATAATTATAAAATTAGAAAAGGTATTGGAATTACTACACCTTAAAAATGAAAATATTTCGCCCACATTACAAACATGTGAGTTAGAAATTAAACCATTTCAACATCTTGTAAATAAGGTTATGATATATTTTGGTGAGCGAACTGGTATTACTAAAGGTTTAATAAGAGAACTTCAAAAACTTAAAAAAATATCTTATCATCAAATCAAATCAAGCTCTTTGGGTCATTTTTTAGATTATAATTCTGATTCAACAACTCAAACTATAGATAAACCTCTTTTAGAAATATTTGAAACGAATAACTCACAGGAGAAATCCGTATTAAATGCTTTAGAAAAACCCATAACTGTTATTACTGGTCCGCCTGGAACAGGAAAATCCCAAGTGGTCCTCAATATCATTGCAAATGCTGTTTATAATGATAAGACAATATTATTTTCAAGTAAGAACAATAGAGCTGTTGATGTTGTACTTGACAAACTTCATTCAATACTATCCCATGATTTAGTTATCAGAATGGGTACAAAGCGACATCGTAGGGAGGCAAAATTAAAAATTGAAAAATTGCTAAATGGGAAAGATTCCATAGAGCTACTGAAAGATAATGATAAAAAAATTGAACTCCTTAATGATATTAATCAAGAAATCAAATCAATTAATATGAATCTTGATTCAATGTCTGAACTGAATAATCGCATAGACAATTCACAAAATGAAATAGATACTCTTGCAAAGCAACTTCCATTGGACCTTTTTTTCCTTTGCAAGGAAGATAGTTATTCTCATATTGATAAATTCAGATTAGAAGGGGAAATAGAGGATGTTTTTGCTGATACTGAAGGTATTATCAGGAAAATATTGAAATTATTATTTCCAAGGAGATACATAAAGAAACAACAAAGACTTTTTAACGAATATTATGATAAAATGCTGCCTCCTTTCAAGAAATATTTAGACAGAAACATCATTTCCGAAAAAGATGATTTTAAAAAAGCATTAGAATGGATTCTAACCTTTAAAATAATGGATATTCTACAAGAGGATATAACATCAGCCAGTAAAGAATTAACTAAATCTCCCTCTATTTTTGACTTATTTGAAAAAGTTGCTGAATTGCATGAAAAAAGAGTGAAACTATCACGACCCTTATTTGAAGATTACTGGATTAGAAAAATAAAAGGAATAGATATTGAGAGACATAATAGTGTTTCAAGATATTTCGATGTTTCAGAAAAGTTAGAAAAATACGTTGAGCCTTATAACCTATGGAAACAATTAGATTCAAACCATAAGAAGGAAATGGATGAGATTTTATCATTCTTACCTGTTTGGGTTGTAACAAATCTGTCAGCAAAAAATAGTTTCCCACTGGAAAATAGATTATTTGATTTATTAGTTATTGATGAAGCTTCTCAATGCGATATCGCTTCTGCTCTCCCGTTACTGTATCGTGCAAAACATGTTGTAATAATTGGTGACCCAAAACAATTAAAACATATCTCTCTGATTAGAGAATCACAAGATAAAAGAATTGCCTCCTTTGAAAACGCTGATAATTTATTTTTAGATTTTTCATATTCAAAGAATTCACTATATGATTTAGCAGAACGGACAATAATAGATAGAAATGAGCTACCAATTTTATTAAATGAACATTATCGGTCTCATCGAGATATAATCACATTTTCAAATGAATTTTTCTATGAGAATAAATTAAATATACAGACAGATGAGAATAAACTGATATCAAATAAATATGTTAAAAAAAGAGTTAGCTGGATTGACGTTAAAGGTAAGACAATACGTTTTAAGAGTTCTTATTGTATGGAAGAAGCAGATGAAATTATAAATGTCCTGAAAAAACTTCAACGTTTAGATATGAATAATATTTCCATCGGCATTGTAACATTATTCAAAGCTCAAATGGATTTGATTATAGAAAAAATAAAGAGACATAATCTATATGAAATTAATAATGGAGATATTACTGTTGGAACTACACATCGGTTTCAAGGTGATGAAAAAGATATCATAATTTTTTCACCTGCTATCTCTGAAGGAATAAAACAGAAAACAATAAACTGGATACATTCAACAAATCAACTAATAAACGTTGCAATTACTAGGGCTAGAAGTGAATTGATAATAGTAGGAAATAAAAAAATATGTTCAGAGGCTGGAGGGATATTAAAAGAATTGGTAAATTATATTGACGCAAAAAAAGAATCTGAAATTATTTTTGATTCCAACATTGAACAAAAATTCTATAATAGCTTAAAGATGAATAATATCAAAGTCATTCCTCAATATTGGACAAAAATTAAGGATAAAAAAGCATATCGGCTGGATTTTGCATTGTTTGTTAATAGTAAAAAATTCGACATAGAAGTTGATGGTGATAAAGCCCATTCCTTGATAGTAGATTATGATATTCTTAGAGATATACATTTGAGAATGGAAGGATGGAATATTAGAAGATTCGGAGCTAATAAAATTCAAAATCAACTAAATGAGGTTGTTGATGAAATAAAAAGAATGTGTTAATTTTGGAGGAGGAAAAATGGTCGAAAAGAAGGAAGACCCATGTCCTTTAAAAGTACCTGAGTGGGTACAATATCTTACGTTTGAACAAAACCGAGAAAGAGCCGATTATAATAATACAGAAGTATCTATCCTTACAAAAACAATCATAATGCTTGCGATAATAAATGCAATTCTGATTATTCTTACAATTCTTAATACACTCGATTTTGCGCTCTGTTGAATTGGCGGGTGTCGGGTGGTGACTAACTCGGGTGGTGAAAACGGGAGGTATAATTATACTTTCAATCCAAATTCTTCTTTTGATGCTGTCTTATATTTTTCATATATTCTTTTTGATTGCTTAGAACAATGACTTTTTCCCTTTCCTGTATCAAGAAACATAAAATTAAGAATCCGCATGTTGAAACTTCCAACGCTTATACCATTTTCCTTATTCAATCTATTTGCTCTTTCTCTTTGTTCTTCTTTATTTAAAAATTTATATGAATAAAATACAATTTTATCTTCTTCCTTAGTCCACCTATGTTCATTCATTTAAGGTTCTTAATTTGTTATTATTATATAATTCTGTTGTTTGTTCGGGTTGCAAAATCTTATAAAAAACCATACTATTGTTTTTTGCAGTCTCCTCTTAACATGTATTAGTCACCAACTTATATAGTGGAAAACTTTGACAACTGCGGTTTTCTATCAAAAAAGAGGAGAGCAAAAAATATTGATTTTTTCCGCAGATTATAATTATATCAAGCATTATTAGATACTGATGGGTAACGTGAATATAGATGAGGAGTTAAAAAAGAGTGGAAAAGGTGAATAAATTTATGAAAATATACAAAAGGTCTTTAGCAGAACATCATGAGAGTGGAGTTGCTATAGTGAGATACCCTGATGGTAAAGAGATAATATTGCCAGGAAATATAGCCAAAATGATGGCAGAGAATCATCCTGAACAATATTGCATTACACAGAGAAGACCTTCAAAAAGACCTTGGCGTCATAGATAAAATCAGGTTTAAGTGGAAAAAACTCAGAAAATAAATCTGGCATTACTTTTTTATATGATGCAAAAATGCCTGAACTGTTTTTCCAGGAGTTACATCAAATTTCCATTCATCTTCTTTTGTCATCCTGTATTGCTGATAAAGGGAGTATACATCTCTTCTCCAATTCCTTATTGAGTAATATTCATCGTCAAAAACCATCAACAGGTGATGGAAATCATATGGCGGTTTCAACCTGTCAATTTTTTCTAAATCTTCTTTAATTCTTCTTTTATATTTTTCTTTTAATCCATTATAATTATTGTGGAGTCTAATGGTCTTTACTTCTAACCAGTGTTCTTTATTATTATTGGACCACCACAAATCACATTTTTCAAAATTTCGCCCTGTTTTTATGTGATATGAATGTTCCCCTTCAGCTTTTTCAACTTCATTTTTTTCTTTCAATTCCAAAAGTTTTGCCAGCATTTCTGTGTTAATCCAATGTTCAATTCTTTTTCCCCTTTTGACCCCTCTACAATAAACTTCTTTGAGAATTTCCTTTCTTGGTTCTATCGATGATATTAAGTATCTAACAACTTCTTTTGGTTCCATATATATCTCCCCCCTTGCAGAATACAATCAGAATTTTTAAATCTTGGGGTTTTAAAATATAGACTTTTTACACAAGTGGGACTTTTTACACAAAGCCGAAAAAGGGAACTTTGCCCTAAAATTACCTGAAAACATCGAATTTTAGGTCAGAAGCGGTAATTTAAAGTCAATACCAAAAATTATTTAAATAATTTGTTTATATGTGACATGGTAACAATTTACTTATATGTTGTAAGGTGATAAAAAAATGATTGGTAAAAAACTAATAATTATACTCTTTTCAATAATAATAATTTTAACTACTTTTTCACAGATTGTCATATCTTCTACTGACAAAGAGAAAAATGATAAAAAAATGATTACTGGATATGCCTATTCTGGATTTGTAATAGGCAGAATAAAGGATTTAAAACGATTTTATAGTTTAGCACATATGACTTGTCAAGCAGTAAATGTATATTGGTCTATTACATGGTTACCCCCTCATTATCCTCATACCGAGTCTAGATGGATTGATTCAGGTGAAATAGAAATATATAGACCAGTTTCGGGAATTGTATTACGAAACTTTATTTTCGTACATATTGATTGGGTAGTTTCTAATAAAATACCCAACCCATGAACAATGGCGGGTATGAAAAGTTATCATGAGACAACCACCATTTATTGCTGAAGAAATATCACTAAAAACAATGAGGATAAAACCAAGATTCGGAATTAGAATCATGAAATCTGGTCGTTTAGTCATATATTGTTTTAACGATGGAGAAAAAGTTTCAATATCTTGTTGAATGTACCAATATGCTATATTGTGTTTGTCAAGCCATTCTTTGAATTCATGTTCTGCTTCTCTTTCTTTTTCCTTCATATTCATTTCAATTCATTGAGACTGTAGATATTGTTGAAATAAAACTCTTTTGTATGAATAAGTATTAGAAAAATCTAAAAACTTTTGACCTTTTTAGATAAAAATAAATTGGGTGACTATGACTAAAAAGGCAACTTTGCGATATTTACAGCCAGAATATGGAAGATTCATCCTCTGTACGTGGAGGATATCAGGCATCCAATGGAAAATAGTTGAAGAAATACGAAACTGGACTGACGGAACGGTTCATTTGGAAGGAAATCCAAGAATATGGTTTAAACGAAGAAATCCAGATGAATACCCAGCAGAATACGAATTAAATATTAGGGGGCGAGGACATGACGATAGATGTACTTGGTGTAAATCATTTAGAACAGCACTTACAACTAAGATGAAAGAAGAATTGTGTTATTCCATTGAGGAAATCGGTGGCTGTGATTTTGACTAAAACAGATATAAGATTTTAAGGGTATTATTCTTATCAACCCAAAAATTCTGGCAATGCAACAAAGCTTCATAAATCGACTTTTTACACAGAATTCTTACTTTATACACAACTGGCACTTAATACACAAAGCCTATTTTTCTTTTGAGGAAGAATCGTGTTCCTACATTTTCACCTGCTGAAGTCAGAGGTATGACTTCGATTAGTTCCCAACCATCTTTACCTAAGTCATTTAGAATTTTTTTCGCTTCCCCTACATCTTTATCGCTCATAATCTTTTGTCTAATACTAATTATCGTATATTCCCAATTTACCATGTATATTGCAAGAATTAAAATGTTTAATAGCTTTTTGAAAAATGTTATTTAAAGTCAAACTCATTAATTTTAGGGCAAAGCCATAGCTGATTATTGTCGTATTTTGGTCTCCCCTTTTTTGATAGAAAACTGCAGTTGTCAAAGTTTTCCACTGTATAAGTTGGTGACTAATACATGTTAAGAGGAGACCAGAAAACACATATAATGGTTTGTTTAAATGATTTTGCAACCCGAATAGTCAACACCATACTATATAGAACCTGTATTTAAGAAATATTCTAACATCCTTCATATTACTAATATCATAATTTCTTTAGTATGCTCTTTTTGACTTCATTATATATATAGTGATGCCGATAAGGGTAACTATACTGACCCCTACCAAGATTATTAATATAAATGGATTTAAATCTAAGAAGAAATAAGAAATAAACGGTCCTCCCATAATTATTGTAAGTAATATAAAAGCTCTTAATACTGCGTTTACTACCGATTCCTCCAATGTACTTCTACTTATATCCTCTGATATTTGCTGAATGTCTTTCATTCCAATTTTTGTCTTCTCATGGACTTTAAAATGAACCCAATTTTTTTCAAAATTAAGTTTTTGTAATCGATAAATTTCGTGTTCAATTTCAGTTTTAAGCTCAAGGTATACACTATTATTCATATTATCTTTATTTTTTTCTAAAAATGTAATTTTATTCTCAACTGAGGTAATATTATTTTTTGGGTTCGCTATTGCTAGTACAGGTATTTCTTCATATATTCTTTCTCTATATCGAACCGATTCATTTTGGTATCCAAAAAGAAAAATTAGAAATAGGATAATAAAAACCAAGATTGAATAGCTTTCAATATTGCTGATTTCTTTCGAAATATCATATACTTTCAAGAAAATAATATTTCCTGTTACATTTTGATATATGCTACCTCCAGTTAGTATGAGAAAAAAAATAAAAAGATAAAGAAAGAGAAAAAGGCGGGCTTCCTTAGTTTCATAAAATCGCTTTTCTAGACCTTGTAGCTTTTCTCTTTTTTCCCAAAATTTATCCACGGATGACTTAAGATAGGATAAATAAGATATATTGAAATTTTGAGTAGTTGCATCAATATCAATTTTTTCCTTTTTATTCTTATGTGTAAATTTCTGCAATACCTCTTTTACAGAGCTGTCTGTATAATGTTTTAAAAATTTGTTTGGTCTTACAATAATCTTCAGTATGTAGGGTTGAATCGCACTCATTGCAATAGCAATTATCCCTGCCAAAAAAAGTAAACTTGTAGCAGTTATTAAATCTTTAAGCTGATTTATTAAAAATAATCCAAGTAGTAAAATTATATATGCGGGAGTAAAATTTCCAATAAGTTCCTTTAATCCAACAGAAAAACCATTCTTATTTTCATCCAATATTGATTCCTCTTTCTCCACTAATTTAACAGGAGATTCCTATTTAAACATTGGTTATAAGGATTCTGTTGAATATTGGTGTGTTGAAAATGGCGTGGTATTTGTTTTCAAGCCGAACAATCAACAATTTAAATAATATACAATTCTATTAAGAAAAAATATGGTAAAGTGTTATAATTGTGGAAAAACCGATGCTGACGAAATTTTTCGTAAACCTGCTGGTGATTATATTTGCTATCCATGCCTTAAAAAATTCTTATCTGCATTAGAAAACGCCAATCCAGATTCTTTTAACTGTGAAAAAGAAATACATCAATTAATTTGTAAAGAGCAGGTTGAGAGATGTATTGATGTTGTGTGTGCAGGACGTATTTGATTTACCTCCCGCTATTCACCACCCGAACCAGTCACCACCCGACACCCGCAGATTCAACAGTGCAGAAAATCATTAGATTTAAATACCATAAATGCAACGGCTAAAGCCCCCTCTTAGGAGTGGACAAATTCAACGAGAGAATGTAAAATGAAACCCTGGATTGAAATATCGAGTGAATATCGTTTCGAAAAGAAAATATCGGGTGAAAGCGGACTATACGCACCAGCGATGACTAGATATATTAACATGATGAAAGAGATAAGACCTGGCGACATAATTTTACATTACATAACTGTCCACGGTGCTAAAAAGGAGCACGCCAGTTCAATCATTGGAATTTCTAAAGCACATTCCAGAATGACCGCTAGGAGTTCTAGATTAACTGTAGATTTGGAAGACATCCATGTTCTGCCTTATCCCATAAACCGAAATGATATTTTTGAAATAGATGAAAAACTGCTCAGTCTCAAGAACTTGATACGTGTTAATTTTCAAAGATACCTTTCAGAAATAAGTGTAGGAGACCTAAAAACAATTTTGGAAATACATCCTGAAAACATTGATTTCGTTAGAAAATTAAAATCATATCGTGAACTTTTTAGCCGAGGCTATCGATGACTTTTTTCACCGCACCTTGAGAATTTTCTTTAATTTCATGTTCCCATATGCGTATTACTTTCCAACCCTTGGATTTAAGAGCTTTATTTGTTTTTTTATCCCTCTCGATATTCCGTTGGATTTTTGGCAGCCAATAGTCTTTATTAGAGCGGGGCAATCTACAACATTTAGGGCACTTGTGCCAGAAACAGCCATCGATAAAAATCGCAATTTTCTTTGAAACAATCACGATATCTGGTTTTCCCTCCACTGGGTAATGTATCCTGTATCGTATCCCTTTTGAATATAGGAGTTTTCTGAAAATAATTTCTGGTTTTGTATCCTTGCCTTTTATTTTAGCCATTATCTGGCTTCTCTGTTCCTTGGTAAAAGTGTCAACCACTTTAACACGTCTCAAATACTTATGTTTCGATTAATTTAATATATGCATAACTATTTAGTATTTACAATGGCGGATTCTATTAAATTTATTGACCTTTTTGCTGGTATCGGGGGTACAAGAATTCCCTTTGATGAATTGGGATGCGAATGCGTTTTTTCCTCAGAACTAGATAAGTACGCCCAAGAAATGTATGAGGCGAATTTCGGCGAAAAGCCTCAGGGGGACATAACAAAAACCCCTTCTGATAAAATACCCAGCCATGACATATTGTTGGCGGGTTTTCCATGTCAGGCATTCAGCATTATGGGCAAAGGATTGGGTTTTACGGACACCCGTGGAACGCTATTTTTTGAAATCGAGAGAATCCTAAGAGAGAAGAAGCCGAAAGCCTTTTTATTGGAGAACGTCAAGCAGCTTGTCACTCATAACAACAGAAGAACATTCAAAGTGATTCGTATGAAACTTGAACAATTGGGCTATCATACCCACTGGAAAGTTTTAAATTCATTGGACTATGGATTGCCTCAAAAGAGAGAAAGAGTAATCATTGTAGGTTTCAAGGAAAATTATCCCTTTTGCTTTCCGAAGCCATTTGATAAGAGAATCCCTTTAAAAGAAATAATAGAAGACCATTCAAAGGTTCATAAAAAATATTTTGTTTCTCAGCAGATACTAAAAAAGAGAAAGGAGAAGACGAAGGGAAGAGAAATTCCCAGACCGTCTATTTGGCATGAGAATAAGGCAGGCGATATTGGAATACATGAATTTTCATGTGCTTTAAGGGCAGGGGCTTCCTACAACTACCTATTGGTTGATGGGATAAGAAGACTCACACCGAGAGAACAATTACTTTTACAGGGATTCCCGAAGGATTTTAAAATAGTTGTATCAGACACTCAATTGAGGAAATTAGCGGGCAACAGCATTCCTGTTCCCATGATAAGGGCGGTAGCAAAAGAAATGATAAAGGCTATGAACTCTGAACCGCTACATTCTATATTGAATGTTGTAAATGGAAAATCCCAGACAACGATGAGGACGGTGATGTGTGATTAAAAGCAAATCGGCATTGGATAAAATAATAAGAAAAAGCAGGGTGCATCTTTACAAACCAATCCAAATTGCTGAGATATTATATCATTATAGATATGGAGACGATATAGACCCTTCTCAAGTAGAGACTTATAGAAATATCAGCAAAAGATGGAGAGATGAAGTAACCAAACGGTTGATAGGAAGAGTGTCCACCTCTTCCCAGAAATATCAAGATAATTTATTTGAACCTAATGCTATGCCCCCTGAACTTCTAAATGAATTGACGGAGTTTAACAATAAAAAAAAGGGTTTGGTAGAGAATTACATCTATCATAAACTTCAAAACAGATTATCCATGGTTCTTGAAGCATTTAGTTATATTGAAACTGCGGCAACCAAAACATTTGACTTGGGAGAATATTTGTCATTGTTTTCTAAGACAGCAGGGTTAAAAAGGAGCATTGACAAGGCATACGAGATAACGGTTTATGCTCTATTCAGTACAATCGTTAGTGCTCTGCGAGTAAAAGTTAGTTTATCGATTGAAAATCTAGATAAAGAAATTTTGGAAGATTTTGAGTCTTTCATAGAAATGGTGTTGGGGCTTTCCAAAGACAACACAACCATAGAAATTCCTGCCAGGTTATTTAGGGTTGGAGTTACTAATGCAGCGGATAGAGGACTGGACATGTGGGCAAATTTCGGTCCAGCGGTTCAGGTTAAGCATGTTAGTTTAAGCGAAGAACTTGCTGAAGACGTTTCCGATAACATAAGTGCAGATAGGATAATCTTAGTTTGTCTTGATGGAGAAGCCGACACCATTGATAGGGTTATGAAACAACTGCCTTTTAGTGAAAGGATACAGGGAATAATTACTAAATCCGATTTAATAGACTGGTATGCCATTTGCTTATCAAAAAAATATCGTGAATCCTTAGGTAAACAACTGCTATTGAATTTGAGAAGGGAGTTTAATTTCGAGTTTCCTTCAACCAAAGAGATTAAGCCTTTTTTGAAAGAAAGAGGTTATGACCCAGCAAAACTTGGAGGTGAATGGTCAGTTTAATTTTCACCGTCTATTTCGCCTCTATTGTTGCCAGATTTCAATGTTCCTGTGAGTAGTTCTTGATTTTGTAGCTTATGATTCGTCCAACTTTTGCTAACTATCACTTATTTTTCAGGTTTTACAATAATTATTATTTCTCCTTTTCCTGCTTTCAAAGTCCAATCAAGTTTATCCCCTTCCTTTAGGTTAAATTGATGTACAATACCTGCAGGAACTGTTGTGCGAAGAGACTTGGTTTTGGTAGAGGCTTTAGCTACGGTTGTTTTAAATCCCATAGTAATCAAACTAGAATAAGTCATTTGCTATATATAATACTATCTACCTAATTAAATACTTTTTATGCTGTATCTTCTTCTACCTAAAAATTTAAATACTATGAAGACCAATATACATATAGGTAGCAAATTAGGTAGCTAACCACAAATAAAAATTGGAATGTGAAAAAATGAAACACAATAAAAAATCCAACGCAAGGCTGATGACAAACAAAAGGAGAATGCAACCCATAAGAAAAACGTTGGAGGGAAAATATGACATCTGTTAAGTTAGGAATGGATGGTAAGACTACGATAATTAACATTTGCATTCAAGAGGAAGAGATTTATCGTTTTTTACAGGGTGTTGAGGAAGAAAAAAGGGCTGAACGGCTGGTGAGTGCATTAAGAATAGGTATCCTCGGTCTGAAACAGATGGGCATTGGAGAAAATGTGGATTATGTTGAAAAAGAGTTCAACATGATGTTGTCCAAATTTGAAAAAATGTTTAATCCAGCTATAGAGTGTCATCTGGGTAAATTATCTAATCTGCTCACAGAGTATTTCGACAAAGATGGTAAAATAGAGAGCATTTTTGACCCCATGACTGAAAATACCCCTCTCGGTAAATTACGAAGAGAACTCCTTGGAGAGATTAACAAGATTAGGGATATGCTTGTAAAAAAGGATGCTAAGGAGGAAGTTATCAATTCTACACCATTAAAAGGATATGAATTTGAAGATACATGTGAAGAGATTCTCAGCGAGATTGTCAGCAATCATATAGGTGACGAGCTAGAAAGAAAAACCAACGAAGTAGGTGAAATAACTGGATGCATGGCAGGTGACTTCGTAATATCACTGAAAGATATGCTTAGCAAAAAAATTGTTTTTGAAATAAAGGATGTTGAGAATATTTCCCAACCAATGATAATAGAAACCATGGAAAGAGCCATGAGCAACCGTGGAGCATCATATGGGATTTTTGTCGTAAAATACAAAGAGGGAATCCCAAGAAAGATTGGGATTTTCAATGAATTTAGAGAAAACATTGCAGTGATAGCAATGGGGAGCAAGGAGGAAGAAACGTTTTTTCCAGAGCTTTTGCATGTTGCATATCAATGGGCAAGATTAAAACTGAACGCAGAAACGACCATGCAACAAAAATCTGTAAAGATATTAGATGAAGGCATCAAACAGATATCTGAGAAATTGGAAGTTTTCGCTCAAATCAAAAGACAGTGCAGTAATGTTGACAAATCTATTGCTCAGATTAGGGAACATTCTGATGATTTGAAGAATGACATAGAAGAGCATATAAGACGAATCCAAAAGGCATTATTGAATGGGGATGAAGATGATAGATAATAAATGGTTCTGCGAGCCTAATGAACAAAGAGAGTCCTGGTGTTTTCTTTTTTTGCAAATGAATGACCATTGCGTCATTTGTAGGTGGGAAGTCGGCTACGGAAATCCAACAATGTTGGTTCGTAAGGTTACAAACCGTAAATCACGGGAGAGAGAAATTATCAAGGAATTGCTGCGAGAACTATATTACTGTAGGAAAGAAAGTATTACGCTCATCACGTACGGATATGATGTTCTTTCAATGCTCAGAACACGCATTATTCTCCTCGACATCGAAGATACAAGTCTCCATGGAGTAAAACACATCTCCATAGAGAAACTCTTGGAAGAATATTTTCTGCTTGATGTAATCAAGTCATCTACTATGCTGGAGTTAGCTAAGAAAATGAATATCAGACAGGATGAGTCGAACAAAGTCCAATTGCTTTGGCATATTTTTCTGAGAATAGGACCAATGCTTCCAACTGGGGTAATATCATGAGAGACAACCTTGAAAGAGTAACCATCGTCCTAACGAAGGAGCAGCATCAACGGTTCAAGGAATACTCTAAAAGATACCACGGTAGCCTCAGCCAGTTCCTACGCATGGCTGGTGAGAATGAGGCTGATGAAAACAATGGCTCTGATGTGCTCAACCTTCGCCCTATCATCAAGAAACTGGAAATGATAGGAAGCATCGTTCAACAGATGGATGAAAGGCTAAAGAGAACCGAAAGTGGAACCAACTACGTTGTTGACAAGCTCGGTAGCAAAATAGAGAAAGTAGCTGAGGACATTGCAGAGATTCTTCTCCATAAAGGACATCTAAGTATTCCTGAAATGGGGAACTATCTACCATATACTCAGGAGGAAATTATATCAGGAGTTGAAAAACTAGAGGGCAAATTTGCAATAATAAGAATCAAGCAGTTGACTGCTCCATCAAAGTGGAAGATTAGAGGCGATGGAAATGCAAACTAAAAAAACGGCAGACCAGCTAATCAAAGAACATCTAAAGGACTGCGAGGCAAGGCTATCGCCACATACTGTGAGGAACCATAGAGTATGCCTGAAAGCCTTCACAAAATTCCTTGGCAAGAAAGCGATAACAGATGCGACGAAGAGTGACGTAAGAAGATTTTTGAACGATATGACACAGAGAGGTAGAGCCAAATCTACACTCATCGGCAAATTCTTCATAATATGCTCCTTTTTCAGATACGTTGAAGTGTATCAGGGTATATCTATGCCCTGTTTGGATGATATAGATGTTAATGATTATACCAGAGGAACTTGGGAGGGGCAGAAGAGAGAAGCACTCACTAAGGGCGAAATAAGAGCCCTCATTGAAGCTCCAGATAATTTAAGAGATACTCTCTTAATCGCATTCCTGTATTTTGGTGGTTTCAGAGTTAACGAAGTCGCATTATTGAAAATTGAAAATGTAGACATAGAGAATAGAATCATTGGAGTAATAGGGAAAGGAAACAAACCAAGAAGGGTTCCATATTCCTCTAAACTAGACAGAGCGATTCATTTCTGGTTGCATAAAGAGAGAAGGAGCTACGTCAATTCTAACAGCCCCTATTTCTTCCCTTCTAAGCATGGAGAACACCTTAATCCAAAATCAATCAGCAACATGGTTCACAAGAATGCTGTAAAAGCAGGGATACAAAAGGTGATAGGGAGAAAAGCTGATGGGATAAAAATATACAGAGTTCATCCTCATATTCTCCGTCACAGCTATGCGACCCATGCAGCAGACGATGAAATACCGATAACTCTCATTCAAAAGATGATGGGACATAGTCGTATAAGCACTACTATTGGATATATGGGAGAAACGAATGGTTTCAAATCATATTATGAAAAATTTAAAGGGGTATGAAATGCCCCTCGAAAAATTTTGAGACCACATCAAGAATTAAGATATCGTCTTAACCATTCTTCTTCGTCCTCAGGTACTTTTCTAAACAGCAATTTCTTTGCCAATTCAGTTTGGTAAAATACTCTCCTAGGATTACAATCGAACAACCTGCGACTGCTTTTTCCATATAGTTTTTCCATTGCCTTTTGTGCCAAAACTCCTGATTTAGCAATATATTTTTCTACAGTTCTCATATCTTCCCACCCGCCAAAAACCTGCAAAGCTTTTGAGGGGAGTCCGTCCCATGCAAGTTTGGTGGCGGCAGTTGCCCGAAGAGCATGAGGGTAGACATCTATTCCTGCTACTCTCCCGAGGTTTTTAATTCGAAGATTAACGTTCTTTGTAGTATATGGACATTTCGTATACTTTGACATTACTTCTTTCAAAACCCACTCGATTTCTTGGCTAAATCCAAAAGGAATGATTCTGGCACCGGCTTCGCTCTTTGGTTGCCAATATTCCTTCGATACTTCTTCCTTTGTGATATCCTTCAATACTTCTTCCTTTGTGACGTGTTTGCGTTTTTTTTTATTTTCAAATAGTTGTACACAATAGCTACAGGCACATGGTTCATAGGGAGGTATTACTATGATTTTTTTCTTAAAATCGACCCAGCGTTCTCGCATATGTGCTATTTCACCACATCTTAACCCAAGTACGCCCATCACCAAAACTAGAAACATGTCCACTAACGGATTATTAGTCAACTCGCAGGCTTTCACCAATCGATTAAAATCTTCTTCACTAAGAGCATCATCCTTGGAATGCCTACCTTTCCTCATTCTACCCCTCCCAATTTATTTTGTTCCTTAGAATTTTTTGGTCGACCCAAGTCTCCTTTATATGTGCTATTTCGCTGGCTCTCAATCCAGGGACTGCACCCCCCCATTATTGCTAATACGAGGTACTTATTTGCAATCGAGTTATCAATCTGTTCGCATGCTTTCATCAATTGCCTAAATTCTTCCTCGCTAAGGATGTTATCCCTGACAAATTTATTTCTCTTCATTTTTTTCCTCCTTCTGCATCTTATCCCCTCTTCGAGTTCCAATCAACTTCAAATCGATAAGCAAAGTGAGTGCTCCACTGATTATTTTTCGGTTATAGTTGAACATACCGACAAATTCAGAAAAAGTTTTATTTTCCCCCGATGGTAATAATTTCAAGATTTCTCTTGCTGCCTTAACAATTTCAGAATTATTTTCCTTATCAGCTAAGAGACGCATTGATAAAATTTCCACTTCTTCATGAGTTAACTCAAGGAGCTTATAGAGACCACTAATTGCGTCCTGTATTGGCTCCATTATTTTATCAGGTTTATTCTCCCTTTTAATAGCCGCCTCAACAGTATTTCGTACCATCGAAGAGAAACTACCATAACCCTTTGCAGTCTTGTATTTTTTCCACCTCTTGAATTGCTTTTCATCGTTAAGAACTAGGGAAACCCGAACGCTACCTTCTTTCAATTGCTATCCCCCTCTCTAAAAACAAAACATGAAAGCAGGAGCAAAAGTATGTAAGAAATGCATAACATACGTCCCACTTCTGTCACAAGTGCCACGGATGTTGCATACTCATTACATACTTCCTTCATAGATTTACGAAGCATCGTTTTTCCCTCTTTTTTGGCAAGCCAGCTTGCGTTCTTTTTTTTCAATTTCATTTAACAGAAACATAATTGCTTCTGTCCTTTGCATACCTGTTTTTGCTTTGAAATCATCAAAATTTTTAAAATCTAAAAAATTCATAAGTCCTCTTCAAATAAAAATTTCCGAATTTTCTGTTCTCGCTTTTCTTCAATAAGCATATTAACAATAAAGATGCTTACTGGAATATATAGTATGGTTTCCTTATTTGGGTAACTTCCAGATGGTAAATTGTTATGACGTTATCTGACAAAAAAAGTAAGAGAAAGAAAATAATAAAACAAAAAAATATCTCTATGGTGCTCAGTCAGCCATGGGCAAAAAAGATGCTTTTGCCCTATGAATTTGGAGAAGAGGGGAAAAAAGTTCTCAGCTTTACAGAGTTCAAGGATATATTGAAAACGAGCAATAAAGTCGTCAGTAATCACTTGAAAGAATTGTGTGATATCGGATTTTTACGACATGTTAAAAAGGGGGAAGGATATGTTTATTCGAAACAATTTCCATTATGTTATATCTTTAAATATGAGGATTTGAGACTGATTCATGACTCTCCAGTAGAATCGATATATTCAATAACAATGCCATACAAAGAAACGAAAGAAGGAATGGTGAGTGTAAGGCATCTTTCTATATACGGACTCAAAAAATCCAATCCAGGTCTGGATGATATTATTGTACCCCTGCTCAAGAAATTGCACCAATATATCAATTCCATGTATGACGAAGAACTTCAAATCATCGTTAATGATGAATGCAGAAAAATCAAGAATGAACATGTGGTAGAACTCATCAGAAAATGGCAATCAAAACTTGTTAAAAACAAACTGTTACATCCATTACGGATTAGAGACGAAATCGAACCAGTGAAAATTCAGTTTGATGTACCTGAAGAACACAGAGAAGAATTCAAAGAAATCATAGAAAGACTATGGAGCAAATTTTATAAAGAATGCCCACCAATCGGCATCGTGCTTCGATTTTAGGGGCTTCATACATGAATATAACGATTAATTTCTCATTTTTTCTAATTCTTGTATCTTTTCCTCCATCTCTTGTAGCTTTTTTAATAACATGTTTCCCATAGACCTTTCAAATTCAGGAGTATTAAATATATTCATACCAAGTTTGATAGCTTGCTCCTTATATTGGTCATATTCCATAACGCTTTGCTCATCTAAACCCAGAGAACAGCCACTACAGAACTTTGCAGCAGGGTCGTTCTTAATACCGCATCGTGGACATTTAATAGCTTTAAATTTGCTTTCTTTTTTCTCTTCATCCACTAGTCCATGTAGTTCGAGGATTGCTCTGTCTGTATCCCTTCCGCTTAAATGCACGTAAGTAGCAGCTTCCTGGCTCCCCTGAACCCAGCCCATATACTGGCATAGGTGTGCTTCGGTAAGTTTCTTTGCAAGTTCTGTAGCTCTACTGTGTCTAAAATGATGGGGATTGAGAGGCTTATCTATACCTGATTTTACCCCTAATTCTTTTAACAACCGATTTACATGTCTATATTGTAGTTCTTCCCCCCTGTTTTTTGCCCATAGTCCGCAAAATAAGAAGGCGTCTTTATTTTTCCTTTTTGGATGTTCCAATAGCCAGTTACTTATGGACGGAGCAGATGCAATAACTCTTATTTTTCTTGCTCCAGTCTTACCAAAGAGGTTTATCAATGCCCCATATTTATCGAATTCAATGTCTTTAATCTTTAATTCTAACAATTCTCCAATCCGTGCTCCAGATTCATAGAGCAGTAAAGCAAGGCATCTATCCCTTAAATTGTTGGCGTAATCTGCTAATTTCTTGATGTCTTCTACGGTAAACAATTCGCTAGGTAATTTTTTTCTGGATTTTCTGACTTTAATTACAATCCATTTCACCTCATCAGGGTACTGTCTTCTATCTAATTCTTGCCCTTCTTCCTCTCTTAACCATTTATAGAAGCGTTTAATGACGACCATATAATCATGTTTTGTCCACTCTTTAAAATCAGAGTTGTTGATTATGCTACATACCCTCCTGATGTCCTGTTTATTTGCCTTTGAAAAATCTTTTTCAAGCATCTGGGATAGCTTCTTGAGAGTATAGATATATTTTATATGTCTGTGGTGTGTTAGCCCCTCAGCCACCAATTGCTCTATAAAGGAAAATATGTGTTCTTTGTTTGCTGGTAATATATCGGACTCGCTCAGTTTTTCTTTTGCAGTTAGAAATCTATTTTTCAAATTTTTCAAATTTACCATGGTTTATCGGGCGGGATAAGAGGTTACTAGTATATAATATTTGGGGATTTGTATATCAGTGCCTGAATCCCTTCGGCGGCTTACCAGATCATTTTTCTTCTGTTAAAACCAATTAGTGTGCTGATTTCATCTCTACAGTCCTTTGCATGGTTTGGGTTTTGTGGGAAGAAAAAAAGGGATTAGAAAAAGAAAAGGAGGGGGAGTTTACTAGTGTATAAGCCCTAGCGATGTTAGTTCTTTTGATAATTTATCTACTGCAAGAGATACATCTGATATCTTTTTCGCACCAGTACATACTATTTTACCAGAGCCAAATAGCAGCATAGCCACCTTAGGTTCTCTTATCCTATAGACCAGTCCTGGGAACTGCTCAGGTTCATATTCCACGTTTTCTAAACCAAGAGCCATAGCAACTTCATTAAGATTAAGCTCTCCACCTAGATCAGATATTGCTACAATATTTTGTATTACTATTTCAGGATCCTTATGAACATCTACACCTAATTTTTTCAGCTTTTCTGCGATTATAGCTATAGTGGCTCTCACATCTTCGATATTTTTAGCACCGGTACAGTTGGCTTTTCCACTTCTAAAAAGAAGTGTCGCAGTCTTTGGATGTGCCAATCTGTAAACTAATCCGGGAAACTGTTCTGGTTCATATTCGGCTTCTTCTAGAGATTGTGCTATTACGTCTAAATCCAATTTTTCTGAAAAAGATGTAGATGCTACAATGTTTTCTACTTTTACTTCCGGCATATCTTTTTCATCCTTTCTATAATATTCCTAAAGACGAGAGTTTATCCGTCATTCTATCTATAGCGGTCGATATTTCTTCCGATTCTGTTCCGTTACAAACAATTTTTCCCGAATCAAAAAGAAGTATAACTGCGTTTGGGTCATCCGGCTTATAAATCAACCCTGGGAAATGTTCAGGATCATATTCTACATTTTCTAATGAATTTGCAATTGAACGTAAATTAAGATTTTTTTTAATATCTGTTGACGCAACTATGTTCTGTATCTTTATATCTAATTGTTTATATGGCTTTACTCCGACACCGTCTAATTTCTCACATATACTTTCTGTTAGTTCATGGGCGTCTTCCATAGTTTTTGGACCTGTAAAAACAACTTTTCCGTTGGAAAAAAGCATTGCAACAGTTTTAGGTTTTTCAGAATGTATAATAAGAGCTGGAACCTCTTCAGGGTTGTATCTGGAATCGGGGATGACTTCTGCTAACTTGCCGAGATCCAACGATTTTGCAATCTGAGTAAAACCTACGACGTTCTCAATTTTTATATCTGCCATAAAAGGAATTTCCCTTCCTGAAGTATATAAAGACTTCTTATAAAGATTACGATTTAAAAAACAGAAATCTTAACTCTTAAATAATCCGCCGAAGGGTGCTATACTAAACGTATAGATTAGTACTCCTAAAACGATATATCAGACAAGACGAGATTTGAATACACTTTTACCGATAATAAGTTATTATCCAACCCTGTTAACCTAAAATGTAAAATTAAACCAAAGATATTTTGAGGTTTCTACCATAATATCTCAAAATACATCAAACTAATAGATTATTAAAACAATAGCAGTTATGAAATTGTAGTTTGAGGGAGGAGAAAAACTATGAC